>NZ_CP043420.1:906154-1208206 GCF_008247605.1 Kushneria phosphatilytica | reverse complement strand
TCCCCGGCCTCGGGTGTGCCCTGGCGTCTCGGAGGTATATGTCAGGGCGATTACCATAGTGATGCAGCACGCCAGGCACTGTGCCAATGTGCTGAACGACCTCCTGAGCAGGCAGACGCAAAAGCGTCTCCGCCGATCAGGTGTTCAGTATGCCGTGCGGGTCAATCACGAATTTTTTGGCCACACCGCTATCGAAATCAGCATAGCCCTTTGGCGCTTGCTCAAGACTGATCGGCGTAGCGTTCACGGCCTTGCCGATTTCCACCCTGCCATGCAAAACGGCCTGCATCAGCTGTCGCTGATAGCGCATCGCGGGTGTCTGGCCGGTATGAAAAGACATGGCCTTGGCCCAGCCCAGACCGAATTTCATCGACAGATTGCCGTGCTTCGCGTCCTCGCTGGAAGCCCCCGGATCCTCGGTAACATAGAGCCCCGGAATACCGACCCGGCCGCCGGCCTGGGTAATTTCCATCGCCGCATTGAGTACCGTGGCAGGCTGCTCATGGGCATGATTGTGCCCATGACAATTGGCTTCAAAGCCGACAGCATCCACTGCCGCATCCACTTCCGGGACCCCCAGAATCGATTCGATCAATTCCGGCATACTGGCATCCTGGCGCAGATCCAGGGGTTCACAACCGAAGCTGCGCGCCTGTTCAAGACGTTGCGGTTTCATGTCGCCGACAATGACACAGGCGGCCCCCAGCAACCGCGCAGAAGCCGCCGCCGCCAACCCCACCGGTCCGGCGCCTGCGATATACACGGTAGAGCCCGGCTGCACCCCGGCCGTCAGACAGCCATGAAAACCGGTCGGAAAGATATCCGTCAGCATGGTCAGATCGAGGATCTTTTCCATGGCCTGTTCCCTGTCGGGAAAGACCAGCAGCTGGAAATCGGCATAAGGCACCATGACATACTCGGCCTGACCGCCGACCCATCCCCCCATATCGACATAGCCGTAGGCGCCACCGGGTCGAGCAGGATTCACATTGAGACAGATGTGCGTATCGCCCCGACGGCAGTTGCGACAGCGACCACAGGCGACATTGAAAGGAACGGAGACAACATCCCCCTGTTTGACGAATTCGACATCACGGCCACACTCGATGACTTCTCCGGTAATTTCGTGACCCAGCACGAGCCCCTCGGGAGCCGTCGTACGGCCACGCACCATATGCTGATCGCTGCCGCAGATATTGGTGGTCAGCACCTTGAGAATGACACCATGCTCACACTTGCGATTACCCAGTGCCAGTTCCGGGAAAGCAATATCTTCAACCGCCACCTTGCCGGCACCTCGATACACAACACCGCGATTATCTGCTGAAGCCATGAGGTTCACTCCTCTGCTGATATGTCAGGCGCATTGGGACCCGATACGCCAACAGCGCCGTAAAGGCGTACCCGTATGATCTGCATGCTTCAGCAGCCGATACGACGCTCCACTCGTCAGTGTCCAACCCACCCGACAAGCAGGAACCTGGCCATTTGTCGTAGTTGTCGTTTTCGGACAGGTCATTGACGCAGCCACGAGCGTGGCGGAAACAAAAACGGCCACCCGAAGGTGGCCGCGAACCGCAACATACCGCTAATCATCAGAAAAGATCCGGACCATATCCCCAGAGCACCACCGTGGCCGCCAGCAGCGCCTCAAGCACCAGTACACCGATACCCAGAGTGGATACTGAAACGATGCCGGCATCGCGTGCATTGACACTGAAGAAACCCGGTACCCCCTGATAGAGGAGCCAGCCTGTGTAGCACAGGCCAATCGTACCGGCGAGCAGACACAGCCAGATCAGCGGATAAATCGCGACAATGCCACTGAGGAACATCGGCGTCGCAATATAACCGGCAAAGATGATACAGCGCCGTCGACTCGGCCGGTGGGGAAACCGATGGGCCAGCCAGTGCAGTACGCTTCCCATCAGAGCGACAGCCGCGAGAAGCATGATGTAAAAGACAATCGCCAGATAGAATGCCGTAACCGGTGACACCGTAACGGCCTTGCCTTCACCGAAATTCCAGCCGAACTGTGTAGTACCGATCCACGAGCAGATCACGGGTATGGCCGCCAGTAGCAGCACATGGCGAGTGTAATGCTGCGCAATGGTCTCCGATTCCGCTTCTCCACGTATCTGCTGCCACTCCCTGCCGGGATGGGCCAGAAGTCCCCAGACATGCTGCATCATCATGTAACACCTCCTCCCACTTGCCGTGGGCGCCATCGACAGGCGGGTACGGGTTTTAACTCGGTTATCCGAAGGGAGCCGTGGTGCGCCCCTGTCTGCAGCATAGAACATGGAGGAATTCGAGCCATGGCACCTTTCGCTCATTGTCAGGCCGAAACCCGGAATGTCAGCATCGGTCGGCCATTGACGCTACCGGCTGACGCCGCCAGCAGTGTTCAGCGTGATCGTTGACCATCCCTACCGCCTGCATCCAGGCATACACGATGGTGGGCCCGACAAAGCGAAAACCGCGTCGTTTCAGCGCCTGAGAGAGCTCTTTTGAAAGGGCTGTCTGTGTTGGTACCGGCCCTTCGTTCTGAATCGGCCGATGACCGATCATCTGCCAGACGAAGGCGCCAAAAGGCTCGCCCTGATCACGCATGGCCAGATAGGCGCGAGCGTTGCCGATGGTCGCTTCTATCTTGGCACGTGAGCGGATGATGCGTGCATCCTCGAGCAACTTTTGAACATCGGGCTCTTCAAATTGCGCCACACGTTCCGGCTCGAAACCGGCGAAGCACTCACGGAAGGCTTCCCGCTTGCGCAGTACGGTCAGCCACGACAGCCCGGCCTGGAAACCGTCCAGCATCAGCTTTTCCCATAGGGCACGATCATCGTATTCCGGCACGCCCCACTCATGATCGTGATACTCGGCCAGCAGCGCATTGCCCTGCGCCCAGCGGCAGCGACACTCATCCGTCACCATGTCTTGTTCTCCCGAGGAAGGTCGTCCAATGGTTTCGAATAGTGCCGCAAATCACCGCCCCAATGACACTGACCGAATCGGTCAATATGGTTCGGACTCAATAGTCGATGACCACCCGCCCTTTCGGTCGTGAACAGCAGGACAGAATATACCCTTCAGCTTCGTCATCTTCAGTTATGCCGCCGTTGTGCTCCATCTCGACTTCACCTTCGAGCATCATGACCCGGCAGGTCCCACAGATGCCCATGCCACAGGCCTTGGGGATATGCAGGCCGAGCCGCGCGGCGGCAGCGTGAATGGTATCGTTATCGCCCACCCGGATACTGCGCCCGCTTTCAGCAAACTCGATCGGAATCAGATCAGCCCGATCGACTTCCTCGGCCTGTGCCTCGGCGGCTTCGGACCACTCCAGCGCATCCTCACGGACCGATGCCGGCGTGGCGCCAAAGGACTCTTCATGGTAATGCGACATGTCGAATCCCTGATCGCTCAGGATACCGCGCACGGCTTTCATGTAAGGCTCGGGACCGCAGCAGAAAATCTCGCGTTCAAGGTAATCAGGGGCTATCAGTTCCAGCAGCTGCCGGGTCAGAAAGCCCCGGTAGCCGGCCCAGCTCTGCCCGATCTCACGGCGCTCACAGACAATGTGCAGATCGAACTCGGGAATGCGCGATGCCATGTGTTCCAGCTCCCGGGCATAGATCACATCCGCCGGCGTCCGGGCACTGTGTACGAAGGCAATATCGACATTGGCATTGGTGTCAAAGAACCAGCGGGTCATCGACATCAGCGGCGTGATACCGACACCACCGGAGAGGTACAGCACCTTTTCCGAGGGGTGATCGATGGCGTTGAACCCACCCACCGGACCATGCACCACCAGGCGGTCGCCTTCACCGAAATTGTCATGCAGCCAGTTCGAGACCTCACCGTCGGGTAGCCGCTTGACGGTGATCGAAAAGCTGTAGGGCACCGAGGGTGCACTGGATATGGTGTAAGAGCGCATGATCTGACGCCCGCCGATGTCGAGTTCAAGCGTCACGAACTGCCCCGGCTTGAAAAAGAACATCACCGGCTGCTCGGCCATGAAACAGAAGGTGCGTACGTCACGCGTCTCCTGGATGACCTTGACACAGCGCACCTCGTGGCGACCGTTGGTCCAGGTCTGGGTGTTGACCGGATTGAGAAACGCTTCGGACATGGTCGTCCCCCTGCCAGCGCGATATCGATACGGATGAACCGGCTTTCACGTGACAGCCGGTATGGCAGCATCTCCCGCGGGAGATCATGAGATCGATTGTCGAGCCACTTGTCAGCGATGACTTTCCCATTCACGACACGCAGTTAGTCGTTCTCACCAGTCACATTCGGCAGGGTCTTCCAAAGCGTCGGTTTCGCATCAGAGGGCGTCGCGAGCGGACAACCCTTCGGCCCCTTTCCGGCGCAGACTCAAGTCACATCGATGCCGATGAGCGCATCATTGTTCTTACTGCCGTGCCATGGGAGGGAATACCATGCACTCGCTTGTCCGCCTGCCGGAAGATGATGTCCGCCAGCAGACCCGTTATGCCGTATATGACATGCTCAGCCGACGCGATCCTCGGCTCTCTCTGGAGCAGCCGTTCTACAACGATCAGCGCGTGTTCGAACTGGAAATGGAAACCCTGTTCAAAAGCGAATGGCTGTTCGCCGCCATGGGCTGCGAAATGCCGAAGAAGGGCAATTTCGTCACCCTCGACATCGGTGACAATCCGATCGTTATCGTGCGCGGCGGTGATGGCACACTCCATGGTTTCCATAATGTTTGTCGCCATCGCGGCTCACGGCTCTGTCTACACGAAAAAGGCAAGGTCGCCAAACTGGTCTGCCCCTACCACCAGTGGACCTATGAACTTGATGGACGCCTGCTGTTTGCCGGCCAGGATATGGGAGACGACTTCGATCTGAGCGCCTATGGCCTGCAGCCGCTTCACGTGCGTGAAGCCGGGGGGTTCGTATTTGTCTGTCTGGCCGAGACACCACCACCGCTTGACGACTTCCTGACCACACTCGAGCACTACATGGCGCTCTATGAAATGGACAACGCCAGAGTTGCCGTGCAATCCGATATCGTCGAGGAAGCCAACTGGAAGCTGGTCATCGAAAACAACCGCGAATGCTATCACTGCAGTGGTGCCCATCCGGAGCTTCTCGCCTCGCTGCAGGAATTCGACGATACCGATGACCCCCGTGCCAGTGATGCCTACCGAGAGCTGGTCAAGCGTCAGCAGGCCACCTGGGAGGCATGCAACATCCCATGGCAGCTGACTCGGCTGGATCGTCGCAATCGCCTCACTCGCACACCACTGATCGATGGCATCGTGTCAATGACGCCGGATGGCAAGGTGGGCTGTCAGAAGCTGATGGGAAGTCTCACTACGCCGGATCTTGGCTCACTACGTATCCTTCATCTGCCCAACTCGTGGAACCACTGTCTCGGCGATCATCTGATCACCTTCCGAGTGCTGCCGCTGGGGCCCCAGCGAACTCTGGTCACGACCAAATGGATCGTACGTGGTGATGCTGTAGAGGGGACCGACTATGACCCCGAGCGACTACGCGCCGTATGGGATGCCACCAATGATCAGGACCGTCGACTGGCCGAGGAGAATCAGCGCGGCATCAATTCCATGGCGTATCGCCCCGGACCCTATTCACCGACCTTCGAGTTCGGCGTGATCGATTTCCTGCAGTGGTATGGCGAGCGGATGCTCACCCATCTGACAGGTGAAGAGGCCAATGAAAGCATACCGGAGGAGCCGGCACTATCGCTGGCCAGAGGTTAGCAGCAGACAGCAGGGTTTCAGCCTGCTGAAACGACACTGCCCCGGTCATTGGAACCGGGGCAGCATGACAGGAACGCGTGCTTACGAGCCATAGCCCGACACCGCTTTCAGTGACTACCGGGCGAATTCCCCAGTACTGGTATCAGATGCGCCTCGATGGCCTCGCGAACGCATGGCAGCATGACGTCACGCTTGCCCATCAGTTCACGTACCAGCGCATCCAGTCCTTCTACACCCTGTGCCTGATGACAACGTGCGGCCAGGCGCGCTGCGCACATGGGCGAAGCGTCCGAATGAATGGTGACGCCCAGCGCACTCAGGCGATGACGAAAATCGGTTTGGTCGATGAGTTCGGCCATCATCATGGCAGGCCCTCCAGCATGGCAGGATATTGTTATCGCGCACGAATAATCTCGCGCGCAGGATAGCCTTGTTCCGCCAGGATAACGCGCTTTCTTCAGCACCACAATCGGCGTGCAGGTCAATGACGGCGCCGGTTGCAAACATGTCGCAACCAGGTCATGACCCATGGCAGGGTGGCTGATCACCGGGAAGTTTCTATGCTGGAGGGACACCCAACCCTGTTATTCTGGAGCACCTCATGCAGTCAATCGGGCATGTCTTGATTGTCGGTATCCTCACCTACCTGGCGCTTATTGTGGTACTGCGTCTTTCCGGCAAGCGCACCCTGTCGAAATGGAATGCCTTTGATTTCGTCGTCACCATTGCCCTCGGGTCGGTACTTGCCAGCGCCCTGATGTCCTCCAGTGTCAGTCTGCTACAGAGCATCGTGGCACTATGCGTGCTGGTGCTATTGCAATTCGCCATTACCTTTACCTCGGTGCGCTCCCCTTTCATGCGTCGACTGATCAAGGCCGAACCGGCGCTGCTACTCGAAGCAGGCACCTATCGTCATGACATCATGCGTCGAGAACGCGTCGTCGAGGCCGAAATTCGTGCAGCCATTCGCGAACAGGGTCATGCCGACATCGAAGCGATCGCGGCAGTCGTGCTGGAAACGGATGGCAGTTTCAGTGTCATTCCCCACCGAGGCACTACTCACTCGGCATTGAGTGATGTACATCCCGTCCCATCGCTGAAGCGCGAAGCAGCACCACAGGAGAAATAACCGTCGAATCACCATCTGATCAGACCTTCGAGCGCGCGACAGTGCCGTAGCATCAGGCCCGATATCCCGAACGGAGTCTGTCATGATCGAGTTCGCGCGCTGGTCACGCCTGCTCAGACGCTGTCGCACGACATACCATTGCATGGGTGCTCTGCTGTTCAGCCTGCTGATGCTGTGGGTACTGCCGGCTCATGCCTTTACTTACTGGGACGATACTTCCGCCTCGGCGGTCACCCTGAGTCGTGGGGATTTCGTGGCAAGAGCCAGTCAGTTGAAGGGGCTTGAACAGCTCGCCTACGTCAATCGTGTCATCAACAACGCTGCTCGCCAGACACCGGACACCCGGGATGAATGGAAGGGCTTCGATCGCCTGATTCGGGATAACGCTGGTGACTGTGAAGATTTTGCCCTGGCCAAGTATCAGATCCTGCGTCAGGCAGGCGTCCCCCCCGACCGGATGGATCTGATGGCCGCAGAAGACCAGCTCACGCCGAGTTACCATGCCGTATTGCGCTATCGCCGCGATGATGGCAGTCACCTGATTCTGGATAACCTCACGCCGCTGATTCTGCCAGAGCATGCTCGCAGCGATCTCACCCCCATCGTGATCTTTGATCAGCACCATGCCAGGCGCTATCACAAGGGAAAATTTGAAGTTGTCGACCCGGCAAGGGTCTTGCTGGGAGGCGTCAGGCTCGATAAGCGGATGCAGCGGCTGCTGGATTACTGAGCAGCCGGTTGCGTCGACCGGTCCCTGACATCAGGCCGCCAGGGCCTCGCTGAGATAGTCCCGCAACGAGGCGTTGCGAAACTGTGCCTTGAGATACCAGAGCTGACGCGGGGTCATGTACCGCGGCCGGGTCATGTAGAGCACTTCTGCCATGGTCGGCACGAACGGCTTGAGCAGTAGCGCCATACCCGCCTCTTCAGGAGTGCGATTGCCCTTGAGACTGTTGCAACGCTGACAGCAGGCCACGGCATTGAGCATGGAGAGCCGCCCCCCGCGGGAGCGTGGCAGGATATGATCGATGGTCAGCGCCTGACGCGTCAGCAGATCACCGCAATAGGCACAGCACAAACCTTCCCGATACTTGCACAGCACACGATTGAAGCCGGTATGTTCAAAGGCAAGCATGGCATGGGTGGGTGGCGATACCCCCAGCACTTCGGGGATATCGATATAGGATTGCCGACCGGTCAGCGAGCTGGTACCGCCATGCAGGCGATGCGCACCCTCGCCATCCGACCAGACCAGCCCCCCCTCCGACGGCCGTGACATCAGCACGGCAGCCTCTTCAAGCGTCAGCCAGTCAATCGGAATACCGGAAGCGTGCAGACGTAACACCATGGGTTGGCGCATTGGAACTCCCCATGTCATCAAGAGGTGCTGAGACGATGCTATACCAGCGTGTCCTTTTGGTGACAAGTCCGCACGTTACCTTCATTTTCTGTCACAAGCGCCTGGATTGCCTTCCTTTTGCAACAGATGGCCAGGAGATACCCCCTGGTCTGCAGACCAGGCATGAAGGCTACACCCGGGTTTACTGGATCATCCGCTCGGCTCTGAGATAACGGATCAGTTCTTCGGCTGCCGCATCCGGCGTCAGCTCGGTCATGACCTGCCCACTGCCACCACTGCCGGTCGAGGATGCCGCACGCATGCGTTCCCGCGCAGAACCGCTTTTGATCACCTTCAGCCGCTTTGGCCGCACCCGGGCCGGTTCGAACTGCCACTGACTGCGTAGCAGATCAGGCTGCGCCGTAGCCGCATCGGGCTCGATTACCCGAATCCGCCCGCGCCTTGCCGGCCCATGCGCACTCTGACGCGGTGCCGGTGCAGCCCGATCAACGGTAATGATACAAGGCAGACGAACACTCAGCCGTCGCCGCTGCCCCTGCGGCAACGCCTGCAGCACGGTAACGCCCTCCTCATCGCACTGCTCGATGGTCGCGACACCCGCGACCAGATTCCATCCCAGCTGCTCGGCCAGCAAATAGGGCAATAATCCTGACCCTTCACCAATTTCCGAGCGCATGCCGGTCATCACCAGTGAAGCGCCTGTGTGACGCAATCGCTCGGCCAACAGCGGTGAGGCATCCGATGATGCAGTCATGGAGAGCAGTTCAAGCTGACCGGCATTACCCACAGCGGGCAGATCCGGTACATCATGAAACATCCCCAGGTAGTAACGCAGGGACGTATCTTCCGGATCACCGGCATGCAGCAACGAGACCCGCTCGCCTGCCAGGGCCAGCGCCATCTCCAATGCCCGGGCATCTTCCTGCGCCGCCCCCGAGCGTCCGGAGACGGGATGACGCCCGCTGGAGACCAGTACCCGTACCTCAGGCGACGTCATGGTGATACTCCTCTTGCTGACTCGCCCCGAGACGCACTGCCAGCGCCGCGAGAATTGCATCACCGTCGCCGATCAGTGCCAGATCGGCGCGCCTGACCATGTCACAGCCGGGGTCGCTGTTGATCGCCACGACCCGCTGACAGCGCTCGATACCCTGCAGATGCTGTACCGCACCGGAGATACCCACGGCGATGTAGCAACCGGCCGTGACAAAGGTGCCCGTGGCCCCGACCTGACGTGCTCGCGGCATGTAGCCGTCATCAACCGCTACCCTGGAGGCCCCTTCGGCAGCGCCCAGCAATCTGGCGGTCTCGTGAAAGCCTGCCCAGTCACCGATACCGCGCCCGCCAGCCAGAATGAAGGGGGCCTGGTCGAGGGCGATCCGCGACGGATCGACGGCCACACGACCATGATCGGTCACCCGCCGGATCGACGGTACCGGCGTAGTATCCAGCGTGACCACTCTGGCCTCGTGTCTCGTGTCACTGACCGGCTCGGCACACTCTGTCAGCGCCAGTACTACATGCGGCAGCGGCCGGCGAATATCCTGATGCCCGCCACCGCCACGACAGAGGCAGTACCCCTTGTCGACCTGCCAGACCCGGGTCGCCGCACGTGCCTCCTCACCGGCCGAATTGCGCTGGGCCAGCCGTACCGCCAGCCGCCGCCCCAGGTCGCTGCCAACGGCCGGACCATCCGGCAGCAGCCAGTGATGGGGCGACCAGCAGCGTTCCACGGTCTCCAGTGCAGTTAACCGGGACTCCGGGCTGTAGCCGGCATAGCCGTCATCATCAAGCGCCAGCCAGCGATCGGCCCCGGCGTCAGCCAGCTCCGGGGCATTGTGATCGAAAGTGATCGCCAGCACGGCACCAGGACTGGCGGGATCACGATCGGCGATCTGCCGCGCCAGTCCCAGAAGATCACGGTCATGGGAAGAGAGCCGTCCTTCCGGACATTCGGGTACCACCGCCACCAGAAAGGCCGGCGACTCAAGGGTGACCTGGCGCCGCTGATCGTGGCGTTCGTCATTCACGCTGTGCGACGACGCGCCTGCGGTGACCGTCGCGCCACTACGATCGAGTCGCCTGAGACCGTTCGGACCGATCGCTGCCGTAACATGCGGATTACGTCGCATCACCCCATTCGGCCCCATCCAGCGCGCCGCCGGCTGGCAGAACTCGTGATGGCGGGGATGCAGCCGATTACGCCGAATCCGTTCGGCACGCGGATCCCGACGTACGATGATATTACTGTTCATGCCGACATCTCCTCCTGCGGTTCACGCAGAGTCGATGAATTGCTCTCTTCAACCACCAGCGCCCGAGCCACCAGTTCGGCCAGATCCAGTACCTGTGGCCCGGGCTCGACCACACCTTCCAGCATGGCGGTGCACTGCGGACACCCCACGGCCACGACCTCAGCTCCGGTATCGCGGGCATCGCCCATGCGCATGTCGGAGATGCGCTGCTTGCCGGGCACATCGGTCAGCGCCGCGCCACCGCCACCGCCACAGCAACGCGAACGGTAGCCGGAACGTGCCATTTCACGCACCTCCATGCCCAGTGCCCGCAGTACGCGACGCGGTGCCTCGAACTCGCCGTTGTAGCGGCCCAGATAACAGGGATCGTGCCAGGTCAGCGACGAACCGCTGACCGCCGGCGCCAGCCGTAGCCGCTGGTCATCGATCAGCTCGGCCAGCAGCCCGGAGTGATGCAGCACCCGGTAATGGCCACCGAAATCGGGATATTCGCGTCCCAGTACATGGAAACTGTGCGGATCACAGGTGACGATGCGTTCAAAGCGATACTGCGACAGCGTGGCAATATTCTGTTGCGCCAGTTGCTGGAAGGTGGCCTCATCGCCCAGGCGACGGGCGAGATCGCCGCTGTCGCGTTCCTCTTCACCGACCACGGCAAAATCGACCCCGGCAGCCCGCATCACGGTGATCAGCGAGCGCAGGGTACGCTGATTGCGCATATCGAAGGCGCCATCCCCCAGCCACAGCAGCACATCCACACCCTCCGGCCGCTCCCGAATGCGTGGCAACTCGAGATCGGCGGCCCAGTCGAGCCGGCTGGCGTTATCGAACCCACCGGGATTGTCAGTGGCAATCAGATTATCCAGTGCCACGGCGCCCTTTTCCGGCGTGGCACCCTCTTCCAGGGTCAGAAAGCGTCTCATGTCGACCACGGCATCGACATGCTCGATCATCATCGGGCACTCCTCGACGCAGGCACGGCAGGTGGTACACGACCATAACGTCTCCGGCTCAACCAGCTGCGGTACGATCCGCTCTCCGGGGGCCCCGCCGTGCTCGCCAGTGGTATGCCCCGTATGAGGCGTACCGGCGTAGTGCGCATCACTGCCCCCGGCCATGCCAACCACCATGTCCTGGATCAGCTTCTTTGGATTGAGCGGCTGTCCGGCGGCATGAGCCGGACAGGCCGCCTCGCAGCGTCCGCACTGTACACAGGCATCGAACCCCAGCAACTGCTGCCAGTTGAAATCACCGGGCCGGCCGACCCCCATGGGGTGTTCGCTGCCCTGTGTCTGTTCGCCATCAAGATCGAGTGGCAGTAGCGCCGTGGAGCGACTGCCGGGGTGCCGGCTCTCACCACTGACATCGGTAAAACGCTCCGGGCGCCGGTGAAAGGCCAGATGCGACGCGCCGGCGAAGGCATGTTTCATCGGCCCGCCCCAGCCCATGCCGACCAGCAGCTCCAGCAGACCCCAGCCGACCAGTATCCCCAGCACCAGACTCGTCAGGGCACTGACCGCCCCTTCCGGTATCAGGCCCCCGAGTGGCAGGCTGACCATCAGCATGCCGAACGAGAAGGCCATCAGGCTTTTCGGCAGGCGCTGCCAGGCGCCCTTCGACAGGCGCGCCGGCGGTCTCACGCGCCGGCGCGCCACGAACAGGGTGCCCACGAACATGGCGAGACTGGCGAGCCCCAGCAGGCCGGCCATGATGGCATTCTCGAATCCCAGCACATGAACCACGATCGCCAATGCCATGGCCGCCACGAAACCGCCTGCAGTGGCGACATGGGTGTGGGCAATATAGCGATCACGCGCTACCACGTGGTGCAGATCGACCAGATAGCGCCGCGGCATGCGCAACATGCCCTGCAGCAGGTTGACCGATGCCGGGCGTCCCTGGCGCCACAGGCGGATGCGCCGCCAGGCCCCCAGTGCCCCCATGGCCAGCGCTGCCAAAATCAAAACGGAGAGTAGTGGGTCCATGGCATCTTCTCCCTCGGTTCATGGTGCTACGCCGAGAAAGCGTCATGAGCGAAGGTCAGGCAAGGCGAAGGCCGGCGAACGAGTGCAGTGGACTGATGTGTCCATGAGTATCGTGAGCCGGCCTTCAACACTGCATGACCGAGCGCAATAGCTTTCCTACAGGTCCTTGCAGAGGCGAAGCGCATCATAGATCGCCGCATGCGTATTCCTCGGCGACACGCAATCCCCGATCCGAAACAGCGCATAATCCCCGTCATCATGCGCCAGGCATGGCTGCGGCCGGGCCGCATAAAAGGCTTCCAGATCCAGCTGACCATGATTGCGCGAGCGAGGCTTCAATGCGTAGTAGAGCGTTTCGTCAGGACGCACACCGTTTTCGATCACCACCTGATCAATCACCCGCTCTTCCTGTTCGCCGGTGTACTCGTTCTCCAGCAGTGCCACCAGCGATTCTCCTTCGCGGTAAACCTTGTGCAGGGCCATATCACCGGTCATTACCACGGACTTCTCGTAGAGACTGCGGTAGTAGGTAGGAAAGGTAGTGCCACCGACGGCGACGCCCGGCTTGGTATCGTCGGTCACGATCTCCACCTGGGCGCCATGGCTGGCGAGGTAGTCCGCCACCGACATGCCGGCAAATTCACAGGTGGTGTCATAGACCAGCACATTGCGTCCGGGCTCGACCGTGCCCCGGAGAATGTCCCAGCTCGAGACCGCCAGGCCATCGGTGGCGCCCCACTCCGGCACCTGATCGGTGAAGGAGTTGCCCCCGTTGGCGAGGATCACCACATTGGGCTGCAGGTCACGGATCATGGCGTCATCGGCACGCGTACCGAGCTTCAATTCCACCCCCAGCCGCGCCAGTTCCATCTCGTACCAGCGGGTAATGCCGGCGATCTGATCGCGATTGGGCGCGCGAGCGGCGATGGTGATCTGACCACCAAGCTGGGGCTCGATCTCGAACAGCGTCACCGAATGCCCGCGTTCGGCTGCCACACGCGCGGCTTCCATGCCGCCGGGGCCCCCACCGACCACCACCACTCGCCGCGGCGGACCATCGCTGCGCTCGATCTCGTGCGGCAGACCCATATGCTCACGCGAGGTTGCCGCATTCTGGATGCAGAGCACATCCAGTCCCTGATACTGACGATCGATGCAGTAGTTGGCACCGACGCACTGACGGATACGGTCCGGCTCGCCGGACTTGATCTTCGCAATCAGATGCGGATCGGCGATATGTGCCCGGGTCATGCCCACCAGATCGACATGGCCCCCCTCGAGAATACGGTTGGCCTGGGTCGGATCCTTGATGTTCTGGGCATGGATCACCGGTACCGAGACCACTTCCTTGATTCCCGCGGCCAGATGCAGGAAGGGTTCGGGCGGATAGGACATATTGGGAATGACATTGGCGAGCGTGTCGTGGGTGTCACACCCCGATCCCACCACGCCGAAGAAATCCAGCATGCCGGTGGCATCATACCAGGCGGCGATCTCTTTCATGTCCTCATGCGACAGCCCATCGGGATGAAACTCGTCGCCACAGATGCGCAAGCCCACACAGAAGTCGTCCCCAACCTCGGCACGCACGGCCTTGAGCACCTCCATGCCGAAACGCATGCGATTCTCGAAACTGCCGCCCCACTCATCGGTACGCTTGTTGACCCTGGGGCTCCAGAACTGATCGATCAGATGCTGGTGCACCGCTGAGAGCTCAATACCATCGAGCCCGCCCTCTTTCACCCGACGTGCCGCCTGGGCGAAGTCGTCAATTACCCGATGGATCTCCTCTTCCTCGATGGTTTTGCAGGTCGCCCGGTGGACCGGCTCGCGGATGCCCGAGGGCGACAGCAGATGCGGCCAGTCGAAACCATCCCAGCGAGAACGACGCCCCATGTGGGTGATCTGGATCATGATCTTCCCACCATGACGATGCACGGCATCGGCAAGATTCCGGAAATGCGGCACGATCCGATCGGTGGCCAGGTTCACTGAACTCCACCACGCCTGCGGACTGTCAATCGACACCGGCGAAGAGCCGCCACAGATGCAAAGTCCGCAGCCACCTTTCGCCTTCTCTTCGTAGTAGCGCACGTAGCGCTCGGTGGTCATGCCGCCCTCGGTGGCATAGACCTCGGCATGAGCAGTACTGACCGCTCGATTGCGAATGGTCAGGTTGCCGATCCGGATCGGCTTGAGCAGGGTTTCATAAGCCATGGCACACCTCGATCAACCGGCCGGTCAAGCCGATACAGCTTTCGGCATTACTTCGAAATAACCGACCTCACAGCCGGTTTCCGCCGCACTCTGGGTCTGCTTTGCTACCGTGCGCAGCGAACTACCACGCGCAGCAAGAATCTGGTCCATGGCCCCGGCGAACCAGCCGGTGAACATGTACTCGACCCGACGCTCGACCTTGCCAAGCTGATAGACAAAACAGGAGTGCTCCAGTCGCACCCGTGCGATTCCACGCTCGAGATCGATCTCTTCGGTGATAAAACGACCCCAGCCGCGCTGGGAGAGTCGATGCATATAGTGTTCGAAGACCGCCACGCCCTCGATGCCATGCAGCTCGGCCTCCTTCTCGCACCAGTGCCAGGCTGACCTGTAACCGGCGTCATAAAGCACGCGGGCGTAGTTCTCGATACCCAGTGCTTCCTCGACCGCCACGTGGTTATTGATGAAAAAGTGCCGCGGCACATAGAGCATCGGCAGCGCATCGGTGGTCCAGACACCGGTTTCGCTGTCGACGCTGATAGGCAGTTCAGGTGCCGTCAGGGTCATATCGGTTACCTCTGAAATTGTTCTTTGCCCGCGAACGCAACAGGCTCGGTGAATTACTCGCCCCAGACGTCGCGTAAGGTACGCACCCAGTTCTCTCCCATGATCTTGCGCACCACCGGCTCGGAGAGCCCGTGATCCAGTAACGCCTGAGTGAGATTGGGAAATTCACCGATGGTCCTGATCCCCTTCGGATTGATGATTTCGCCGAAGCGGGTCAGCCGGCGGGCATAGCCCTTGTCGTGGGTCAGCCACTCGAAGAAAGCCTCGTCCTGGCCCTGGGTGAAGTCGGTACCAATGCCGATCGCATCCTCGCCAACGATGTTCATGATGTAGACGATCGCTTCGACGTAATCCTCGATGGTGGCGTTGACACCGGCCTTCAGAAACGGCGTGAACATGGTGACCCCGACGAAACCGCCGTGATCGGCAATGAACTTCAGATCCTCGTCGGACTTGTTGCGGGGATGTTCCTTGAGGCCGGTCGGCAGGCAGTGGGAGTAGCAGACCGGTTGCCGCGATTCGCGGATGACCTCTTCGGAGGTTTTGGCACCGACATGCGAGAGATCGCACATCATGCCGACCCGGTTCATCTCGCCGATGACCTCACGGCCGTAATCGGAAAGGCCGCCGTCACGTTCATAGCACCCGGTGCCCACCATGTTCTGGGTGTTGTAGCACAGCTGGGTGATACCCACGCCGAGCTTTTTGAAGATCTCGACATAACCCAGCCGATCCTCGAAAGCCTGGGCATTCTGGAAACCAAGAATGATGCCGGTCTTGCCTTCCTCCTTCGCTCGGGTGATGTCCCGCGTGGTCTGTACCGGCCTCACCAGGTCGCTGCTTTCTCGCATCAACGCATTGACGGCAACGATGTTGTTGACGGTGGCCTCGAAATTCTCCCACACCGACACCGTGCAGTTGGCCGCAGTCAGTCCACCCTTGCGCATGTCCTCGAACAGTGCGCGATCCCATTTGGCGATGATCAATCCATCAATCACGATGGCATCATCATGCAGCGATGATGTGGCAGCAGCAGTGGCCATGACGAACTCCTTCGGACGCGGTTGCAGGTCAATGCCCGTTGTCTGCCTGACGGGCGCCCTGTTGTTTGTCGCAGCATATCGCCGTGCTTCTCGTCCCCGGCCTTCAAAAGCGACACCCCGGTGTTCCGAATGCGTCATGGCCAATCATGCGCCGACTTGACACCAATCTGTTCCATATATAAAACGTTCGATTAAAGGAACAAGATGATCACAGGAGCCCCCTAGATGGAAGAGCACGCCCTGAAGGCACTGGGACAACGCATCACTTGTCTGCGGCAACAGCGCGAGTGGTCGCTTTCCCATCTGGCCGAGCGGGCCGGGATTGCCAAATCAAACCTCTCGCGTATCGAGCAGGGGATCGGCAATCCCACGCTCGATACACTCTGGCGAATGGCCCGGCAACTGGAAGTGCCCTTCGGCACACTGGTCGCCCCGGCGACAGGCGCCCTGATCGATAGCGGCATGCGCGTTACCCTGCTCGAACAGGGAACTGATGATGCCTGTCCGGTCGATGCCTATCTGATGCACTGCGATCCGCACGGCCGTCGTATTGCCGAAGCGCATACGCCCCATGCCCGCGAGCGGGTCGAGGTGATTCATGGCCACATTCGGGTAGGTCCTACCGAAGCACCAACGGAACTCGACGCTGGCGACTCGCTTGAGTTCAACGCTGATTGCGAACATCTCTACGCAGCCGGCGATCAACCGGTCGCGATGCTGATCACCATCCTCTATGCCCCGCGGAGGCCTCGCGGATGAGCGCTGAGGGCATGGCCATGAAGCCCTGGCGGAGTGGCATGCGCGATGCCCTGCCCCTACTTGGCGGGTATTTGCCGGTGGCCATCTCCTTTGGCCTCGTCGCTGTTCAGGCGGGTCTGACCCCCTGGCAGGCGATCGCCATATCGGCACTGATTTACGCGGGCGCTTCGCAGTTCGTGCTGGTCAGCATGATAGCCGCGGGTTCCCCCTGGTGGCTGGCGCTGACAATGACGCTGCTGATCAATCTGCGCCATATTGTCTACGCGCCCAATCTGGCGACCTGGCTGCCGCGCAGTCGACACTGGCTCTGGCTGATGCATGGTCTGACCGATCAGATCTTCGCGTTGGCGCAGGCACGTCTGCCGCGTGTTGCCGAATCAGCCCGGATCGGCTGGTTCATCGGAGCCGCGCTGCTGGCCTGGAGCAGCTGGGTGATCGGTACGGCGCTCGGGGCCTATGCCGGCGAATGGCTGATGATGCAGTGGCCGCTGCTGGGACGTGTCATGCCCTTTGCACTCCCGGCACTCTTTCTGGTGCTGCTGGTACCTCACTGCACATCACGTCATGGCGCCATCGCACTGGGGGTCAGCGTTATCACGGCCATGCTCTTCACCCTGAACGAACTCGAGCATATCGGCGTGCCCATCGCCGCCCTGTGCGGTCTGCTCTGTTACCAATTCAACCCAGCTGGACGGAAGATCAGCCCGATGAGGGACGATAATGAATAGCATGATGCTCTGGCTGACCATCCTGGCGGCTGCTCTGGGCACACTGATGATGAGACTGCTGCCGCTGTTCTGGGCCCAGGCACGGCTACATACCCGGGCAAAGGAAGCGAGACACGACGCCATGCCACGCTGGCTGGGCCGGCTTGGTCCGCTCATGATCGCCGCACTACTGGGACACGCGCTGGTACCGAGCGGTAATGAGCCAATGGCCTGGCTGTCCACCCTGGCCGGAGCAAGTGCCACACTACTGGTGTGGTATCGCACCCGTTCGCTCGGTTGGCCCGTACTGGCCGGCGTGGCCGTGTTCGGCATGGTGACTGCGCTGATGGGTAGCTGACTCATCAGCGCAGGCATCAGTCAGAACGCCAGACTGGCGTAGGTCGGCTCTCCCCGGGCATGGTCCAGTGCCAGCGCTGCAGCACTCACCGGAGTCAGTCTCTCGCCACTCGGTTTCATCGCCCTGGGCAGTGGTTCAAGACGCTGCATGCGAACGGTTTCGCCGCGGTCGTCACGTGGCGAGGTACCGAAGGATTCGCGATAGCACTTGGAGAAGTGCGGTGTGGAAACGAAACCACAGGCCGCAGCCACATCAATGACCGACATCGCCGATTGACGCAGCAGAGAACGTGCCCGTGCCAGGCGCAGGCGGAGATAGTAACGCGAGGGAGAACACCCCAGATGACGCTGGAACAGGCGCTCCAGCTGACGCCGTGACACATTGACATAACTGGCCAGTTCATCGAGAGCAATCGGCTCTTCCAGATTGGCTTCCATCAGCGCCACGATCTCGAGCAGTCGCGGCTGGCGGGCCCCGATCACGTGACGTAGTGGCACTCGCTGCTGATCCTGTTCGCTGCGCATACGCTCGCACATGAACATCTCCGAGATACCGGCGGAGAGTTCCCGACCATGGTCACGTGAGATCAGGTTGAGCATCATGTCCATCGGCGCCGTACCCCCGGTGCAGGTAAAGCGATCACGATCGATCGAATAAAGCCTTGTGGAGAGCATGGTGCGAGGGAAAGCCTCCTGCATGGCAGCCAGACATTCCCAGTGAGCGCTGGCCTCATAGCCATCCAGCAGCCCGGCAGCAGCCAGCGCCCAGCTGCCGGTACAGATGGCGCCCAGTCGTCGCGTCGGGCTTGCCTGGCTGCACAACCAGTTGATATGAGCCCGGGTAACGCTGTTCTGAATGCCTACGCCACCGCAGACCACCACCATGTCCAGCCCCGATATTTCAGAGGCCTTGCCATCCGGCGTGATCGAGAGTCCATCGCTGGCCCTGACCGATTCACCATCATGGGTCAGCGTATACCAGCAGTAGAGTTCTTTTCCCGCCAGCTGATTGGCCATGCGCAGTGGTTCGACCGCAGAGGCCAGGGAGATCAGGGTAAAATCATTGAGCAGCAGAAAACCGACCGTCATGGGCCTGTGCCCGTTATTTTCACCGGGCATTGTGTCACCAACCGTTGCCATGAAAGGCACCTCCACAAGTCGTCTTGAACGGCATTGATTGTTATTGTGACGTCGCGTCGAAACGCCCTGCACACGGCTCTACTATGCACTCCATAAGCGTCATGTCATCGCAACAATTGACAATCATGACGCAAATCACCATTGCTGCATGGCAATAATTGAACAAGTATCCGTAAAACAGGGCGTTGACACTCCCCCCAACGCTTGCCGTGACAGGAATTTCAATACTTCAGCAACCAAAGAGACCACGGGCGTGTTTGATTTCAAGGAGCTGGAGGCTTTTGTCTGGATTGTGCGGTTGGGTTCCTTTCGTCGCGCCGCTGCGCATCTGCATCTGACCCAGCCATCGATCTCCGAGCGCATCAGCCGTTTGGAAGCACTACTCGGCGAACCCATGCTTGAACGTGGCCAGCGGCCGATCAAACCGACATCGCATGGTCGCATCTTTCTGCGCCATGCCGAGAAACTGTTGGCCGATCGCCAGACGGCAGTTGCCATGCTGCATAAGCCCAGCGCCTTCAGCGGCACCCTCAGACTGGGCGTAGTGGAAAGTGTTGCGCACAGCTGGCTCCCCGATCTGCTCAACGAAATTGCCCATCGCTTTCCAGAGATGACGCTGGAACTGGAAGTGGACAGTTCGCCCGGGTTGGCGGCCCGACTCACCGCTCATGATCTCGACATGGCATTTCTGATGGGCCCCGTCACTGCTGAACATGTGCTCAACCGCTATCTATGCAGCTATGCCATGGGCATGGTCACAGCACCCGGAACAGACCTGAGCACGGAGCACTTCACGCTTGAAGCGCTACGCGGTCATGCCGTCATTACCTTCGCCCGTAACAGTCGACCCTATCATGAGCTCAGTTCACTGCTGCGTCAGCATGGCCTCGACAGTGTCAAGCTGCACTGCTCGAGTTCGCTATCGACGGTAGTTCGCATGACCCTGGATGGACTCGGTATCGGCGCCATTCCGCCTCGTCTGGTCGAACAGGAGATCCTTGAAGGCGCGCTGATCAACCTGCCCTGCCACCTGCCGGAACTCGATTTTACCGCGTCCTGGCAGCAGGACATGGAGCGAACCCTCGCAGAATCACTGACTTCACTGGCGATCGATATCGCCCGGTGCGATCAACTCGAACATCCATTGGGCACCGGTATGAAGCCGCACAGCATGAAAAAATGAAAGGATTTGCCGATCATCAATAATCATTAAAATCGATTTGAATGATGACCGCCCAGCGGATAGCTTGAACAGGAGATGCTCGCGCCGGCCAACAACCGGCCATGGACAACAACAAGCGAGATCAGCCATGAGCCATTTTGCTGCTGTACGCCCCACCGGCACCCCTGATGCCATCCGGGACACTATCCGCCATGGCCGCTGGAAAGGCCCCACGGCAGGACTCGCCGACGGATATGCACAGGCCAATCTGGTGATCCTGCCTCAGCAGTACGGCGATGACTTTCTTCGCTTCTGTATTGCCAATGCCAGGGCATGCCCACTACTGGGTGTCACCGAACCGGGTGATCCTCACCTGCCCAGTCTGGCGCCCGATATCGACCTGCGTACCGATCTGCCCCGTTACCGAATTTATCGGGATGGTTGCTGTGTGAATGAGCCGGAAGATATCCGCGAATTCTGGCAGGACGATATGATGGGCTTTGCCATCGGCTGTTCCTTTTCCTTTGAACAGGCGCTGCTCGCTGATGGCATACCGGTGCGACATATCCTCCACGAGCGCAATGTACCCATGTATCGCACTCGCATCGAACTGACTCCGGCTGGCGCCTTCCATGGGCACCTGGTGGTGTCGATGCGTCCCATGCCGCCGGGTGATGCCATTCGCGCCGTTCAGGTAACGAGTGACATGCCGCGGGTACATGGTGCCCCGATACATCTGTGTGCCCCCGAACAGCTCGGCATTACGGATCTGAGCTGCCCCAACTTCGGTGACCCGCCGGTCATCGAGCCCGGTGACATCCCGGTATTCTGGGCCTGCGGCGTTACTCCCCAGGTAGCGCTGGAAAATGCTCGTTTGCCTCTGGCCATTACTCATAGTCCGGGTCACATGCTGATCACCGATGTCCCCAACACCCACCTGAAATACAGCTGAGATCGCGGCGCGATCCGGCTACCGAGCTCCGACAATCACAATAGAGGGAGTATCCCATGGCATCATTGCAACACCTCTCCAATTGGCTCAGGCACACCTCACTGGGCTGGACGCTGGCGACCACCGCACTGTTTGCCTCTTCCGGCAGTGCGCTGGCGGCGACCGACCTCAAGGTAGTGGGCAGCTGGAGCAGCCTTGCCTTGCACCAGGATTTCGAAAAGCCCTTCTGGACGAAGACCCTGCCCGAAGCCAGTGATGGCCAGTTCAATGTCCAGATGACCACCTTCGATCAGATGGGCATCGCCAGCTCCGATGTTTTTCGCTACCTCTCCAATGGGCTATTTGATGTCGGCATGACCTCGGCAGATTACGTGGTCAGTGATGCGCCCGAACTCGAAGGACTTGATCTGCCGATGATGGCACCGGATGTCGATACTGCACACCGGGTTGCCAACGCCTATATGCCGATCGCTCAGCGCACCATGAATCAGCGCTTTGACAGCCATGCCCTGGCCATCGTGCCCTATCCCGAGCAGATCGTGTTCTGTAATACACCGATCAAGGGGCTGGCCGATCTCAAGGGGAAAAAAGTGCGCGCCAGCGGGCGTTCCACCGGCGAATTCCTGCAGGCGATTGGCGCCAACAGTGTCAATCTTGCCTTCAACGAAGTCCCCGGCGCCATGGAGCGAGGGGTCATCGATTGTGCCGTGACCGGCTCACTCTCCGGCTACAGTGCCGGCTGGCAGGATGTCAGCAGCTACCTGATGCCGCTGCCGATCGGCGGATGGGACTATGTGCTTACAGCCATCAACAACAAGCGCTGGAATGCGCTTTCCAAGCAACAGCAGCAACTGCTGACCGAGCAGATTCAGCAGAACTTCGTCAAACCGGTCTGGGAAAACGCCCATACCGAAACGCAACAGGGTATTGCCTGCCTCACCGGGCAGGGTGGGCAGTGTGAGCACGGCAAACCGGCCAGCATGACGTTGGTGGAACCGAGCAAGGCCGACGAACAGCATGCCCGCGAGGCACTCGGGGATCATGTGTTGCCGGCGTGGGCAGCCAGGGTCGATGCCCCCACCCGCAAGGCCTGGAACAACCAGGTCGGCCCCATCGTCGACCTCAAGGTACCGACGCCCTGACACCGCTCATCAGGCACTGACACCAACGCTGACGACCGGGCAGCCGCCCGGTCCATCGCGGAGGGGAACTCATGACTGCCCTGCTTCATGCCTGCGACCGTCTGGTCGCCCTGACCCGACTGCTGTCACGCTGGGCCGCCCGCTTGATCGGACTGGCGCTGCTGGCGGTGGTCGCCTTCGTCACCCTGGAAGTGATTCGCCGCAAACTGACCGGTGAGTCACTGGATGGCGTTCAGGAATACTCCGGCTATATGCTCGCGATTCTCTCCTCCTGGGGATTGGCGCATACCCTGATCGAGAAGGCGCATATCCGTATCGATCTGGGCTATTCACGGCTGCCGACATGGCTTCAGGCAGTACTCGATCTGGTCGCCATTTCGGCGCTCAATCTGGTGAGCTGGCTGATCATGCTGCATGCCTGGCCAGTGCTTGCCACCTCGCTGCACAACCACGCCACGGCCAATACCCCGCTTTCGACACCGCTGTGGATCCCCCAGCTGATCTGGGTACTCGGCTACAGCTGGTTTGCCTTGACCACTTCGGTGCTGGGTGTTCGCAGTCTGCTGGCAGCCCTCATGGGAGATCGCCCCACCCTGACCACCCTGATCGGCATGAACGATGAAACCGTATCGTCTACTGACCCGGATCCGTCATCGATGAAGGAGTCACGCTGATGCTGGCCTTTCTATCGATCGGGATTCTGGCCCTGCTACTGACCGGCATTCCCGTGGCAGTCGCACTGTTTCTGCTGGCCTTTGGCGTTGATCAGTTCTTTGCCTTCTTTCCGCTGCTACGCGCCCTGGGCCAGAACCTGTGGTCGGCTGCTGACTCCTTTCTGCTGATCGCCATTCCGCTGTTCATTCTGATGGGAGAAATCATCGTGCGCGCCGGCATTGCCGAACGTGCCTATCGCGCCATGGATCACTGGCTGTCCTGGTTACCCGGCGGCCTGCTGCACGCCAATGTCATGACGTCGATGCTGTTTTCAGCAACGTCCGGCTCTTCGGTAGCCACGGCAGCGACCGTTTCCACTGTTGCCCTGCCACAGGGCGAGCAACTCGGCTACCATCCACGCCTGTTCTGCGGCACCATCGCCGCCGGCGGCACCCTGGGCATTCTGATTCCACCGTCGATCAATCTGATCGTCTATGGTTTTCTCACCCAGACCTCGATCCCGAAACTGTTCATGGCCGGGCTGATACCAGGGCTGATTCTGACCCTGCTGTTTCTCCTGACCTCCGCTTTACTATGTTATCTGCGCCCTGCCCTGGGGGGCCCGAGCCGAAGCTCTTCATGGCGTGAGCGTCTGCGCCACTCCGCCTTCCTGTTACCGCTGCTGACCCTGTTCATCGCCATCGTCGGCTCCATCTACCTCGGTTGGGCCACGCCTACCGAAGCAGCGGCTCTGGGGGTCGTGGTTGCCTTGATTCTGGCTGCCTGCAACCGACGTCTCGATCACCGCATGTTGCTGGCCGCTCTGGACAATACCGTGCGGACCTCCGCGATGATCCTGTTCATTATCCTGGCGGCGTCGTTTCTCAATTTCGCGCTGGCTTCAGCCGGGCTCTCGGGCAAACTTACCGACCTGCTGAATTCACTACAGCTCAGTGATATGGCTCTGCTACTGGCTGTCCTGGCCTTGTTCATTGTGCTGGGCTTTTTCATCGAAACCCTGTCACTGATGGTGATCTCCCTCCCCATCGTCGCTCCGCTACTGTTTTCCGCCGGTTTCGATCCGGTGTGGTTCGGCGTGGTCATGATCCTGTTCATTGAAATGGCGCTGATCACACCACCGGTAGGACTCAATCTCTACATCGTTCAGGCGTCGCGCCCCGGGCGCCCCTTCAGTGACGTTGTGTTGGGAACCCTGCCCTATATCGTCGCCATGCTGGTACTGGCGATCATCCTGATCCTCTGGCCACAACTGGCACTGTGGCTACCGAACGCGCTCTGAACCCTGCAACCTTCACAAGGAGATACCCATGCCGGTCTTCCACCACGGCAGTGAACGCCACGAGATTGTCATTCACCGGATTGCCATCGCCGGTTGGGCAGGACGCGATCAAACGGCAGTTCAGCATCATATCGATGAACTGGCCGAACTTGGCGTCAAGCCTCCTTCAACCACACCGCTTTTTTACCGCTGCAGTGAATGGCTTGTCACCCAGCAGTCCAGGATCCAGATGCTGGGAGAAGCCGGTTCCGGTGAGGTCGAGGTCTGTCTGCTCAGTGATGAAGAGGGGCGACTGTGGGTAACAGTTGGCTCCGATCATACTGACCGCAAGCTTGAAGCCGTGGGCGTCGCCGAATCCAAGCAGCTCTGCGCCAAGCCAATCGGTCGCGACATCTGGGCATTTGATGAGATCCGCCCACACTGGGATCAGTTGTTGCTGGAGAGCCACATCGAGGAAGCGGGAGAGTCCGTCTGCTACCAGCATGGCACCCTGGCGGAACTGCTTGATCCCGCGGAGCTGTTCGCCCGTCTACCCGAAGAAATTGCTCGTAATGGTGAGCTTGCACCGCATACGGCACTATGGTGCGGTACCGTGCCAGCTCGCGGTGGCGTACGCTCGAGCCGTCGCTTTGACATGGCACTGCTCGACCCCGTACACAACAGGCGCATCGAGCATGGCTATACCATTGATGTTCTGCCGATCGTTCAATAATTACAGGGCGAGACAATAACGTAATGACAGAGCTTTCTCAGGCCCACGCCTTCTGGCAACGCCCGGTACGCCAGCGCTCGCTGGCCGAGCTGATGACTGCCTGGCAGCGTGGCGATTTCTCACCCGCACAGAGCACCCGTGCTCTGGTGGAACGCATTCGCAATCATCCGGACCGCGACACCATTTTTCTCGACCCCGGTCTGGAGCGGCTGGAGCATGCCACCATGGCGGATCCCGAGCCCTTAGCCAGCGGCATTGAGGGTGTCCCGATCAGCCTCAAGGATCTTTTCGATGTTCGCGGCGAGATCACGCGAGCGGGATCTCGCGTTCTTGACGATCAACCGGTGTCAGCGCATGACGCGCCAGCCGTAACTCGGCTGCGCCGCGCCGGCGCCCTGGCTTTCGGTCGCACCAACATGACCGAATTCGCCTTCTCCGGGCTGGGGCTCAATCCACATTACGGCACCCCGCCCAACCCCTTCGATGCTGCGCGCATTCCCGGTGGTTCAACTTCGGGCGGGGCAGCTTCAGTCGCCCTGGGCCTGGCAGCAGCTACCCTGGGCAGCGATACCGGGGGGTCGCTGCGAGTGCCGGCCGCCTTCTGCGGCCTCACCGGGTTCAAGCCCAGCCAGGAGAGCGTGCCGCGCGAAGGCGCGTGGCCGCTATCAACCAGTCTCGATTGTGTCGGTCCCATCGCCCCCACCGTGGAGTGTTGCGCCAGGCTATGGGCAGCCCTGAGTGAACAGAGGCTCCCGGACCTGGACGCCTCACCGCGCCCACTGCGGCTGGCATTGCCACAGGGAGCGCTGTTCGAAGAGCTCGATGATGAGGTTCGTGCCCTCTTCGACCGAGCCTGCGCGCAGCTTGAAGCACAGGGCTGTCAGCTCGAACGACTGCCGATCGAAGCCATCGAAGAGACTGTCGCCATCAACGCCCGGGGCGGTCTGGTCGTACCGGAAGCTGCCGCTCTGCATCATGAGCGTCTGGCGACAATGTCGGAGCGCTTTGATCCCATCGTCGCCGAACGACTCGGTGACGGCGTGGCGATCACGGCGCACGACTATCTCGAACGCCTCTGGCCGCGCGAGACGCTACAACAACGCTTTCAACGAGAGATGGTCGGTTTTGACGGTGTACTGCTGCCCACCACCCCCTTGCTGCCGCCTGAACGGGCGCCCCTGGAGCGTGACCGATCGCTGTTCATGGAGACCAATCGGCGGGCGCTGCGTCACACCAATGTTTTCAACTATCTTGATGCCTGTGCACTCTCTCTGCCGTTCCAGCCGCATGACCGGTCCCTGCCACTGGGTCTGATGGTGGCCCGTCCCAGAGGAGAAGACGCTCGTATCCTGCAGACCGCTGCCGTCCTGGAGCACCTGCTGATCAACGAACGTGGCAGATAGAATCACCGGGAAGCGAGGGACATCATGCAGCGCTGGGATCGGATTGAAGCCTTCATCGAAGTGGCGCGCGTGGGCAGCTTCTCGCGGGCGGCCCGTCACCTCAAGGTTTCGCCTTCACACGTCAGCCGCCTGATCAGCCAGCTTGAACAGCAGCTTGGCGTGCCTCTGCTCTATCGCACCACACGCCGACTCCATCTGACAGACGCCGGCCTGCTCTACTTTGATCGCTGCCTGCCGATGCTCAGTGGGCTGGCCGAAGCCGAGCAGGCAGTTCGTACCCTGCGTGATGAGCCCAGCGGCACCCTCCGGGTGGTCGCCCCTCCGGTCTTCGGCGAGCGCTATATCGCTCCACTGATCAACGAATTTGCCAACGCCCATACCACGCTTGACGTGCAGATGACCTTTACGGACGAATCGTTCGATCTGATCGGAGAAGGATTCGATCTGGGGGTTCGGATCGGTGTGCTGGAGGACTCGACCCTGATTGCCCGCCGACTATGCGAACGTCCGTTGCATGTGGTGGCCACCCCGGATTATCTGAAACGGCACGGCCGTCCCGCGACATTGAGCGATCTGACCCGGCACAACTGTCTGACCGGCGCTGACGATCACTGGCTGTTCGAAGTTCATGGTCAGCGTCGTGAACCCCGGGTGACCGGCAACTGGCAGGCCAATTCTTCACGGGCCATGCTGGATGCGGTCACTCGGGGCATGGGCCTGGCACAGCTGCCAGAAGATCTGATCGATGAACATTTGCAGACCGGTTGGCTGGAGCGTGTCCTCGAAGCCTTCCGCTATCCGCATACCGGTGCCTGGATCGTCTATCCCCGCCACCGTCAGCCCTCTTCAAGAGTGCGCCAGTTCGTCGATTTCCTGGTCGAACGCATGTCGACGCCCGGTACGCCTTCGCTCTCAAGCCACTGACATTCTCAGCACTCGATGGCGTTGACGGCCAGGCCGCCGCGCGAGGTCTCCTTGTATTCACTCTGCATGTCACGCCCGGTATCACGCATGGTACGGATCACCCGATCCAGCGAGACGAAATGGGTACCATCGCCCCCCAGAGCAAACTGGGCCGCATTGATTGCCTTGACCGAGGCAATGGCGTTGCGTTCGATGCAGGGTACCTGTACCAGTCCGCCGACCGGATCGCAGGTCAGACCGAGATTATGCTCAAGGCCGATTTCGGCAGCATTCTCGATCTGAGCCGGGGTGCCTCCCATTACCTGAGCAAGCCCCGCTGCCGCCATGGCACACGCCACACCGACCTCTCCCTGACAGCCCACTTCGGCACCGGAGATCGAGGCATTCTTCTTGCACAGGATACCGATCGCGCCGGCCGTCAATAGAAAATCCACTACTCCGCGTTCGCAGGCACTCTCTTCGAACTGCATCCAATAATGCAGTACTGCCGGCACGATCCCGGCGGCGCCGTTGGTGGGCGCTGTCACCATGCGCCCGCCCGCGGCGTTCTCTTCGTTCACCGCCAGCGCATAGAGATTGACCCACTCCATTGCCGAAAAGGTGGTAGCAATCAGATTGCGCTCGTTACGCTGCAACCGCTGATACAACCCGGGTGCCCGACGTGGTACGTTCAACCCTCCCGGCAACGTGCCCTGCTGATGCAGACCACGCTCAACACAGGCCTGCATCGCCTGCCAGATGGTCAGCAGTCGCTCACGAATTTCCGCCTCGCTGTGCCAGGCCTGTTCATTGGCCAGCATCAGCTCGGCAATACTCAGATCATGCTGCTGGCACAGCTCAAGCAGCTCATCAGCACTATTGAACTCGTAAGGCAACGCCACCGTCTCGTCGAGTGATGCCTCGTCATCGATTTCTCCGGCCTCGACGACAAAGCCGCCTCCGAGCGAATACCAGGTCTGGGAAAAGCAGGCATCACCGGGCAAACAGGCCACCAGCGTCAGGGCGTTGGGATGGCGGGGCAATGGTTCCTGCGACCAGTGCAGGTCACGCCCCCACAAAAAGGGCACATCAACACGATTGTCCAGCCGCAGGGTCTGCGCTTCCAACAGTTCTTCGATACAGGGATCGATAATCGCCGGATCAATACGGTCGGGCTGTTCACCCATCAGTCCCATGATGACTGCCCGGTCGGTGCCATGGCCCTGCCCCGTGGCGGCCAGAGAGCCATGCAAATGAATTTCGATCCCGCTCACCCGCTCCAGAGCAATGCGCTGCTGCAGTGACTCGAGAAACCGCCGGGCGGCCCGCATCGGGCCCACGGTGTGGGAACTGGAAGGACCAATGCCGATATTGAACAGTTCGAAGACGCTGATAGGCATGTCAGGGCTCCCGTATTGTTGTAAGCAGAACTAAATCAGCTGACTCAGACATCACGTATGACTGACAGGTTTATGCTTTTATCTCCCAGTCTCAAGCGATATTGTCTAAGCATCTATTTAGTAATACTAAACCGAAGCAGGTGGCCATGCCCCGACTCAATGGTGCAATGCATGGTGGGCTCCACGTATTCGCGACAGCGGCGCGGTGTCTCTCCTTTACCCAGGCGGCTGGTGAGCTGCACATCACCACGGGCGCGGTCAGCCAGCAGATCAAGCAGCTCGAAGCCCGGCTGGGGTTTCGGCTGTTTCATCGCCATCACCGGCGCCTCTCTCTGACACCGGAGGGACAGCGTCTGGCCAGCGTGGTCATCGATGCCTACGGGCAAGTGGATCAGGAGATCGAGCGACTTTCACGCAGCCTGATGAGTGGCGAGATCCGATTAAGGGCCTTGCCCTCCTTTCTTGCCCGGTGGTTGCTGCCCAGACTGCCACGCCTGAGAGCAAGGCTCCCGGAACTGGACCTGCGCCTGCAGGCCGAGGACAGCAGTCAGTCATTGGCCAACGGAGATTTCGACCTGGCCATTGATCTCGGCGAAGGGGTTTACCCGGGCATGCGTACGACCCCACTGATGGCCGAAGAAATCTTCCCGGTCTGCGCGCCTTCGCTGCTACGCGGCCGACCGATTCTGCGTCAGCCGGCCGACCTGGCCTGGTATCCGTTACTGCATGATGTCACCGCCTGGCGGGGCAGCAGCGATCATGCCGAGTGGGAGGCCTATCTCGAAGCCATCGGCGCCCCGGCGATCAATGTCCAACGCGGCTATACCTTCAATCGTCATGATCTCACCATTGCCGCGGCCATTGCCGGCATGGGAGTGGCAATTGCACGCCGCACCCTGTTGAGTGATGAAATCTCTTCAGGTCAGTTGATAGCCCCTTTCCGCGAACGTATCGCCACTGGCAAGCAGTATGTACTGGTCCACCCTCCCGGCGCTCTCGATGATCCGCGCATAAGCGCCGTCCATGACTGGCTGCTCGATGAACTGAAACGCCCACAACAGTAGCGATTGTCACTCATGCGTGACTCGGTCGGGTCAGTGTTAGGCAGGAAAACAAAAGGGGCGCTCCATGGAGCGCCCCTGACCGGATCGTTACGCAGTCTGCAAAGGCTTGCCTACTCCTCGATAAAGGAGCGCAGAGCTTCGCTGCGAGAGGGATGTCGCAGCTTGCGCAACGCCTTGGCTTCGATCTGGCGAATACGCTCGCGAGTGACGTCGAACTGCTTGCCGACCTCTTCCAGCGTGTGATCGGTATTCATGTCGATACCGAAGCGCATGCGCAACACCTTGGCCTCGCGAGCCGTCAAACCACCCAGCACATTGCGGGTCGCTTCAATCAGGCCTTCACCCGTGGCGGAATCGATCGGCGACACCATGGTGCCGTCCTCGATAAAATCGCCCAGATGCGAGTCTTCGTCATCGCCGATCGGTGTCTCCATGGAGATCGGCTCCTTGGCGATCTTGAGCACCTTGCGCACCTTGTCTTCCGGCATCTCAAGGCGCTCGCCCAGTTCTTCGGGCGTCGGCTCGCGACCCATCTCCTGCAACATCTGGCGGGAGACCCGGTTGAGCTTGTTGATCGTCTCGATCATGTGGACCGGAATACGAATGGTCCGTGCCTGGTCGGCAATGGAGCGGGTAATCGCCTGACGAATCCACCAGGTGGCGTAAGTCGAGAACTTGTAACCGCGCCGATACTCGAACTTGTCGACGGCCTTCATCAGACCAATGTTGCCTTCCTGAATCAGGTCCAGGAACTGCAGGCCGCGATTGGTGTACTTCTTGGCAATCGAGATCACCAGACGCAGGTTGGCCTCGACCATTTCCTTCTTGGCACGACGGGCCTTGGCTTCACCGATCGAGAGGCGGCGATTGACCTCCTTGAGTTCACCTACCGGGAGCTGAGCAAGCTCTTCCTCGAAGGCGATCTTGCGCTGAGCACGGAGGATTTCGCTGCGCCAGCCTTCCAGCGCCTCGGCATATTTGCCGTTCTTCTCGATGAAATGATCGAGCCAGGCCGTATCGGATTCGCTGCCCGGGAAAGAGGCGATAAAGGTCTTGCGCGGCACCTTGCAGCGCTTGACCACGGTCTGCATGATGGTTTTTTCCTGATCACGCACCTGACCGACACTGAGCCGGATCTGCCCGACCAGACGCTCGAAATGACGCGGCACCAGCTTGATCGGCGCAAACAGTTCCGCCAGCCGTTCCTGTTCAGCCGTTGCTTCCTTCGAACTCAGGCCATGCTTTTCGAGTGCGGCACGAACGCGCTCGTTCTGTTCACGCAGCTGCTCGAAACGCACACGGGCCAGCTCCGGGTCGGGGCCGCTGTCGCCGGACGACTCTTCGCTGTCACTCTCTTCGTCATCGTCCTCGTCGTCGCCATCATCACCGACATCACCGCTGTCTTCCTCGGCAGGAGCAGGCTCGGGCTCTTCAACCTCGGCCACACCCGGGACACCTTCATCGGGATCAATGAATCCGGAAAACAGATCGGATAACCGACCGGGCGCCTCTTCATCCTGAGTGGCATCATAGGCATCCAGAATCGAATCGACAGCGCCAGGCAGGTAAGCCAGTGCCGCCATGACCTGACGAGTCCCTTCCTCGATGCGCTTGGCAATCTCGATCTCGCCTTCGCGGGTCAGCAGCTCGACCGTACCCATTTCACGCATGTACATGCGCACCGGATCAGTAGTACGACCGACATCACTTTCAACGGCGGCCAGCGCAGCGACAGCCTCTTCAGCAGCCGATTCATCCGGCGACTGGTCGGACATCATCAGAGTGTCTTCGTCGGGCGCCTCTTCAACGACGTTGATACCCATGTCGTTGATCATGCCGATGATGTCTTCGACCTGATCAGGGTCGGCGATATCCTCGGGCAGATGGTCGTTGACCTCGGCATAGGTCAGGAACCCCTGTTCCTTCCCGCGCGCGATCAACTCCTTCAGACGTGACTGCGGTGTCATTCCAGCCATAGAAACCTATCTCGAAGAAGAGTGAAGCACCTGAACGCGATTACCATGACGGTCGCACTGTCAGACCAGTATAGTGAATGACGGCATTTACGCCACCAAACCGTTTGCTACTGCATTCAGGTGTGTTAGCTTTATCCGTTACGCTTGGCATTCAAGCGCTCTTGACATGTTTAATAGGGTGCAGTTCCGGGTTTTCAACCCCCGATGCCGCCCAGCTCGCTGATCAGCGCACGAAATCGCTGTTTTTCCTCGTCACTGAGTCTTGCTCCCTCCCGCTCCTTGTCCAGCAAGGCCTGAAGTTCACGTTCGGGCGTACGCTGCGAGCTGTCACGACGAAAACGCCCCACCAGCCCTTCGAGTTCCATCTCGCGTCTATCGTGAGGGATCAGCAACTCGCGACGCATCAGCGCCAATAGCCGCTCCCCCTCAACGGTGCCATGAAAGTGCGCCAGCACTACCTGGGGAGAGCGATACCCTCCCGAACGCAGCAGCTGTACCACTTCCGCCAGCAAACGCCCGTCATCACCTTCCGGGCACCAGTCGATGCCTTCAGGCAGTCGGGTCACCAGACCGGGGGCATGCACCAGCAGATGCAGCGCCTGGTCCGGCAATGACAGGCGGTTATCACGTCCGGACGAACGCGACTCACGCGCCTGCCATGATGAACCGGTGGGTACCTGGTGATCTGCAGCGCTGTCCTCGATCGGTGCGGCCTGGCGCACCTCATTACCCGAATTATTCATCAGGGTTTCAAGCCGGACCACTTCCAGCCCACTACGCTGCGACAGTTCCCGCAACATCAGCGAACGCAGCATGCCCTCGGGCAGCCTGGCGACATGGGCAAGCACGGCACTGGCAAACCGCTCACGGTCCTCGAGCCGCCCCAGGTCACGCCCCTGAGCTGCCTGTTCGAACATGAACTCGGACAGTGATCCGGCACAGACCACCCGATTTTCAAACCCTTCACGCCCTTCACTGCGCACCAGTGAGTCCGGGTCCTCACCCTCCGGCAGAAACAGAAAACGTGCCTGCCGACCATCGATCATCATTGGCAGCACTGTATCCAGCGCTCGTCGAGCGGCCTGTCGCCCGGCGTCATCGCCATCGAAACAGAATACAACTTCATCGACCAATCGGAACAATCGCTTGAGGTGTTCCTGCGATGTCGCCGTGCCCAGAGTAGCAACGGCGTTATTGATACCGAACTGGGCCAGGGCAACGACGTCCATATAGCCTTCGACAATCAGCAATCGCTCGGGGCGGCCAGCGGCCTGTCGAGCTTCATACAGCCCATAGAGCTCACGTCCCTTGTGAAAGACCGGTGACTCCGGAGAGTTCAGATACTTGGGTTTATCATCCCCCAGCACCCGACCACCGAAAGCAATTGTCCGCCCCTTCCAGTCCCGAATCGGAAACATCAGTCGGTCACGAAAGCGATCCCAGCTGCGGCCGGTTTCTTCCTTTTGCACCAACAGGCCGTATTCGACCTGGACCGATTCCTCGACACCATGTGACCCAAGATGCTGCTTGAGATTATCCCAGCCCGGCGGTGCAAAACCGATCGCATAGCGCTCGGCAATGTCATCAGAGACGCCGCGGCGCCGGAGATATGCCATGGCCTTCTCACTATCCCCCGTCAACAATTGCTGCCGATAGAAGCGATTGGCCCGCTCCAGCAGATTAACGGCCTCCTCGCGCTTTTGCGCATGCTGTCGGGCACGCTCACGGGAAACATCGCTTTCGCCTTCGCGCGGTACTTCCTGACCCAGGCGACCGGCCAGTTGTTCCACGGCTTCGGGAAAAGTCAGCCGCTCGTACTCCATGATGAACCGCAGCGCGTTACCTCCGGCGCCACAGCCAAAGCAGTGATAAAACTGACGCTCGGCGCTGACCGTAAAGGAAGGGGTCTTTTCCTGATGAAAGGGACATAGCCCGGAGTGGTTACGCCCGGACTTCTTCAGGCGCACACGCTCTCCCACGATATCGACAATATCGCAGCGCGCCAGAAGATCATCGATGAAGTGTTGTGGAATCCTGCCAGCCATGATGCATCCGCGGATGTGGCAAACCGATCTCAGTAGCCGATCCGATCATGGTTATCCGAATGATCAGTTATCCATGTTCGCTCATGTCTGCATTGTCATCAACGCCGGATAGACGTCAGATACATGCAGGGAGAACGCAGCATGAAGAGGATCGAGGCTTCTGTTGAACCAACAGGCCCTGTTAAAAAACAAACGGCCGCTAGAGCGGCCGTTCGTCATCCCTCCAGAAGCGGCGGGCGACCGCTTCTCGTACGCAGTACCGATTCGCCTGGGCGATCAGTACATCCGCTCGAAACGCTTGCGTTCACGCTGCAGCTTCTTGGCGTGACGCTTCACGGCAGCTGCTGCCTTGCGCTTGCGCTCGGCTGTCGGCTTTTCGTAATGCTCACGACGACGTACTTCGGAGAGCACGCCAGCCTTTTCACAGGAGCGCTTGAAGCGCCGCAGCGCTACGTCGAACGGTTCATTATCACGTACTTTGACAGAAGGCATTAAGCAATCACCACCTTAAGGTAACGTTTCAGTCATGAATGTGCTCAATACCGTCATCAACGGTCCGGGAGCACTTGCATCGCAAAATCGCACTGCAAAAGCCCGATTTTCACGATTGCAGCGCCAGGCCCATGACGCGGCCTTGATGCACAGCCCGGCTTGCAAGGTCAAGCATTGTACTCTTCAGCGATGCTGACTGCAAACTTGTGCATGTCGCTGACGGCGCCGCCCCCAGCGGGTAGAATGCGCCTCAATCACTGCCGTCCGCCGGGCGGCCATCACGCCATTTCCGGAGAGCGAGGCCATGCGCGTACTGGGCATCGAAACCTCCTGCGATGAAACCGGTGTTGCCCTGTTCGACAGCGAACGCGGGCTACTGGCCGATGCGCTACACAGTCAGACCGATCTTCACGCCGTTTACGGGGGCGTCGTACCCGAACTGGCATCACGCGATCATGTGCGCAGGCTGTTGCCGTTGATCGAGCAGGTATTCAGCGAAGCCGGGCTGGCAAGAGGCGAGCTGGATGCCATCGCCTATACCGCGGGTCCCGGCCTGATCGGTGCCTTGATGGTAGGCGCTTCGACAGCTCATGGGCTGGCAAAGGCCTGGCAGATACCGGTACTGGGCGTTCATCACATGGAAGGACATCTTCTGGCCCCCATGCTGGAAGAGGATCGTCCCGAGTTCCCCTTTGTCGCGCTACTGGTCTCCGGCGGCCATACCCAGCTGGTCGAGGTCCGGGACATCGGCTGTTATCGGCTACTGGGAGAGTCGGTCGACGATGCCGCCGGCGAGGCTTTTGACAAGACAGCACGCATGCTCGACCTGCCCTATCCGGGTGGTCCGCATGTCGCTCGCCTGGCCGAGCAGGGCAACCCGGAGCGTTTTCGCTTTCCACGACCGATGACGGACCGCCCCGGACTCGATTTCAGTTTCTCCGGGCTGAAGACCCATACCCTGACGACACTCCGCAAGCTGCAGGAGACGCATCCTGCAAGCGATCAGGATCGTGCCGATATTGCGCTCGCCTTCGAAGAGGCCGTGATCGATACGCTGGTCATCAAGTGCCGCCGTGCACTGGAGCAGACCGGGCTGACCCGACTGGTGGCCGCTGGCGGCGTCAGCGCCAACCGACGCCTGCGGGAACGGCTCGATGCCGCATTGGCACGCCGCGGCGCCCGGGTCTGGTATCCACGCGGCCGCTTCTGCACTGACAATGGCGCCATGATCGCCTATGCCGGGGCCCAGCGACTGCTGGCCGGCGAGTGCGACCCCGGCTCGATGCGCGCCGTTGCCCGCTGGCCACTACATGAGCTGACATCTCCGTCAGCCGCCAATCTCTCCTGACGTTTATTCGGGAAAGCATCATGGATACCGTACTGATCGAGGGTCTGGCACTGGAAGCCGTGATCGGCGTCTACAAGTGGGAACAACAGATTCATCAACGCTTGCTGCTCGATCTGGAGCTGGGTTGTGATATTGCTCGTGCCGCACGGGATGACGATCTTTCTGCCACGCTCGATTACGCTGCCATCAGTGCACGGCTTCAGAAATTCTGCAACGAACACCGCTTTGAACTCGTGGAAACCTTTGCCGAACGCATGGCCGAACTGTTGCAGCAGGCGTTTGGGGTCACCTGGGTGCGTCTGACGCTGCGAAAGCCTGGCGCGGTTGTTGATGCCGCGTTCGTCGGCATTCGCATCGAACGCGGACAGCGCGAGGGCTGAGATGAGCTATGTACTGAGCGGGCTGGGCAGCAATATCGACCGTTATCGTCATCTCGGCGCAGCGCTTGATGCTCTGCAAGGAGAATTCGGGTCTCTGGACATCTCACGGGTTTTCGAAAGTGAACCGGTCGGTTTCAGCAGCGGGCGTAACTTCTTCAATCTGGTGGTGGGCTTCAGGACCGATCTGAGCATCGGTGAACTATCACGCTGGAGCAAAACCCTCGAGAAGGCGCAGGGCCGGCGACATGATGCACCGAAATTCAGCTCCCGCAGTCTGGATATTGATCTGCTACTGGTCGATGACCACGTCGGGATCATCGATGGCGTCCACCTGCCGCGCGAGGAAATCACCCGTAATGCCTTCGTATTACGGCCGCTCGCCGAACTCTGCCCGCAGCGCCATCATCCACTTGAAGGCCGGTCCTTCGCCGAACTCTGGCAAACCTTCGACCCCGGACGTCAGCGACTCTGGCCGATTCATTTCGAATGGCAGGGAGGCTGTATCTCTCTGCCGGACTGAAGCGATGCAGCGCCGTTCCCTGTGTCATTCGGCCTTGTGCAGGGTCGCCTCTATCGCCTGCTGACGTCGCAGGGCAATCATGTGGCCGAGCTCGGCACCGCGATACCCCTCGGCCATCAGCGTTTGTGGCGATACTGCCAGCCCGGCAGCGTGCGCCTGCATCAACGGTGCTGCATCAATATCCGGACATCGCAGCGAAAGCGTGTGCAGGACACGTTCAATCCGTTCGGGGCGACGCCAGCCATCGATCGCCTTCAGCCAGTTGCCGATCCCCTCCGCCGAACGTATGGCCTGCCCATCAAGCTGTTCGAGACTGCGAATCAGCAACACGGCCTCTTCACGCCAGAGGTTGGGCACGCGCAGAGTGTCACCCAGAGTCTCGAACGCAGTTTCATCCAGTACCGACATCAACAGCGCAAAACGTTGCACCGCATCGCCTGCCAGCCCCTGAGTCAGACACCCGATGGCCACCGTCTCATGACCGACCAGCGCCGGCATCAGTTCATGCAGCGCCCCGCACTCCTGCAACGCCATGAAATAGGCCTGTGGCTGGGCCTCACCAAGTGCCCGTTCGGTCTCCTGCCAGACTCGTTCGGCGACCAGATCGTGCATCTCCCCCTGCGCCACCATGGTAGCCATCAGCGCCCGGGTTTCATCGGCGATACGAAATCCCCGGGGGGCCAGACGCGCCAGAAAGCGCGCCGTCCGCAACACCCGCAGGGGATCCTCGACAAAGGCCTCCGAGACATGGCGCAGCAGGCCGGCATCACAATCCCCGGCCCCGCCAAAGGGGTCGACCAGTTCGCCGGTAGCGCTACAGGCCATGGCATTGAGCGTCAGATCGCGTCTTCGCAAATCCTCTTCGAGCGTCACCGTGGGATCGGCATGCACCTCGAAGCCGGTGTAGCCGCGGCCGGACTTGCGTTCGGTACGCGCCAGCGCGTACTCCTCATGGCTCTCGGGATGCAGAAAGACCGGAAAATCGCGCCCCACCTGGCGAAAGCCGCGTTCAAGCATTGTCGCCACGGTAGTCCCGACCACCACCCAGTCACGATCCATGCTGGCGATGCCCAGTCGGGCATCGCGCACCGCTCCACCCACACAGTAGACCTCAAGTCCTCGGGTAGCCGGATCATCGCGGCGATCAAGCGGCGGACAGATCACGAACTTCCCTGCCCACCGCCGTTACGTGACGCCACGTGCTCGGGATGACGATACTGCCAATCGGTGAAGCCACCATCGAGGCTGTAAACCTCCTGAAAGCCCTGTCCGGCCAGCCAGCCGGCTGCCTGCTGGCTCGAGTGGCCGTGATAACAGACCACCACGACCGGTTGCTCCGGAGCAGCTCGATCGACGAAATCGCCCACACTGGTGTTGTCGAGATGCCGACTACCGGGAATATGGCCACTCTCGAAACTGAATGGATCGCGGATATCCACCAGCGTCAGCGGACGCTGCTCATCCAGCCAGAGCCTGAGCGTTGCCGGGTCGATATGATTGAAGCTCATGATGACTCTCCGTCTCGGGACGACACACTGATCGTGTCTTCGGTTTCCATATCGAGCGCTGTCAGTGAACGTCCCCACACACAACCAGTGTCCAGCGCGCGCACATCGATGCGTGCGCCCGGCGTTCGCCCTTCAAGTGCTGCCCAGTGACCGAAGATCAACCGCAGATTGTCCTGACGAGGATAGCTGAACCAGGGAAGGAAGCCCTCGGGCGCACTGTCGAGCCCCTCCTTGGCACTGAAGTCGAGCCGCCCCTCTGCATCAATGAAGCGCATTCGGGCGAAGATATTGATCAATGACCGCAGACGCGACCAGCCCGTGAGTGTCTCCTCGAACAATGCAGGCTCATTACCATAAAGCTCGGGCAGCAGCTCGAAAAAGGTGTCGCTGCGCAGTACCGCCTCCGTCTCCCTGGCCAGAGCGGCAGCATGGTCAAGCGACCATTGCGGCAGCAGACCCGCATGCGTCATGACGGTGGCCTCGCGCCCCCGAGTGCGATCAATATCGAAGGTCTGCTGAACGAGCAGCGGCTGACGACGCAGCCAGTCCATCAGTTCTTCACCATCCGGCGCATCCAGAATCGGGCGCAGCGTGTCGCCGCGCTTCTCCCGGCCATGCCCGTGCGCCACCACCAGCAGATGAAAATCATGATTGCCGAGCACCACCTCGACATGCTCATCGAGTGAATGGACAAGACGCAGACACTCCAGCGACTCGGGCCCCCGATTGATGAGATCGCCGGTCAGCCAGAGCCGATCGCGCCCCGGCTGAAAGTCGATTTTATCAAGCAGTGTTTCGAATTCGCGGCAACAGCCATGCAGATCGCCGATCGCCCAGGTCGTCATGCGTTACTCCCTTGCGGGGTGAGATTCATCATGTCCATTACTGCGGCCGTGTCACCGCCGGATGATTGGACAGTGCCACGAATTCGGCCACTGTCAGGGTTTCGGGCCGGCGGCCCGGATCGATCTCCAGCGCTGTCAGGGTCTCGCTGTCAATCCAGCCACGCAGGTTGTTGCGCAGGGTCTTGCGTCGCTGGGCGAAGGCACGTCTTACCAGTTCACTCAGCAAAGCTTCATCCTCGGCAACATGCGGCTTTTGCCCCCAGGGCACCAGCCGTACGATGCTTGACTCCACTTTCGGCTGCGGCACAAAAGCATCCGGCGGGACGCTGAACAGCGCCATGACCTGACAGTGGTACTGAGCCATCACCGATAGCCGACCCCATTGGCCACCACCCGGTTCAGCCGCCAGACGCTGAACCACCTCGCGCTGCAGCATGAAGTGCATGTCACGAATCGCCGCCCCGCTGTCGATCAGATGAAAGATCAGCGGCGTGGAAATGTTATAGGGCAGATTGCCGACCACACGCAAAGGCGGCCCTTCACCACGCAACTCGGCAAAATCGAAATGCAGCGCATCCCCCTCATACAGGCGAAAGTCGGGGTAGTTGAAAAACCGGGTGCGCAGTCCGGCCAGCAGATCACGATCAAGCTCGATGGCATCAAGCCTGCCATGGGCTTCCAGCAGCGCCCCGGTCAATGCACCCTGACCCGGGCCTATTTCAACCAGTCGATCCTCCGGTCGTGGCTGGATACTTTTTACGATTCGGGCGATGACACGATCATCGCGCAGAAAGTTCTGACCGAAACGTTTGCGTGCCCGCAAGGGGCCGGGAGAATTTGCCATGGTTCGAATATCCGGGGGGTCAGCGTGCGGGCGAGGCGTGGACCATCTCCAGCGCCATATCGAGGGCGACATGCAGACTGCCGGGATCTGCCTGACCGGTGCCAGCCAGATCCAGCGCAGTGCCGTGATCGACCGAGGTGCGAATCAGCGGGAGCCCCAGGGTGATATTGGCCGCCCGGCCGAAACCGGCATGTTTGAGCACCGGTAGCCCCTGATCATGGTACATCGCCAGAATGGCATCGGCGCCCTCGAGATGATGCGGTGTAAACAGGGTGTCCGCGGGGAGCGGCCCTTCTACGGCAAGCCCCTTGCGGCGCAGTTTTTCCAGCACCGGAATAATGACATCGATCTCCTCCCGGCCCAGGTGCCCCGCTTCTCCAGCATGAGGATTGAGCCCACAGACCCGCACCAGTGGCTGGTCGATACCGAAATGACGTCGCAGGTCCTGATCCAGGAGCATCAGCACATGCTCAAGCAGCGCTGGTGTCAACGCCTGACTGACCTCCTTCAGTGGCAGATGAGTGGTCGCCAGCGCCACGCGCAGGGCCGATTCGCCCAGACGGGTCGCCAGCATCATGACCACTTCTTCCACGCCGCAGAGGTCACGCAGGAACTCGGTATGACCGGTAAAGCCGATATGCCCGGCCTCGATGATCGCCCCCTTGTGAATCGGGGCTGTCACCATGGCAGCCGCCTGCCCCGATAGACAGGCGTGCGCTGCTATACGCAGGGTTTCCAGCACATAATCGGCATTAACGGGATTCAGCACACCCGCCCGGGATGGCTCACGCAGTGCTATCGGCCATACTGCCAGCTGGCCGCTGACGAGAGCGGGGACCGGCTCATCCGCCGCAAGTTCGATCACTTCAAGGGCGAGCCCGATACTGCGGGCCCGTTCGCGCATCAAGTGCGGATCGGCTACCGCCACCAACCGGACCGGCCGTTCATACGGCTCACAGGCCAGCCTCGCCACCAGCTCGGGGCCAATACCAGCCGGCTCCCCTGGCGTCAGGGCAATGACCGGGCTATCCGATCGCTCGGTCACTGGCTACTGCCCGCAGTATTACCGTGCTCATCAAGACGGTTATCAATGTAAGCCGAGGCTCTGATCTCCTGAGTCCAGGCCTCAAGCTGATCATTGACCTTGCGCTCGAACAGACGACGACGAACCTGATCACGCTGCTGATCGGCACTGCCACCACCGCGCTTGTCGAGCAGCTTGACCAGGTGATAGCCGCTGGGGCTGCGAATCGGCTGACTGACATCGCCTACCGACATGTCAGGTACCACATCAGAAAAAACGGTGGGCAGCTCGGCCCCGCTACGCCAACCCAGATCGCCGCCATCGAGGGCATTCGAACCATCGGACTGGCTGGCCGCTACCTGCTCAAAGCTGGCCTTGCCCGATTCGATTCGTTCGCGCAACTGCTGGGCCTTCTGTTTGGCCGCCTGCGCCTGCTGAGGCGTAGGCGCCTCCGGCACCGCGATCAGAATATGCCCCAGGTGATACTGTACATTGGCATTGGCACCGGCATTCTGCAGATACTGATCAACCTCGCGATCAGTAATATTGACCTGACCAGCCACTTCATGCTGCTGCACCTGGTTGATCAGTAATTCACGGCGCACCTGCTCACGTACATCTCCCAGCGACAGACCCTGCTTTTGCAGATGCTGCGAGAACTGATCCAGGGTCATGTCATTATTTTGGGCAATCGAACGCAATGCCTTGTTGAGCTGGGTATCACTGACCGAGAGATTGGCACGCTGCGCCATCTGCAACTCGATCTGTTCGGTAATCATGCGCTGCAATACCTGGTGGCGCAGTTCGCTGTCATCCGGCATGGGCACGTTACGACTCTGCAGCTGACTGCGAACCTGCCTGACGCGGTCGTCAAGTTCGGTCGACATGATGGCATCATCGTTGACGACAGCCACGATGCGCGCCAGCGGTTTGACCTCGGCATGCGCCAGCGGTGTGAGCACCAGCGCCATGACCAGAGCCAGCAGCGGTGCGAGACGCGGGTTGCGCAGGTTGCCTGCTTTCATGAGACTCTCTTCCTGATATACAAACGTGATTGTCGAGCACTACTCATCCCCGACCGCGCGAAGCGGTCGGAGCACATCGTTCAGAAACGATCGGGTCGATAGCCTGGAATCGCATCGGCGTAGTAGCTGTCCGGTGGCGTACCCAGACCGCCCAGCCCCTTGAGCACGAAGCGCAGGAAAATACCGCGCTTGGTCTCGTCATCTTCGATGGTATTGGCCGAGTCATCGTCATCAACCCACTCGCGCCAGGCCACTTCCACGCCGTAGCAGCAATCGTCGAACCTGATGCCTGCCAGCTTCTCGAGCGAGCGACTGTTGGTCTGATCGTAGAGATAGCGACCCAGCAGGGAAATGCCCGGCGTCGCCTTCCACGCGAAGGAGACATCGTATTCATCGCGGTTATAGCCGAGTCGGTCATCGTTGTCTCCGGAGGGGTCGAAGCCTTCAACCTCCCAGCGATAGCCGAGATTGAGTACCAGACCACCCTCGGGATCGTGATAACGCAGATAGCTGGCGCTCTTCTCGGTACGATCACGATGAGTATCGTAGAAAAGTGCCTGACGGGCTGACCAGGCATCAGTGATCTGCCAATCCAGCTGACCGATTACCGGTGATTCGTCACGATGATTACGATAATCGAGTTCATCCCGGTAGGTATCATTGAGGTTATCGTATTGCGCATCCACCACGCGACGATTCTCGAAATAGTGGCTCTGCCCTATCGAGAGCGCCAGTCTTTCGCGACCGGTGTCGTCCTCCAGAAAGCGCGAAGCCACACCATAGGAGACCTTGTTGACATCGCCGATCCGATCGATGCCGCTGAACCGGAATGGCGACCAGAGCTGGCCATAGGAGAGCGGCTGCTCATCAGTATCGAACTCGGGGTAGTCACTCTGATCCCGATACGGCACATACGCATAATAAAGGCGTGGCTCCAGCGTCTGTCGATAGCCATCACCGAAGAATGAGGTCTCGCGCTCGAAGATCAGACCGGAGTCGACCGAATAGATCGGCACCGTTCGGTCAGGGGTATCATCGCGCCCTTCCGCGCCGTTTCGATTGTGCCAATCGAGATCATACTGGGTATACATCAGCTGCATGCGGGGCTCGAAAAAGCCCCAGGACGGGGAACGACGATAGCCGATCGCCGGTGCCAGATTCAGCCGGGTACCGGTCGCTGCCTCGCGAATAGGCACATTATCGGCTTCAACATCGCGCCAGAAGTTGATCGCCGAGGTGTTCCACTCTTCGTAAAGGCCGCTGTCCTGACGCCAGCTGCCATTGGCAATCAGGGCGGGCAGCTCATAGAACGGCTTGTCATCGTCACGTAGCGGATAGTCCATCTTCTGGTAGCCGCGAGCCCGTGCCTGCAGATGCCAGGCGCTGCCGGCGTAATCGATACGCGCCAGCCGCTCCAGATTGTCGGTGTCCTTTTCGCCAAAGGTCTGCCCGAAGTCATCAAAGTAATTGCCATCGCTGGCCGCGCCGTAGCGCAGATTGTAGAGCGTACGATCATTGAGCTGACCATTCTGGGCAAAACGGAAGAGCCAGCGATCCTCTCCTTTCAGATCATCGCCATTGTCTTCATCCGTGCCTTGTTGATCATCAGGGAGATAGTTCCCTTCAATGAAACCGGCATTGTTCTCATCGATCAGGTAGCGGAACTGGCCACCCAGCATGGCACCACGATTGACCATATAGCGCGGCGTGATGGTCGCATCGTAATTGGGCGCCAGATTGAGATAGTACGGCTGGGCATAATCCAGCCCGTTATCTCCGCTGAAGCCGACCGTGGGCCATAAAAACCCGCTCTGGCGACGATCATCAATGGGGAAACGCACCCAGGGCCAGTAGAAGACCGGCACATCCTCAACCTCGAGACGTGCATTGGTGGCCGTACCATAGCCCTTTTCACGATTGAGCGTTACGTCACTTCCGACGATCTTCCACAGGCTGCTCTGAGGATCACAGCTGGTATAGGTGGCACTGGTCAGACGGTATCGACCATCCTTCAATCGGGCCAGCCGATCGGCATCGCCGCGAATATGCTGATCGTGTACGACGTAGTGTGCCTGGTCGACATGAGCGGCATCGCTGACAAGCGAGACCTGGCCATCGCTGCCACGCACCAGCACACCCGGCCGACGCCAGGTCAGCGGGCCGTCCAGTGTTGCCTGAGTACGTGCCTTGTTCACGGTCACCCGTGAGGCCTCGACCTGCTGATCGCCGCGGCGCAGAACGACATCACCATTGAGAATGGTCTGCCCATCCAGACCGTAATCGGCATTGTCGGCCGAGGAACGAATCTGGGACGTTGTTTTCCCTGGCGCGAGGCGATACTCCGGCATGACATAGTGTCCGCGGCACAAGGCGTCGCCGGGGCGGTCAGCCCCCCATGGCTGCCAGTCGAGCTGATCAGCCGGTAGCGGTTCGGGGGCCGCCTGGGCGCCGATTGACGTAAGCAGCCCCGTCAGAGAGGCGGCGGTCCAGAAAAGTCGCTGGCCCATGATCCCTGGATATCCTTGCTGTCATAAAGCGGTGTACTGGCACCTGAAAACCGGTATCGTACCCAGCCGGCATCTTTTACTGCTTACTGCGCGGTTCATGCACACGCAGCATCCGGCTGGATGGCAAAACTGCGTCAGCATGCGGCGCGCGACCCGGACCGTCAACCTGAGGAGGTTTCATGGACACGCGGCTCGATGCCCTGCGCCAGTGGGTGGCACAGCGCCATCGGTTGCGCCCGGACACCCTGGATCTCGGCGTGATCGCCGACGATGCCAGTTTCCGCCGCTATTTTCGCCTGACCCTGCCCGATGGCAGCACCCGCATTCTGATGGATGCCCCACCCGAACAGGAAGATTGCCGAGCCTTTGTCGAGATCGCAAGTCAATGGCGCCAGGGAGGCCTACCGGTGCCGCGCATTGAGAAAGCCGATATCGAACAGGGTTTCATCGAGTTGCAGGATCTTGGCGACATCATGCTGCGCTCGCAGCTGCAGGAGTTGCAGCAACACCCTTCGCCGGCCGGCAGCAGTCTGCCGGCACCCGTCATCAACCGAATGGCGCAGGCCATTGAACTCGCGGTCGATGTCGCCACCCAGCCTGCCGATCAGCTACCGAGCTACGACAGCGAATGGCTGGGCCGTGAGCTCGATCTTTTTCCGCAATGGTGTCTGCACTGGCTTTCCCTGACGCCACCCGACGAGTGGCCTCGACTTCGTGACACGCTGATCAGCTCGATGATCGATCAGCCCCAGGTAACGGTACACCGTGACTTTCACCCCCAGAACCTGATGTGTCATCAAAATCGACTCTGGATCATCGACTTTCAGGGCGCTGTACGTGGACCACTGACCTATGATCCGGCCTCGCTGCTGCGTGATCGCAATCCGGCCTGGCCGGATCGAGCGCAGCGGCACTGGATCGAGGCCTGGCATCGCCGCGCCCATGACCATGGCCTGATCGAGCCGGTATCCGCCAGAGCCATTCGTGAGCTGGTCGATGCCAGTGCCACCCAACGCAGTCTCAAGGTGCTGGGGCTGTTCTGCCGGCTGGCACACCGCGATGGCAAATCCCGCTATCTGCGCATGCTGCCGCTGTTCGCCGAACATGTACGTCAGGGACTGAATCGACAACAATTCGGTGGTTTTCATCACTGGTTTGAACATACCTTCATGCCCGGGCTGGATGCGCGCCTGTCCGAATCCACCAGTATGGGGGGCGCTTCATGAAAGCGATGATTCTGGCAGCCGGTTTCGGGCGCCGCATGCGTCCGTTGACCGAGCATACGCCCAAACCGCTGTTAAAGGCCGGTGGCCGTCCGCTGATTGTTCATCATCTCGAGCGGTTGCGCCGCGCCGGTATCACGGAAGTCGTCATCAATGTCAGTCATCTGGCCGAGCAACTGATCGCAGCGCTGGGGGATGGCGAGACATATGGCATCCATATCCACTGGAGTCGTGAAGCCAGCCCGCTGGAAACGGCTGGCGGGATTCGCCGTGCCCTGCCACTGCTGGGCGAAGCCCCTTTTGTGCTGATCAACGGGGATGTCTGGTGCGATCTTGAGCCCACCCGACTGACCCTGGCCTCCGGCGATCTTGCCCAGCTGGTCATGGTTGATAACCCTCTCCAGCACCGCGAGGGAGATTTCCATCTGGATGCGCACAACAGACTGCACACCGAGGGGATACCAAAGCTGACCTATGCCGGCCTCGCTCTGATCGATCCTGCACTGGTCGCCCATCTGACCGATGGCAAGCCCTGCCGTCTGGCACCACTACTCACCGAGGCCATACAGCAGAATCGGATAGGTGGTTATCATTACCGTGGTGACTGGGATGATATCGGCACCCCCGACCGACTGGCTCGACTTGATGCCCGCCTCTCCCGATAACAGGGTGCCGTGTGGGCAGACCGGCCGGTCATTTCGGACTCTTACACTTGTCAATTACAGGACAGCATTGCAATGAAAGCGCGCGTCAAATGGACCGATGGCCGTCAGTTCGTCACCGAATCAGGCAGCGGACATGCTGTTGTCATCGATGGCAACCCCGATAATGGTGGCCGTAATACCGGCCCTCGTCCGATGGAAATGTTGCTGATGGGGCTGGGCGGCTGTACATCCTATGATGTCATCAACATCCTTGAAAAAGCGCGAGCCGATGTCACCGATTGCGTTGCCGAGATCGAAGCCGAACGGGCCGACTCGACACCGGCGGTCTTTACTCGCATCCACATTCACTTTGTGGTCACCGGACGCAGCCTGAAGGAAGAACGCGTCAAACGGGCTGTCGAACTCTCGGCAGAGAAATACTGCAGTGCCTCTTTGATGCTCGAGCGTGGCGGGGTCGAGATCAGCCATGACTTCGAGATTCGCGAGGCAGGCGCCTGAATCAACAGGCCGGCTGGCGAGAACAGGTGCAACACTGCCCCAGCCTGTGCATAATACGCGGCCTTGCAGGGGAAGGTGCATATCGACTTTCCCTGCCTGTCCGGGTTCCGACGCCAGCTCGTCGGGTGAACCACCGCCGTGCAATCGGGAGGTTCGGAATTGACCAGCAAGCTCCGACTCCATGGGTTCAACAACCTGACCAGCTCGCTGAGCTTCAACATCTACGACATTTGTTACGCGAAGACGGAAGAGCAGCGCCTCGCCTATATCGATTATATCGATGAGCTGTACAACGCCGAGCGCCTGACTCAGATACTGCGCGATGTCAGCAATATCATCGGCGCCCATGTTCTTAATGTGGCGCGTCAGGATTACGAGCCCCATGGCGCCAGCGTCACCCTGCTGATTGCAGAGCATGAGCTTGATCAGGAGGAGGCCGAACATATCGAACCCGGTCCCGGACCGCTGCCGGAAACCGTGGTGGGGCATCTCGACAAGAGCCACGTGACGGTACACACCTACCCAGAGTCGCATCCGGATAACGGCATCAGTACCTTCCGACTGGATATTGATGTCTCGACCTGCGGGATGATTTCACCGCTCAAGGCCCTCAACTATCTGATTCACAGCTTCGACTCCGATATCGTGACCACCGACTACCGGGTTCGCGGCTTTACCCGTGATGTCGATGGCCGCAAGCTGTTCATTGATCACGACATTGCCTCGATTCAGGACTACATTGCCGAGGATACCAAGCGCGCCTATCAGATGACCGACGTCAATGTCTATCAGGAGAATCTTTTTCACACCAAGATGCTGCTGAAGGACTTCAACCTCGATAATTATCTGTTCGGCACATCGCGACGCGATCTCTCCTTCGAAGAAGCCGACGATATCGAGCGCCGCCTGCGACGCGAGATGCTGGAAATCTTCTATTCGCGCAACATGGACTGAGGTTTTCGTCTGCAGACGATGCCCTACAGCCCGGTCCCGGCCTTGCGGCCGGGCACTTGCCCATCAGGGTACATACCGGAGCGCATAAATGGATAAACCGGTTGATCGCCGATTTTTCGGTTTGTTGCTGGCAGGCGTCTCGGTCGCCTTCTGCTGGATTCTGCTGCCCTTCTTCAGCGCCATATTCTGGGGTGTCATTCTGGCGCTACTGTTCATGCCACTTCAGCAGCGCATGCTCGGGTTATGGCAGGGCCGTCGCAATGCAGCAGCCTTTACCACCCTGATGATCTGTCTGGTCATTGTCATCATTCCGGTTATCTTCATTGCCGCCTCACTGGTACAGGAAGGTGCCAGCGTCTATCAGCGGATACGCTCGGGCGACCTTAACCTGGGACTCTGGATAGAGCAGATTCGGTCAGCCCTGCCCCCCACGGTGCAACAATGGCTGCAAGGCGTCGGTATCGGCGATTTTTCCGGCCTGCGCGATCGCCTCTCGGCAGGGGCCATGCAGGGCAGTCAGTTTCTTGCCGGCCAGGCCGTCAATATCGGTCAGAATACCCTGCAGTTCGTGATCAGTTTCGGGGTCATGCTCTATCTGCTGTTTTTCCTGCTACGTGACGGCGTAACGCTTGCCCGGCGTATTCGCCAGGCCATTCCGCTGAGCCCACGCCAGAAACATCAGCTTTTGAGCAAGTTCATCGCCGTTACCCGCGCCACCGTCAAGGGCAATATCATCGTGGCCGCCACCCAGGGCGCCCTGGGGGGGATTGCTTTCTGGCTACTTGGGATCGAGGCACCCCTGCTGTGGGGGGTCGTAATGGCCTTTCTGTCATTGTTGCCTGCCATCGGTGCCGGGCTGATCTGGGCGCCTGTGGCCATCTGGCTGATGGCCATCGGAGACATCGGGCGCGGAGTCATTCTGATTGCGGTGGGCGTACTGGTCATCGGGATGGTAGATAATGTATTGCGCCCGATTCTGGTCGGCAAGGATACCAAGCTGCCGGACTATGTCGTCCTGATTTCCACTCTGGGCGGCATGGCTCTGTTCGGTATCAATGGCTTTGTCATCGGCCCGCTGATTGCCGCGCTTTTCATCTCGGCATGGGATCTACTGGCCACCGAGACAGACAGCGAACGCCCCCGATGACACGTCATTGCCGGGGCAACCCGGCAGTCGTGCAATTCGCGGTCCCAGTGCCCGACGGCGCCGCTGAATTTGCCCAGGGCACTTATCTCAGCCGTTTGCCCGGCCCTATCGCGCCGGCCACCTTCGATAATCCCCAGCGCAACGGAGCAGGCAAACGCCGCCCGCCAGCTTCCAGGGCAGTGTAGGCATGGTGCACCTTGTCATCGCGCATGCGTTCAAGGATAGCCCGCGAGCGCTGGTCGCCTCCGGGCAGATACCGCAACTGGGTTTCCAGACGGGTCGTCGCCAGTTCGGAACCGGCGTGAATGAATCCCAGGCTGATCGGATCACTGATTCTGCCCACCATGACCCCGACGCCAAATGAGGCAGCGTAGTATAACGGATTGAGGGGACTGGTATGGGCACCCAGTTCCTTCAGCCGCCCCTCGCACCAGGCCAGGTGGTCACGTTGATCATCAGCGGCATCCGAAATTCGCTGACCGATAATGGCGTTACGGGCCATCAGCCCCTGACCGTGGTAATGCCCCTGGGTACAAATGCCACTGCTGTGATTGAAACGCATCAGTGAAATGATCTGGCGGCGCTCAAGTCGACCCGCAGCCGTATCACCGGCACCCAGCGCCGGTGAAGGTCGTATTGGCACCAGAGCGCCAGGCACCAGGGTGCGCAGCATACCATCGAGCTGAATTATCCAGCGGTCCCGGGTTCGCCATTGACGTGTCATCGTCCCTCCTTGCGTGAATCACGTATTCCAGTCTGACCAATATCCGCGATACCACTTTTGCTGCAGAAAAACCCCTAATGCCGAGCGACATCGGGCGTCGCGGTCACAACGCTCAGCGACAATCCCTGTTATAACGCATGCGCCATGATGCAACGACGCGCTTCAACACCGGCAACTGCGAGTTCAACCGGCCGGCCAGGTAAAGCGACGACCGCCCATCAGGTGCAGATGAATATGGTAAACAGTCTGACCACCATACTCGTTGCAGTTCATGACTACCCGGTAGCCTTCTTCCGCGATGCCACGTTCACGAGCGATGTGCGCCGCGGTCAGATGCAGCCGACCGACCAGTTCCAGATCATCCTCGGTGATGTCATTGAGTGTGGCGATCGGTTTCTTCGGAATGATCAAAACATGGGTGGGCGCCTGAGGATTGATATCGTTGAACGCCAGCACCTGGTCGTCTTCAAAGACAATCTCGGCGGGAATCTCGCGATTGATGATCTGATCGAAAAGCGTGGCCATGGCAACTCCGGAAGTGGCTGAATTGAGACGACAAGCCGTCACATTAACACTACTGATCGGGTGAATGGCGACGATGGCAGGCAGGGCACTCCTGCCTTCATGTCAGTACCTGTGAACGCCATCACCTCAACAGTGTCTTCATAATCAGCTGACAATAGCGCCAAAAGCGCAGTTCGGATCTCATCCGGTCAGCGGAAGCGACGCTGCGCCAGCAGTTGCTCCACTCGCGGCGCCAGAATCAGCTCGATGGCCAGTGGCATCTGGGAGCCCGGCACCACAAGAGTATTGGGCCGTGTCATGAAGGCATCACGCAGCATCGTCAACAGGTAAGGGAAATCGGCACTGGTGCGATCCCGAAACCGAATGACCACAAAGGATTCGGCATCGGAAGGGATCGCCTGGGGTTCGAACGGGTTGGAAGTGTCCACACTCGGCACCCGCTGGAAGTTGATATGAGTGCGTGAGAACTGCGGCAGGATATGCCGCACATAATCATGCATCCGGCCCAGGATGGTATCGACTACCGCCTCATGAGAGTAACCACGCATGTTGATATCGCGGTCAATCTTCTGGATCCACTCCAGATTGACCGTCGGCGTCACTCCCACCAGCAGATCGACATGACGGGCGATGTCATGATGTTCCGACACCAGCCCGCCATGTAGTCCTTCATAGAACAACAGATCAGTGCCGCCCGGCAGCGACTGCCATTCGGTGAAAGTCCCTACTCGATAGCCCTGCTCGAGCATGCGCTTGTCTTCGGCATGAATATACTGCCGATAGATACCGGTGCCCTGTTCGCCATATTCGATGAACAGATTTTCCAGTCGATCAAGCAGATTGGCTTCGACCGCAAAATGCGATAGCTCGTGTTTGCGCTCCGGCTCCTGCTCAAAAATGCGTGCCAGATCATCACGAGAGTAACGGTGGAAAGCATCGCCATCGACGAAAGCGGCGTGAATGGCCTCGCGCGCAAACATGCGCTCAAAGGCCCGCCGCACCGTAGTAGTGCCCGCTCCGGATGACCCGGTCACGGCAACGATGGGATATTCGCGCGACATGACCCCTCTCCTCGCTCGACGTACTCCGACAACGTGCCGGAGCACGTCCCGACGAACGTCAACATGGCGGCAGCCGATAAAGTCCTCAGCCGCGGTTCAACGCCCGATGCGCAATATCCCGCCGATAGAAGCCATCCTCCATGCGAATGGCCTTCAGTCCATCATAGGCACGATCGCGGGCAGCCTGCACATCCTCGCCCAATGCCGTGACGCACAGTACGCGACCGCCGCTACTGACTACACCGCCGGCCTCGCTTTCGGCAGTACCGGCCTGGAAGACCCGACGGCCTTCTGCCTCGCAGGCTTCCATGCCCTGAATCGGCACGCCCTTGCGATAACTGCCCGGATAGCCGCCGGCAGCCAGCACCACCCCGACGGCAGCACGCTCATCCCACTCGCAGGTCTGGCCATCGAGTCGACTCTCGAGGGCTGCCAGACAGTGCTCCATGAGATCACTGCGTAGTCGCATCAGGATCGGCTGAGCCTCGGGGTCGCCGAAGCGGCAGTTGAATTCGATGACTTTCGGCGCCCCCTCGGGGGTGATCATCAAACCGGCATACAGAAAGCCGGTATAAGGACAGCCTTCACTCGCCATACCGGCAATGGTAGGGGTAATGACCTCATCCATGATGCGCTGATGAACCGCCTCACTGACGACCGGGGCCGGTGAATAAGCGCCCATCCCACCGGTATTGGGCCCCTGATCATCATCATAAGCCCGCTTGTGATCCTGACTGGTGGCCAGCGGCAGCACATGCTCACCATCGGCCATGACAATGAAACTGGCCTCTTCGCCTTCAAGGTACTCCTCAATGACCACGCGAGCACCGGCATCGCCGAAGGCATTACCGGAGAGCATGTCACGAATTGCCGCCTCGGCTTCATCCAGCGTCATGGCAACCACCACGCCCTTGCCGGCAGCCAGCCCATCGGCCTTGATCACGATCGGCGCGCCCTGCTGATGCAGATAATCGAGCGCCTCATCGAGATCGGTAAAGCTGCGATACTGCGCCGTGGGAATATCATGGCGCGCCAGGAAATCCTTGCTGAAGGCCTTGGACCCTTCCAGACGAGCCGCTGCCTGCGTCGGCCCGAAGATGGCCAGCCCGGCCCCACGGAAACGATCCACTACACCGGCCACCAAAGGTGCTTCGGGCCCCACGATAGTCAGATCGATGGCGTGATCGCTGGCAAAGGCCACCAATCCTTCAAGATCGGTAGCGGCTACATCCGCATTGGCTACACCGGGTTCGCGAGCAGTCCCGGCATTGCCCGGTGCAACCCAGACACGCTCGACCCGTGTCGATTGCACGATTTTCCACGCCAGGGCGTGCTCACGGCCTCCGCCGCCAATGATCAGAACCTTCATGACGTCCCATCCTGTCGAGGGGCACACGGAGTGTGCCCGCGTATTGCAAACCGTTGTGTCAAATGGTGCTCATTATGTCAGGCCACCCGGTGATCCGCCACGCAGTCACAGGCCCCACCCGGGCAGCAATGATGACAGCAGGTTATCATGGGGGGCTGCAGACACCCTTCAAGCGAGCGCCCCATGAACCTGTTGTTGCTCAAGCCAGAGGAACAGTACTCACCGAATACCGCTCGGGTTACGGACCCACGCCGTCTTCGCCACCTGCATGACGTCCATCGAGCCAGACAAGGCGACACACTAATGGTCGGGGTCGAAGAAGGCGGTATCGGTCGCGCCATCATCACCGAACTGTCCAGCGATGCCGTCGAGCTTACGTTTGACGCACTGGATCAAACACCGCCAGCGGCCCTCCCGGTTCATGTATTGCTGGCCCTGCCCCGCCCACGCATGCTGGCACGTACGCTGGAAAACATTGCTGCACTAGGGGTCAAGGAACTGACGCTGCTCCATACCGCCCGGGTCGAGAAAAGCTTCTGGCAGTCACCGGAGTTGAGCGTGTCACGTATCCACGACCATCTGATACTGGGACTGGAACAGGCGCGCGATACCCGACTGCCCCGCATTCATATGGCACCGCGTTTTCGCCCTTTCGTGGAAGATACGCTCCCAAACCTGATCGAGAATCGCCGGGCATTGCTGGCACATCCCGGGCAATCCTCGGCCTGTCCCCGTCAATTGCCCCTTGATTCGCCGGTCACCCTGGCCATCGGGCCGGAAGGTGGATTTGTCGACTACGAAGTCGAGCGTTTGCTGGCTGCCGGGTTCGAGGGTATCCATCTGGGCGAGCGTATTCTGCGGGTGGAAACCGCCGTGGTGGCATTACTGGCACGGCTCTTCTGATCCCTGAAACCACGTCAGACCGGCAACAGCGACAACCAGATCACCAGCACCAGATGGGTCAGCACCACGACTACGGTCAACAGCGTGCGCAGGGCCAGATACCAGCCAGGCAAGCGCGCAACGCTATCGCTCTGACGCTCGTACAGCCGCACCAGCAGAAAGCCGGCCATCAGCGCCAGCAGAGCGAAACGGGCATCGAGCATCAGTGAGGGCCAGGCGATCAGACTTGGAGCCATGGCCATAACCATGCGGCCATTGAACTCCGTGCTGCCGCCCTGATCGAGGCTCATGGCTACACCCCAGTGAATACCGCCCAGGAAGGAGAGAATCACGGCGCTGTAATAGAGAAAAGCCTGCATGGCAATGGCCTGCCATGGCAACCCTGCCAGCACCACGACCGCGGCACAGAGCACAAAGGGCAGCAGCCCTGCCAGCCCCAGCCCCAGTGGCAGTCGAGGTGTAGTGGAAGACATCATGTTCATCGAGCAAGAACTCCTGATTCGACAACATCTGCAGGGGTCAGCCAGGCATGGCAGTACCCTGATGGTGTCATGAGCGTCACCTATCGGCTGCCGGCTCGAACAGCCGCTGCCATCGATGTACATTGGAGAGATACCACTCTACTGTCTCTGCCAGTCCGGTCCCGAGATTGTGATTCGGTTCCCAGCCGAGCTCATCACGCATGCGACGTGCATTGAGCGCATAACGGCGATCATGCCCCGGCCGATCGGTAACATGTGAAATCAGTGCCCGTAGTGCCGCACTATCGAGGCCCGCCTGTTGCGCCAGAGCATCGCAAAGCGACTGAATGATCACCAGATTGCTGCGCTCGGCGCCACCAGCAATGTTGTAGCTCTCCCCCGGTTGACCGGCGTCGAGTATCCGACACAGCGCTCGGACATGATCCTCGACATGCAGCCAGTCTCGACACTGGCGGCCGTCGCCGTAGACTGGCAGGGCTCGACCGGCGAGCGCATTGAGGATCATCAGCGGAATCAGCTTTTCCGGATACTGTCCGGGACCATAATTGTTGGTGCTCCGCGTCAGCAATATGGGCAGACCATAAGTCGCGTGCCAGGCATTTACCAGATGATCGCCACCCGCCTTGCTGGCGGCATAGGGAGAACTGGGCGCATAGGGGGAGGATTCATCCGGGGCAGCGGCGCCTTCCGCCAGCGCACCATAAACTTCATCGGTGGAAACATGCAGGAATCGAAAATGTGCGCGTTCATCATCCGGTAGCCCCTGCCAGTATTGTCTTGAAGCCTCGAGCAGGGAGGCTACACCGGTCACATTGGTATCAACGAAAACCTCCGGGCCGGCGATCGAGCGATCGACGTGGGTTTCCGCAGCCAGATGCATGACGGCATTGGGCTGATATTGCGCCAGCAGTTGTGACATGCGCGAGGCATCGCGAACATCGGCCCGTTCGAAATGATAGCGCGACAGGCGCTCCAGTCCCGCCAGCGCTTCGGGCTGGCTGGCGTAGGTGAGCGCATCCACATTGAGCACCTGCTCATAGCGATGATCGATGATGTGATGTATCAGCGCCGAGCCGATAAAACCCGCGCCGCCAGTTATCATGATGGTTTTCACCGCCTCTCCTCCCTGCCTGAACCGACACTGCCAACGCTATTTTCGAACCAGCGACGGCGCGTGATAATGCCTTAACGCTGAAGGCAGCGATACAGGCACGCTTCGACCATGGGCCTGGCCGCCTCTTAAGATAGCGGCGCCGGCTCGGCTGGATGCTCCCGGGGGAGCATGCTACATTCGGCCGGATTATTGACGCCCGGTTCATGATTGCCACCCGAAGCCGGTGGTGACACCGCGTCACCAGGGATGAGGAGATGACCATGACCACGCCAGGCGCCGCACCACAGCGCTTTGACGATATGACCGTACACGGTGGAAGTCGGGATTGGGCTCCGGCATGGATTCACGCTCCCCGGTTTTTTCGTCGCCCCTTCCTGACCGACCCGCCTGCCGGTATCTCCCGCCATGACGGCGGTGCCCTCTGCTAATCTGACGTCAGTCGACCACTGCCGGTCATTGACAGCACATTCCGAACGATAGACAGAGCGAGTCCTGAATGGTCCTGCTACTGATAGTGCTCTTGCCACTGGCAGGTAGCCTGGTACCCCTGATGTGCCAGCATATCTCACGTGGCTGGTGTGCCTGGCTGACAGCCCTGTTGCCGGCTATCGCACTGGGCATATCATTGTCGCAAACCTCCACCATCCTTGATGGCGAGGTGTTACGTCACTCGCTGGAGTGGATACCGGCACTGGGCCTGTCGCTGGCATTTCGTCTCGACGGCCTGAGTTTTCTGTTCAGCCTGCTGATTCTCGGTATCGGCCTGCTGATCATTCTCTATGCCCGCTATTATCTATCCGAGAATGATTCGATCGTGCGGTTCTATGGCTTTCTGATGCTGTTCATGACCGCCATGCTCGGTATCGTGACGGCCAATAACCTGCTGCTTTTGTGGTTCTTCTGGGAACTGACCAGCCTCTCCTCCTTTTTGCTGATCGGGTACTGGTATCGTGAAAGCGATGCCCGCAAGGGGGCACGCATGGCACTCACCGTCACTGGTGCCGGCGGACTCGCCCTGCTGGCCGGTTTTTTGCTGATTGGCCAGGTCGTGGGCAGCTACGATATCGATACCGTAATTGCCAACGCTGATCAGATTCGCGGTAACCCGCTCTATCCGCTGATGCTGGTGCTGGTACTGCTGGGCTGCTTTACCAAGTCCGCCCAGTTCCCCTTCCAGTTCTGGTTGCCCCATGCGATGGCAGCCCCCACACCGGTTTCCGCTTATCTGCATTCAGCCACCATGGTAAAAGCGGGTGTCTTTCTGCTGGCACGCATGTTCCCGATACTCTCGGGTACCCACTGGTGGTTCTACATTGTCACGCTGGTCGGCATGATCACCCTGCTCTACGGGGCCTGGTTTGCGCTGATGAAACAGGACCTCAAGGGCGTACTGGCCTTCTCTACCATCAGTCATCTGGGACTGATCACCCTGCTGTTCGGGTTCGATTCACGCCTGGCTGCCATTGCCGCCGTGCTGCATATCATCAATCACGCCACCTTCAAGGCCTCGCTGTTCATGGCAGCGGGTATTGTTGACCATGAGTGCGGCACCCGGGACATCCGCAAGCTCAATGGTCTCTGGCGCTACATGCCCTATACCACGGTGCTGGCTACCGTAGCCTCGGCCTCCATGGCCGGGGTCCCCCTGCTCAATGGCTTCCTCTCCAAGGAAATGTTTCTGGCCGAGAGCCTCGAAACCCAGATGTTCGGTGGACTTTCATGGCTGGTACCGGTACTGGCCACCCTGGGCAGCGTATTCTCGGTCGCCTATTCGTTGCGTTTCGTGCATGACGTGTTCTTCAATGGCGAGCCGAAACAGTTGCCAAAGGAGCCACATGAGCCACCGCGCTACATGCGGCTGCCCATCGAAATCCTGATTGTGCTGTGTATCGCCGTAGGTCTATTGCCGGCGCTGACCGTCGGTGCACTGCTGAAAGTGGCGGCACTCGCCATGATGCCGACCGAGGGCCTGCCCGAACTCGATCTCGCCATCTGGCATGGCTTCAACCTGCCACTGCTGATGAGTGCCATTGCACTGGCCGGCGGGCTACTGGTCTATGTATTACGCCACTATCTTTACCGCTTTCAGCGTCAGTTTCGTGGTCGTGATGCCCGTCTGGTGTTCGAAGCGGCCAATCAGCGACTCATCAATAGTGCCGAAAAACTGCTGGGACGCTTCGAAAACGGTTCATTACAGCGCTACATGTTCTGGCTGATGCTGACGGCCCTGTTGTTCGCCGCCCTCGGTCTGATGGCCATCCCCGGTCTCGACGGCCCGGCAGCGCCTCAACCGATCGATGGCGTGGTCGCCACCGGCGGTCTGCTGCTCTGTCTGGCGGGACTCGGTACAGCCTTTCTGCATCACCGCAGACTGGTAGCACTGATCCTGCTGTCGGTAGTAGGCATGCTGGTATCGCTTGCCTTTGCCCGCTTCTCCGCCCCCGATCTGGCACTGACTCAGCTGGCGGTGGAAGTAGTCACCATGATTCTGCTGATGCTGGCACTGTTCTTCCTGCCTCAGACCACACCACGCGAATCCAGCGGTTACCGGCTCCTGCGTGATGGTCTGCTGGCCTCTGCCTTTGGCGGCGTGGTGGCCAGCCTTAACTATGCCGTACTGACCCACCCCATCGAGCGTATCTCGCAGTTCATGATCGAGAACAGCGTGCCCGGCGGTGGCGGCCATAATGTGGTCAACGTCATTCTGGTGGATTTCCGCGGTTTCGATACGCTGGGCGAAATCACCGTCCTGTGTATCGCCGGACTGGCCATCTACAAACTGCTCAACCGTCTTCGTCTGGCCATGCCCTCCGGCGATATGGAAGGCCGGGCATGGATCAGTGAGCGTTATCCGGTCATTCTATCGGTAGTGTCCCAGGCACTGCTGCCATTCGCGCTGATGGTGGCGATCTATATTTTCCTGCGCGGCCACAACGCGCCCGGCGGCGGCTTTATCGCCGGCCTGGTCACCGGCGTGGCACTGATCCTGCTCTACATGGCACGCGGCGTGGAGTGGACACAGCGCAGGCTGCCCTTTCAGTATCAGCCGATCGCCGTGACCGGGGTCGCCATCGCCCTGCTGACCGGACTGGGTAGCTGGCTGTTTGATCATCCGTTTCTGACTTCAGCCTATGGCCACTTTCACATTCCGGTAATCGGTGACATCGAGCTGGCAACAGCCATGCTGTTCGATCTCGGCGTCTATCTTGCCGTCGTCGGTGCCACCCTGATGATCCTGGCCAATCTCGGCAAGGTCACCACTCCGCATCGTCCGTCCCGGGAGAAGTCCTGATGGAACTCATCTACTCGATCTGTACCGGTGTCCTCACCGCCAGCGGCATCTTTCTGGCCCTGCGTGGACGCACCTTTCCCGTAGTCGTCGGGCTGACACTGCTGACTTATGCCGTCAACCTCTTCCTGTTTTCCATGGGCGGGCTGCACACCGCGGCCTCCACCATTGTCGGCACCGATATGCCAATGGCGGACCCGCTCCCCCAGGCGCTGGTACTGACGGCCATCGTCATCGGATTCGCCATGACCGCCTTCGTGGTCATTCTCGCCATGCGCGCCCGTGGTGATCTTGGCAGTGATCATGTCGACGGCCAGCGTCGCGAAGAGTCCCGGGAGGCATCGTGAGCCAGCATTTGCTCATTGCTCCCATCGTACTGCCGCTGTGTGCTGCGGTGTTGCTGCTGCTGCGCCGTGGCGGCGCAGTGCTCATCAAGCGTACGATAGGAATCGGCACGACCCTGGCGCTGGTGATCACCGGCATCTTTCTGGTTCATACCGCAGGCGATGGTGTGATTCGCTTTTACGCCCTGGGCGACTGGCAACCACCCTTCGGTATTGTGCTGGTGCTCGATCGGCTCTCTGCCATGATGATCCTGCTGACCGCGATACTGGCACTGGGTGCCATCCTCTATGCCAGCGCCGGTCAGGATGAAGACGGCACCAACTTTCAGGGACTGTTCCAGCTGCAGCTGCTGGGGATCAACGGAGCCTTTCTGACGGGTGACCTGTTCAACCTGTTCGTCTTTTTCGAAGTTCTGCTGATTGCCTCCTATGCACTACTGATGCATGGCGGCGGGCGCAGTCGAACCGGTGCGGGGGTCCATTATGTTGCCCTCAACCTGGCCGGTTCTTCCCTTTTCCTGTTCGCGCTCGGCATCCTTTATGGCGCACTGGGCACCCTGAACATGGCTGACATGGCACGCCAGATCAGTGCAGGCCTGGATGCCCATCAGCAGGGTCTGGTGCATGCCGGCGGTTTGCTGTTACTGAGTGTCTTTGCGCTTAAATCGGCGATGCTGCCACTGCACTTCTGGCTTCCCCGCGCCTATGCAGCGGCACCCGCTTCCGTGGCAGCGCTGTTTGCCATCATGACCAAAATAGGCCTTTACGCCATTTTGCGTGTCTATTCGCTTGTTTTCGCCGATCATGCCGGGCCATTGGCCGGGCTCGCTCAACCCTGGCTTTGGTGGTGTGGTCTGGCAACGCTCGCCGTGGCTGCAATCGGCGTGCTGTCGGCCCGCGACCTGCGTCTGCAGACCAGCTATCTGATCATGATCTCGGTGGGTACTCTGCTCTGCGCTTTTGGCATGGGGCATCTGGACAGTATCACCGCAGCGCTTTACTACATCGTACATACTACTCTGGTGACTGGTGGGCTGTTTCTACTGGCCGACATGATTGGCAGTCAGCGCGGTCGGGCCGGTACCCGAGCAGTGCGCAGCCGGCCGCTGGTACAACCCGGCCGGTTGGGGACGCTGTATTTCATCGGCATGATTGCCGTGATCGGTCTGCCGCCGCTTTCAGGCGCCATTGGCAAGGCACTGGTGCTCTCCAGTGCCGAAGGCATTCAGGCCCTCTGGCTCTGGCCAATCCTGCTGCTCGCCGGGCTATGCGGCATTATTTCGGCCTCGCGCGCCGGCTCGACCATCTTCTGGCGAACCGGTGAAGGCGATCCTGATGGGCCGAAAATGGGCTGGCGCCGCGGGTTGGGCATCACCGGTCTGATCGCAGCCTCTCCGCTGCTGACGCTGCTGGCCGGACCCGTGAGCCAATACGCGGCGGCGACTGCACAACAGCTGAATAATCCCGATCACTATCTGGAGGCTATTCTCGGTACGCCCATGCTGACTCCGGGCGCTGTTGTCCCTCACGCAGGAGGAGAGAGTTCATGAAGCGTCTGCTCCCCATGCCACTGCTATCCCTGTTGCTGTTCGTGATATGGATGTGCCTGACGGCCCTGACGCCTGGCAATGCCCTGCTGGCGCTGGTACTGGCCCTGCTGATTCCCATTCTGATCGGGCGCTTCTGGGAGCCACAACCCACAGTGCATCGGCCGCTGAAACTGGTGGCCTACATCGCCGTACTGATATGGGACATCATTGTTGCCAACCTGGAAGTGTCCCGGCTGATTCTCGCGCCTCGGCGACAACCGCGGCCTGCCTTTGTCCTTTATCCATTGTCGTTGACCGAGCCGTTTCCGATTACCATCCTGGCCAGCACCATCTCGCTGACGCCAGGCACCATTTCGGCTCACTTGCGCATGCATGATGGGACGTTGCTGATCCACGCGCTCGATGTTGAAGATACACAGGCGCTGATCGAGCAGATCCAGCGACGTTATGAGCAGCCGCTCAAGGAGATCTTCCAATGCTGACCTGGGCCTTCTGGATCAGCTCGGCGCTATTCACGCTGGCGCTGGTCATGAACTTCTACCGGGTGCTGATCGGCCCGAGTCTGCCTGATCGCATTGCCGCTCTGGACACCATGTACGTCAATGCCATCGGCATGATCATCATTCAGGGGCTCTGGCAGGATACCAGCCTGTATTTCGAGGCCGCCCTGCTGATTGCCATGCTGGGATTCATCAGCACTGTCGCCGTATGCAAGTATCTGCTGCGCGGCGACATCATCGAATAGGAGGGAGATGACATGATGTTCATGCCCGAATGGCTGGTACCCTGGCTGGAAGGCCTGATCGCCCTGCTGCTGGTAGCCGGAGGCATCTTCGCAGTTATTGGTGCGCTGGGGCTGCTGCGCTTTCGTGATTTTTTCCAGCGTCTGCATGGCCCCGCCAAGAATTCCACGCTGGGGGTGGGCTGTACCCTGCTCGCGTCGATGCTCTTTTTCTGGGTGCAGACCGGCGATCCCAGCGGCCGTGAAATACTGATCACCCTGTTTGTAATGATCACCACCCCCGTGAGTGCCCATCTGCTGACCATGACCGGCATGCATCACCGATTGCAGCGCACCGAGCAGACTCAGGGTGAGCCCTATGAACTGGGCAGCGAGCGCGATCGCTGAGATCGCGCCCTATCGTCACCAACCGGTGGTGTGACGTACCACCAGCTGTTCAAGCAGTGCAATGTGATCCTCTCGATCATTGAGCGCTGGTATATAACTGTAATCGCCACCGCCATTGTCCTGAAAGAACTCGCGGTTCTGGATCGAAATCTCTTCGAGCGTTTCCAGGCAATCCGCTGCAAAGGCCGGGCAGATCACATCGACGCCATCATGGCCGGCCTTGCCCCAGGCGGTCAGGGTTTCATCGGTATAAGGCTTGAGCCACTCCTCGCGACCGAATCGGGACTGATAGGTCATGGTCCACTGATCGTCTCGCAGGCCAAGTCGTTCGGCCAGCAAATGGCTGGTTCGCGTGCAGTGTTTCGGGTAGGGATCGCCCTCGTTGGCGTATCGCTTCGGAATGCCATGATAGGACATGAGCAGATGATTCTGCCGACCCCGCGCCTCCCAGTGTTCACGCACACTGGCAGCCAGTGCATCGATATAACCCGGCTCTTCATGATAGTCGCGTACCATTCGCAGCTCGGGCAGATGCGGGCAGGGTGCCAGCGCATCCGCCAGCCGATCGAATACGGGCGCAGTCGTGGTACGGGAATACTGGGGATAAAGCGGTAGCACCAGAATGCGTTCCACACCGGCCTTGCGAAAGGTCAGTCCGGCCGCTTCCATGGTCGGGCGCCCATAGGTCATGGCCAGCTCAACCGGGATATCAGCATCGAAATGAGTATCGAGTCGAGCCTTCAATGCCCGTTGCTGACGACGGCCGATAGCCAGCAGCGGTGAGCCTTCCTCTTCCCATACCGAAGCATAGGCCTCGGCCACCTTTTTCGGCCGAGTGCGCAGCACGATACCGTTAAGAATCATCCACCAGACCGGTCGGGACACATCGATGACTCGACGGTCCCAGAGGAACTCTGCCAGATAGCGTCGTACTGCTGCCGGCGTAGGTGCATCTGGCGTGCCCAGATTGGCCAGCAAAACACCGAAGGTAGCCTCCGCCATTGAAAACTCCTGGTCTGTCTCTTTTTTCCGATACAGGGATTCTATCAGCAACTACCCTGTCGACGGGATGAAATGTCGCTATATCTGATATTGAAATGATCATGACCGTCAGATAAATGGACTTCCAAAAGGCCCGGCGTATATGTCACGACCCCTGATTCTGATTCTCGCCGATCAATTGAGCTTCGATCTGCCATTGCTGCGTGATCCGCCGAGCAATGCCGTACTGGCATTGTGTGAGGTCGATGGCGAAGGGCGCTACGTACCGCACCATCCTCAGAAAATCGTGCTTTTGTTTTCCGCCATGCGCCATTTTGCCGAAGCCCTGCGCAATCGCGGCTACCAGGTCCATTACAGTGGTCTGGAGGATGCGGATAACTGCCAGGATCTGCTGGATGAAGCCGAGCGCCTGGCCCGGTTGTATCACTGCAGCGAGATTCATGTCACGCGCCCCGGCGACTGGCGGTTACACGAACGTATCAGCCAGCGCAGGGATCATACCCCACAATGGCACTTGACCGAGGATGATCGTTTCTTCTGCTCACCGGACGAATTTGCTCGCTGGGCAGGTAACCGCCGACAGCTGCGCATGGAACACTTTTATCGGAACATGCGCCGCGAGAGCGGCATCCTGATGGAAAACGATGAACCGGCCGGCGGTCAGTGGAATTTCGACCACGACAATCGTGAAGCGTTACCCAATAAGCTCGATGTACCTGATCCGCCCCGCCACCAGCCGGATGCGACCACCAGGGAGGTCATGGCATTGGTCGAGCGTCACTTCAGTGATCACTTCGGAACGCTCAAGGGGTTCAACTGGGCGGTCACACGACGCCAGGCACTCAGCGATCTACGTCATTTCATCCGCCATCTGCTGATCGATTTCGGTCGCTATCAGGATGCCATCAGCGACCATGAACCCTTTCTGTTTCACTCCCGATTGTCGGCCTCACTCAACACCGGGCTGCTATCGCCAAGAGAAGTCTGCCAAGCTGCCGAACGTGCCTGGCAGGAAGGCCACGCGCCAATCAATGCGGTTGAGGGCTTTATTCGTCAGATTCTCGGGTGGCGCGAATTCGTGCGCGGTGTTTACTGGTCAAGAATGCCGAACTACAAGCGCGAGAATCGGCTCCGGGCCGAGCGAGGGCTGCCCGACTTCTACTGGAGTGGTGATACCAGGATGCGCTGTTTGAATCGCGCCATCACCATGACCCACGATAATGCCTATGCTCATCATATTCAGCGACTGATGGTGACCGGCAATTTCGCCCTGCTCTGCGGCGTCAAACCGGAAGCGTTGTGCGACTGGTATCTGGCAGTCTATGCCGATGCCCATGAATGGGTAGAACTTCCCAATACGCTGGGTATGGTGCTCCATGCCGATGGCGGTTATCTCGGCTCGAAGCCCTACTGCGCTTCAGGCAAGTACATTGATCGCATGTCGGATCACTGCCGTCACTGTCATTACGACGTCAAACAGACCACTGGCGATAACGCCTGCCCCTTCAACAGCCTTTATTGGGATTTCCTCGAGCGGCACGAACGTGAACTGGCGAAAAATCATCGCATGAAGCTGATCTACGGCTCACTACACCGCATGAGCGACGAGCGACGCCGGGCACAGCGTGACAAGGCCCGGCAGATTCTGGAAGAGATTCATTTTGAGCCGGCCTACGGCCAGGGCGATCATCTTGCAGGCTATCGAAGCTGAAACGACAGCTTCAAAAGGTTAGCGGAATACGTGATGTCAGTGGATGATGATAGTTCGGCGGCCGGCCAACTACTTCATCATTGGGCACCTGATGCACCAGCCAGGCCCTGTGTACACCAGCGCGGCGCAGATCATCTTCCGCCGCGTCCAGTGATCGATAGAGCTTCGGCTTGCCACTTCTTCGAAGCAACTGACTATCTCCATCGGTCGGCAAGCACTCGACCTGATAGAGCTGGCTGCCAGTGTGTCGTACCACATGAATTTCCATATCCGCCTGTTCCCTGACGGCCCGCCTGAGTTGCTGCAATTCCATGGCGAGTACTCCTGTTGCTCGGGCCCCTGCCCGGTACATGATTCATATCGGCGATTGCCATATTATCCTGAAGCCCACGGATGACGCTCTGATGACATGAAAGGAGAATCGTACCCTCTGCGGCTACAGGTTCAGCGATGAGCAGCCCACTTCGTGCAGTGTCCTGTGACAGCGCACGGAATGAGTCAGGTGCCGGGCTGACTGTCTTGAAACGTGTCACCCGTCAGCGGCAGGATTAAATTGCCCATACCAGAGAGTGTGGCAACAGACAAAAGCGGTTACCAACTTGTGCGTGCATTAACGCAGGCGTTGGGCGGATATGCCGAGGCACTGCCCCGATTCTTGCAGACTCTTGATGAAGCAACCCTGAGTGAAATCAGCAAAGAGAATTACTGACACAAGATAACGGTATAAAGGAGGGAGTAGAGCGTTTAAACTTCAAAAAGACGGCTGGAGACAAGGAGCACCGGAAGGCACTGACCCGCCAACCGGTCGCCTTTTACCACCGTCGGGCAGGTCAGTCAGCTACCGCTCAGTCACGCTGATAGCTGGAAGGGTCGATGGCAACACCCAGTGAACGCCGATCCACCCAGCGGCCCCCTTTGGTATCCCGATAACGAAACACCACATAGTCTCCCACGGCTACCGGCAGCTCGGACTCTTCGACCTGATAACTGTAGGTTTCGCCATCCACCACGAGGGTATGCCGGTAAAGATCCGGCATGCCCAACCACTCCTTGAACGGGCCTTCGGTTTCAACACTCTCCAGAGTGCCACGCTTCTCTTCACGAGGCTGGCGGCGACGGCCGCGCTTGTATCCTGCCATGGTTGATCACTCCATCGGAAATTCGATTACGACTGCCGCCCTGACCATATCAGTGGCACATCATGCTGGGCGGCAGAATCAGGATTCTGGCCATTTTCAGAAAAGTCGACCTTTCCCGTGCTACTCCTCGTACTGACCGTAGCTCCCCGGGGCGAGATCCTCGAAACGGGTATACTTGCCAATAAAGGCCATATGTACGGTCCCTACCGGGCCGTTACGGTGCTTGCCAATGATCAGTTCGGCCAGTCCCTTGTTATCGGGATTGTCCTTGTTATACACCTCATCGCGATACACGAAGGCGATCACATCAGCATCCTGCTCGATAGCACCCGATTCGCGCAGGTCCGACATCACAGGGCGTTTATTGGGGCGCTGCTCAAGTGAACGATTCAACTGCGAAAGCGCCACCACCGGACAGTTGAACTCCTTCGCCAGCCCCTTGAGCGAGCGAGAAATCTCGGAGATTTCGGCCGTCCGGTTCTCCGACATGCCTGGCACCTGCATCAACTGCAGATAATCGATCATGATCAGGCCGATACCTCCCGCCTCACGCGCCAGACGGCGAGTTCTGGCACGCATCTCGTTGGGCGACAGCGCCGGCGTGTCATCCACGTAGAGTTGCTTGTCCTTGAGCAGGTTGACCGCCGATGTCAGACGCGGCCAGTCTTCGTCCTCGAGCTGACCATTTCGCACTCGGGTCTGGTCGATCCGCCCGAGCGACGACACCATACGCAGCATCAGCGACTCTGCCGGCATCTCCATCGAAAACACCACCACAGCCTTGTCACTGCTGACCACGGCGTGCTCGACCAGATTCATCGCAAAAGTGGTCTTGCCCATCGAGGGGCGCCCGGCAATGATCACCAGATCGGAAGGCTGCAACCCTGACGTCATGTCATCGAGATCACGAAAGCCGGTCGACAGACCGGTCATCTGCCCCTTTAGATTGAACAGCTCATCGATGCGGTCGACAGCCTTGGTCAGCAACTGACTCATGCCTACCGGACCACCGAATTTGGGGCGCGACTCGGAGATCTGGAAGACCAGTCGCTCGGCCTCATTGACCAGCTCATCCGCCGGGCGTCCCTGGGGATTGAAGGCCCCTTCAGCGATCTGATTGGCCGCCTGGATCAGTTTTCGCAGAGTGGCGCGCTCGCGAACGATATCAGCATAGGCACGAATATTACTGGCGGAGGGCGTGTTACGCGCCAGCTCGGCCAGGTATGCCAGGCCACCGATACGTTCCAGCCGGTCGCGTGACTCCAGCGACTCCGAAAGAGTGACCACATCCAGCGGCCGCCCCTCTTCAGCCAGCTGCCCCATGGCATTGAAGATATCGCGATGCTCGAATCGATAGAAATCGTCGCTGATCAGACGGTCCGAGATCTCATCCCAGGCTGAATTATCGAGCATCAGTCCACCCAGTACCGACTGCTCGGCCTCCAGCGAGTGTGGAGGAACCTTGAGCGCGGCGGTTTCCTGATCGTAGGCGATCACTTCATTCATCAACGGTCCCAAAGACTCGGGAAAGGATAACGGCAAGCGATATCAGAATACGCCGTTGCCAACCGCTCTGTCATCGGCGACCACCAGACAGGCAGCATATGAACCACTCACCAGGCACGGACAAAACGAGGGGTACGGAAAGTTTCCCGTACCCCTCGCGCAGCGCCGATGGCATCGGCACTGTGCCCACATGGCCCGACCGAATTATTCGGCGACGACCACGATGCGAACGCTGGCGATCACATCGGCATGCAGCTGCAGGTCGATGTCATATTCGCCGGTCTGGCGAATAGGTCCATCGGGCATACGCACTTCACTGCGTGCCACATCAATACCCGCCTGAGCAATGGCATCTGCCAGATCGCGCGGGCCAATCGAACCGAACAGCTTGCCTTCATCGCCAGCACGAGCCACCAGCGACAGCTCGATCTCGTTGAGCTGCTCGGCACGTCGCTCGGCCTCGGCATAACGTACCTGCGCTTCACGCTCAAGCTCGGCACGACGCTCATCAAATGCGGCAATGTTTTCCTTCGTGGCGGGTACGGCCAGACCGTACGGCACCAGATAGTTTCGGCCGTAGCCAGGCTTGACATTGACCCGGTCACCCAGGGTGCCCAGCTTGCCCAGCTTATCGAGCAGAATGACTTCCATCGCGTAAACCTCTTAGTGTTGGCTACCAGCCAGACGTCCCCGAAAATCGACCAGGGTATCCATCAGCGCCAGCAGCAGCAGCAGAATAACCAAAGTGGGCCAGGTAGTTACCAGCACCACGTAGAACCCGACCAGCCAGAACACGCTCAGCGAACGCATTCCAATCAATCCGTGGACCAGCGCAAACCCGGCAATCAGCAGAGGCACCCAGGCTACCAGTGCAGGCGCCGGCAGATTGACCAGAGCGCACAGCAGGCTGACACCCAGCAACAGCAGCAGATCGCGCCCCGAAAGGCGAAACTGATGAAACTCTTCCCGGAATCCGCCGGGGTTATAGAGTTTCGCCTGCCAGCTACGCGCCAGAATCAGGCAGCCAATACCGGCGAACAACGCCATCCAGCCGTTGACCGCAGCCAGCATCAACGCCGACAGGCGATCGATCGGTACACCGCGGGCAGCGTACTCCGATAACAACTGATCTACCTGAGGGGCGCTCGAACGTACTTCGCCGATGATGCGCATGGCATCCTGCGGCGTGAACAGCCCGGACTGAATCAGTAATGCGGTGAGCGCCGTGCCAGCGATCAGGGCCTCGCCCCAGCGCACTCGGGTTCGCAGCATGACAGCCATCACGGTAGTCAGCGTAACACTGGCCAGCGGCACCCGATCGCCCTGCCACCACCACCAGGCGGAAGGCAGTGCAACGGCAATAACCACCGGCAGTGCCGCGGACAGACCGCGTCGCAGCGTAAACAGCGAACTGATGGCGGCACCGATCCAGAACGTCCAGGGGATCAAAGCCGTCAAAAAGGCAACGGCCATTCCCCGGTAGACACTCTGCATCAGCCATCTGGCGGCGTCCGTCATGGGCCCCGGACCAATCGGGAATTACTGGTGACGATCAGTATAAGGCAGCAGCGCCAGATAGCGTGCGCGCTTGATCGCCGTGGACAGCTGGCGCTGATAACGCGCCCGGGTACCGGTAATCCGGCTGGGAACGATCTTGCCGGTTTCGGTCACATAGGACTTGAGGGTATCAAGATCCTTGTAATCGATATATTTCACGCCTTCTGCAGTAAAACGGCAGAACTTGCGACGACGGAAAAAACGAGCCATGAGAGTCTCCGATTGACTGGATCAGGAAGAGGCGGATTCGGATTCGGATTCGGTCTGCTCTTCGTTACGTTCGCTGCGTTCACCACGCTCACCGCGGGGACGCTCTTCGCGACGACGAGAACCCTTTTCCTCGGAGGATTTCATCATGGGCGACGGTTCCGTCACAGCTTCGGAAGCACGGACCACGAGGTTACGAATGATGGCATCATTGAAGCGGAAGATATTTTCCAGCTCTTCCAGAGCTTCATTGCTGCACTCGACGTTCATGAGAACGTAGTGTGCCTTGTGAATCTTGTTGATCGGATAAGCCAGATGGCGCCGACCCCAGTCTTCGAGACGATGAACGGTACCGCCGTTTTCGGTCACGATGCTGGTGTAGCGCTCGATCATCGCCGGCACCTGCTCGCTCTGGTCCGGATGGACCATGACCACGATTTCATAATGACGCATGTCATCTCCTTTCGGTTTGGCAGCTTCAACCAGGGCCAATGCCCATGGGGAAGCAAGGAGTCATTCTGAGTAGGCTTTGCAATTACGAGCTGCTGTAATGCAACAAGCCGTATATCGCAAAACCGCGTAATTGTAAGGACGCGATCAGCCTGTTGCAAGCCTGCTGACAGCAGCCGAGCGCTGGCGTACAGCTTCATAGAGACAGATACCGGTCGCCACCGATACATTCAGACTTTCCACTCGACCGGACATGGGCAACCGCACCAGATGATCACAGTGCTCCCGGGTCAAGCGGCGCAGCCCCTTGCCTTCCGAGCCCATGACAATGGCACAGGGCATGTCGAGATCAATGTCGAACAACTCGGCCGAGGCTTCACCGGCTGCGCCCACCAGCCATATACCGGTGTCACGCAGCCGACCCATGGTGCGAGCCAGATTGGTCACCTGATAAACGGGAACGCTTTCTGCAGCGCCACTGGCAATCTTGCGCACGGTAGCATTGAGCGGTGCCGAGCGATCCTTTGCCACGATGACGCCAGTAACCCCTGCCCCATCGGCACTGCGCAGACAGGCACCGAAGTTGTGCACATCGGTAATGCCATCAAGAATCAGCAGTAAGGCAGGCGTCTCACAAGGTTCATCAAGGCGCCAGAAGAGTGCCTCTTCGTTGCTGAACTCCAGCGGCTGACAGAAGGCGATGATACCCTGGTGTGCGCCCTCGGCGACCGCATCGAGCTGCTCGCGGGGTTGTTCAAGCAGTGCTGCTCCAGTCTGCTGTAAACGCATGGCCAGCGCTTCCAGCCGGCGCGAGGCCACCCCGGACTGCACCCAGATCAGTTCCGGAAGCTGGCCGGCCTCCAATAGCGATTCAACGGCATGCACGCCAAAAACAGGATCGAGCCCTTTCGGCAGATCAGGGGAGCGGGCGGTACTGCGCCGCCCACGCCCCTCGCGGCGAGCAGGGCCATTCGAGTGACGGCGATTACCCGAGGAGGCACGACTCATGAGCGCTTACCGTCGGATCGCTTGTTTCCGCTGCCGGAAGTTTCTCCCTTGCGTTTTGACTTCGCACTGGCAGCCGGTTTTTTTCCATCACGGGATTTAGCGGTTTTTTCACCCTTTGCCGAACTCCCTTCGTGCTGCGCAGCCTCGTGTCCGGAGCGGCGATTGCGCTCGCGTTCACGCTTACCCGGCCGTGATTTGCGCTTGCGCGGCTTTTTCTTCTCTTCAGGCTTATCGGTCGATTCGCTAACGCCCTCGGGGGATGCACCCGGCTTCTTGCGCACCCGACGTCTGGAACGAGGCTGCGCCTCGGTCAGCTCGAAATCGATGCGTCGCTGGTCAAGATCAACCCGGGCCACCTGGACTGTCACACCATCACCAAGACGATAGGTGAGACCACCCCGATCACCCTTGAGCTGATGACGCTCGGCTTCGTATTGATAATAGTCCGAAGGCAGGGAAGAGATATGTACCAACCCTTCGACAAAGTGCTCATCAAGGCGCACAAACAGGCCGAACTGGGTAACCGACGCAATACTGCCTTCGAAGATATCTCCCACCTTGTCCGACATGAACTCGCATTTCAGCCAGTCCTCGACATCCCGGGTGGCATCATCAGCGCGCCGCTCGGTCATCGAGCAGTGCTCGCCCAGCTCGATCATCTGCTCGAATGTGTAGGGGCACCATCGTTGCGGCTTGTCGATCGGGGTATCGGCAAGTCGTTCAACATGACCGCTGTTGCGGTTGCTGCGAATCACCGAACGGATGGCGCGATGCACCAGCAGATCGGGGTAGCGCCGGATCGGTGATGTAAAGTGTGCATAGGCCGGATAAGCCAGTCCGAAGTGACCTTCGTTGTAAGGCGTATAGATCGCCTGAGTCATGGTGCGCAGCATGACCATCTGAATGATATCGGCATCCGGACGATCACTGATCGCTTCACGCAGACGCTGAAAGTCACTGGGCGTGGGCTCACCGTTTTCGCCACTGCCATCCAGCGTCAGACCCAGCTCACCAAGAAAGACACGCAGGTTATCCAGACGCTCTTCGGCGGGACGCGCATGCACCCGATAGAGCGCCGGCAGCTTGTGCTTGTCGAGAAAACGGGCGGTCGCCACATTGGCCGCCAGCATGCACTCCTCGATCAGCTTGTGCGCATCGTTGCGAACCCGCGGTACGATACGCTCTATCTTGCGCTGATCATTGAAAACGATCTGCGTCTCGGTGGTTTCAAAATCGATCGCACCACGCACACTGCGTGCCTGTCTCAGGGTCTGGTAGAGACCATGAAGCGCCTCCAACGGCTTCACCAGCGAGGCATGCTCACGACGCAGGGCCTGCCCGGCCTCGCTGTCGGCATCCTCAAGCATGGTCCCGACCTTGGTGTAGGTCAGCCGCGCCTTCGAGCGCATGATGCCTTCATAGAACTTGTAGCGGCTGATCGCACCCTGCTGGGAGATATTCATCTCACAGACCATGCAGAGCCGATCGACATCCGGATTGAGCGAGCACAGACCGTTGGAGAGCAGCTCCGGCAGCATCGGCACAACCTGCCCTGGAAAGTAGACCGAATTGCCGCGCGAATAGGCCTCTTCATCCAGCGCTGAACCGGCCGGTACATAATGCGACACATCCGCAATCGCCACGACAAGCTTCCAGCCCCCGGATTTCGTCTTCCAGGCATAGACGGCATCGTCGAAATCCCGGGCATCTTCGCCATCGATAGTGACCAGTGGCCAATCACGCAGATCGACACGCGCCCCCTTGTCCTCTTCCCGAACCTCTTCACTCATGTGGCGAATCTGGTCCAGCACTTCCTCGGGGAACGCCTCGGGCAAATCATGCTGGCGAATGGCAATATCGATTTCCATGCCGGGATCCATGCGCTCTCCCAGCACCTCGATCACCTCGCCCATGGGCTGCTGACGCAGCTCAGGCTGCTCGGTGATGCGCACCATGACCACCTGGCCATCCTTTGCGCCGGCCTCGCTGCCCGCAGGGATCATCACTTCGTGTGCAATACGATTGTTCTCGGGCACCAGCACGCCGATATCGGGGCCGCGCTCGCGATAGAGCCCTACCAGCTGCTGGGTACGTCGCTCGAGAATCTCGTTGATACTGATTTCATCACGTCCCCGCCGATCCCGACCGCTGATGCGGGCACGGATACGGTCGCCATCGAACAGACGCCGCATCTGACGCGGCGGAATGACCAGATCAGGCTTGACCTTGTCATCACGCACCATGAAACCGATGCCATCGCGATGACCGACTACCCGACCATCGATCAGCGAGCTGGGGTCGATCGCCTCGAAACTGCCATCACGGGTACCGATGGCCTGCCCATCACGGGCCATGGCATTAAGACGACGACGTACGGCCTCCTGCTGCTCTTCATCCTCGATACCGAGGCGACGACACATGTTTTCGGCAGAAATCGGCTTGCCGTAGTCGACCAACTGCTCCAGCAGGTATTCACGGCTGGGAACGGGGTTTTCATAGCGACTGGCTTCGCGCGCCGCCTGCGGGTCGTCGCCGGTATTCCATTGACTCATAAGACTTCCTTGAAACTGTTATTGCCCTGACGGGAGTTAAATGCGGCGAAAGGTGGACACGAGACGGCACGGAAAGAGCAGATCATGCAACAAGTATACCGGTCGCAGGGCGGCGACCCCAACCCCTGCCGAGCGGCATCATCCAATCAATTGCCCCATGATCTCCTGCAACCTCTTGCATCACGGAAAAATTTCCGTATTATTTCGGGCCACCTGCCCGGGTGGCGGAATTGGTAGACGCGCCAGCTTCAGGTGCTGGTGTCCTTAAGGACGTGGAGGTTCAAGTCCTCTCCCGGGCACCACCGAATGACATGTCCCATCGGACCGCGTTCGGAAGGTGCTACCAGGCAGGTGGTACGGTACGGATAGTAGCTTTCGGGCTTGCGTCATCTTCAGATTTGTTGATAATGCACGCCCCTGATCAGTACGAATCGGTTTACTGATCCACAATCGATTGCCCGGGTGGCGGAATTGGTAGACGCGCCAGCTTCAGGTGCTGGTGTCCTTAAGGACGTGGAGGTTCAAGTCCTCTCCCGGGCACCACAATCGATTGACAGACAGGCCCGGATGGCGGAATTGGTAGACGCGCCAGCTTCAGGTGCTGGTGACCGTATGGTCGTGGAGGTTCAAGTCCTCTTCCGGGCACCATCCCGAACTCATCGGGATTGATCGCAGTACTTACTGCATCCTTTTTCTACTTTTCCCCTTGATGTCTCTCCGATTCCATCTTCGCCCCGATGGCTTTTACAGGTATCCGTGAGCGCTTCCCTGCCCTCATGCGCCGGCAGTGTTACAGCCACCACCGGACTTATCCTGACGCGTGCCTCCAGGCGCTCGAATCTCGTTAGTAACGAGAGGGTTGTCGGGCATAACGCTTGAGTTGCCAGGCGCCCGGATCGCTACGCGACTCCAGCTGATGCTCGACCCCATCCGGCAACTGACTGAAGAAATCCAGGCCAGTACGCGCTTCGATTTCATCGACGCTGACCACAAAACGATCCAGCGGCTCATTGCCCGACACCTTTTGTGGCATGATGAACCCCAGCATCTTCGGGTGGCGTCCGGGTATTACCAGAATCTTGTAGAAAGCATCCGGAATTTCGATCAACGAAGGCAGCCGGGTAACAGATGAGTCAAAGATCGGGCCATCGGTAACCCATACCGTCCCAAAATGCGGGACAAAATCATCGATGATGACTTCCTCGAGTCGCTGCCAGAGCTTGCGGTTGAGCGCCGGACGCTGGGGCGCCACATTGGTCATCAGAAACGTATCCTGTTGGGCAGCGCGTCCGTTAACCACAGCAATGGCGTAATTGGGTGCCATGTGCCCACGATCATAGCCTGTGCCGGTGTAGTCGCTGCTGGTCGTCCGCCAGATGGCTCTGATATCTTCACGGAATCCACTCGGTCGCGGTCCCGCCTCGGGGTCGGCCACACGCGTCAGCCGATAGGTCACCCAGAGCGGATTACGACGCAGGTCCGACCACCCCACCATGTAACCATCATTGCGCAGCGTTCTATTCAGTGTATGCCAGTCATACCACACCTGGGCTTCGGGTGGGCCCATCCAGCTCATCTGCGCACGATAATCGCGTTCCTGCCAATACCAGAGGCCACCCAGTACAGCAGCGCCCAGAATGCCGGCCTTTCCCATTCGCGGCAATCGCCGCATCAGTCCTAGCGGAGCCCGTGCCGCCATACCCTTGTTCCCCTGCTTGTTTCTGTCGTTCTTCGGCGTTCGAATCGCCGGCGGGGAAGTATATCAGGGGGTGGTTAAAACGCGGAATCCACAGCCATCTCCAGCCGGGTACCGAACCGCCTTTGGCGCCATCAGTGATCCTCGGCCATCGGCCAATGATAGTGCGTGACGTGCTCGCCCTCCTCCATGGACTCGAGATGAATCGGAAAGCCCCATAGTTGATGCATGTAGCGCAATACCGGATAGACCGTCTTGTCAAGCGGTCGTCGGTCACTGCGCTCATGGCGCAGGGTCAGCGAGCGATCACCATGAATATTGGCTTCCCAGACCTGAATATTGGGCTCGCGATATCCCAGCGAATACTGACTGGCCAGTGCTTCACGCACATGACGGTAGCCCCGGTCATCATGAATGGCACTGACCTCGATCATCTCATCGGTATCGTCATCGATGATGGCAAACAGCTTGAGTTCGCGAATAACCCGGGGTGACAGAAACTGCTGAATGAAGGACTCATCCTTGAAGTTATTCATTGCGAAATGCAGTGTCTCCAGCCAGTCGCTGCCTGCCATCTCCGGAAACCATTGCCGGTCCTCCTCGGTCGGTGATTCGCAGATACGCTTGATATCGGTAAAGATGGCAAATCCCAGGGCATAGGGATTGATACCGCTGTACCACGGTGTATCAAAGGCCGGCTGCGCCACAACCGAGGTGTGAGACTGCAGAAATTCCATCATGATGCCTTCATCGATCAGTTGCTCATCGTAGAGTCGATGCATGATGGTGTAGTGCCAGAAGGTGGCCCAGCCTTCATTCATCACCTGGGTCTGACGCTGGGGATAGAAGTACTGCGCCAGCTTGCGCACGATACGCACCACCTCGCGCTGCCAGGGTTCCAGCAGTGGGGCGTTCTTTTCAATGAAATACAGCAGATTTTCCTGCGGCTCGGCCGGATAACGGCCACGGTCATGCAGCCCCAGCGGATCCTCCTCATTGCTGGTCTGCTCGTTACGCTGCGACTGCGGAATGGTGCTCCACAGGGTGTTGAGCTGAGCCTGCAGATAGGCCTCACGCTCCTTCTGGCGCCTCGCCTCCTCCTCGGGAGATATCGGTGACGGGCGCTTGTAACGATCAACACCGTAGTTCTGCAGCGCATGGCACGCGTCCAGCAGCTGCTCGACGGCATCCACACCATGGCGCTCCTCACATTCGGCAATATAACGTCGAGCAAATACCAGATAATCGACAATCGCCGAAGCATCCGTCCAGGCACGGAACAAATAGTTACCCTTGAAGAAGGAATTGTGACCATGGCAGGCGTGGGCCATGACCAGAATCTGCATCATCAGGGTATTTTCTTCCATCAGATAAGCGATGCAGGGATCGGAATTGATCACCAGTTCATAGGCCAGGCCCATCTGTCCACGTCGATAGGCCTGTTCGACAGAGAGGAACTGCTTGCCAAACGACCAGTGATTGTAACCAACAGGCATGCCCACACTGGCATAGGCATCCATCATCTGCTCGGAAGTGATGATCTCGATCTGATTGGGATAGATATCCAGTCGGTAGTCCGCCGCAATCCTGGCAATTTCACGCTCATAGAACTCCAGATCGGCAAACGACCAGTCCGAGCCCTTCTCGAGATATTCCTCGTCCTGTATCCGGGTATGAATGTCTGCCATCGCACACGCTCCTCACGCCGCTTCACGGCGTTTGAACAGTTCCCGAAAGACCGGATAGATATCGCCGGCTTCGACAATCTGGCGCATCGAAAAACGTTCCGGATAGTCGGCCTGTACCCTTTCGTACTCCTCCCAGAGGGTCTGATGAGCGTGTGGGGTGATTTCGACATAGGCGTAATACTGGAGCTGCGGCATCAGACGTTCGGAAAGCAGCTTGCGGCAATGCCCGGAGTCATCATCCCAGTTATCCCCATCACTTGCCTGGGCGACATACAGATTCCATTGCCCCGGCGGATAACGCTGCTCGATGACGTCATCAAGCAGACTGAGCGCACTGGAGACAATCGTGCCTCCCGTTTCACGCGAGTAGAAAAACTCTTCCTCATCGACTTCACGAGCAGCGGTGTGATGACGAATGAAGACCAGCTCAACACGTTCGTAATTACGCTCGAGAAAAAGATACAGCAGCAGAAAAAAGCGCTTGGCAATGTCCTTGTGAGACTGGGTCATGGACCCCGAAACATCCATGACACAGAACATCACTGCCTTGTTGGAGGGCTGGGGCTGATCGATCAGATGGGTGTAGCGCAGGTCATGAGTATCGATGAATGGCACGGATTCAAGTCGTTTTTCGAGCCGCTCGATCTCTTCACGCAGTGCCCGAATACGAATGGGATCACGCAATACCGGATCCTTGCGCTCTTCCTGCTCCAGTGCCTCCATGGCCTCACGCAGTGCCCGTCTTATCGGCGCCCGCATGGCGATACGACGCGCATGCGCCTGACGCATCGAACGCACGATATTCATGCGCGCCGGGACGCCGCTTCGGGAAATACCGGAGCGCACCGGCCGGCGATCATTAATATCCACCAGCTGTTTGCGTTCCAGATGAGGCAGCTCCAGCCCATCAAAAACGAAGTCGAGAAACTCCTCACGCGTCAGGGAGAAGGCAAACTCATCTGCTCCCTCTCCCTGATTGGAAGCCGACCCTTCGCCAGCGCCACTGCCTCCACCACCCCCTTCGGGACGGCGTAGCCGGTCGCCCTGAACAAACTCGCGATTGCCGGGGCTGACAATACTGCGTCGCCCGCCGGCGCCATGGCGAAAATTCGGTTCGGAAATATCCCGTGCCGGAATGCTGACCTTCTCTCCGCGCTCCATGTCGGTAATCGAGCGCCGATTGACGGAATCTTCCACGGCTCGCTTGATATGGCTGCGGTAGCGGCGCAGGAAACGCTGGCGATTGACCGCACTCTTGTTGCGCGCGTTACGCCGTCGATCAATGAAGTAGCTCATCGCCACCTCCCGTCATGTCGGGCACTGCCCGGCCTTGTTCAGTTCCCGACTGCAGGACAGCACAGTCGGGATGCGATCGGATGGTCAGCGCCTGCGTTATTGCGATTTACGTACACGCAGATACCACTCCGACAACAGACGAACCTGCTTTTCGGTATAACCTCGGGCGACCATGCGGTCGACAAAATCCTCATGTTTACGACGATCCGCTTCCGAAGCCTTGGCATTGAACGAAATCACCGGCAGCAGCTCTTCGGTATTGGCGAACATCTTGTGTTCGATCACTCCCTTGAGCTTCTCATAGGACTGCCAGCTCGGGTTGCGGCCGTTGTTCTGCGCCCGGGCGCGTAGAACAAAATTGACTACCTCATGGCGAAAATCCTTGGGATTGGAAATGCCAGCCGGCTTCTCGATTTTCTCCAGTTCCTCATTGAGCGCCTGACGGTCGAACATCTCGCCGGTTTCAGGGTCTCGATACTCCTGATCCTGAATCCAGAAATCCGCATAGGTCACGTAGCGATCAAAGATATTCTGACCATATTCGGAATAGGACTCCAGATAGGCGGTCTGGATCTCCTTACCGATGAAATCCACATAGCGTGGCGCCAGAAACTCCTTGATGAACCGCAGGTAGCGTTCGTGAGTCTCCTTCGGCAGCTGTTCCTGTTCGAGCCGCTGTTCCAGCACATACAGCAAATGCACAGGATTGGCCGCCACCTCGGTAGCATCGAAGTTGAATACCTTGGAGAGAATCTTGAAGGCAAAACGCGTGGATAGACCATCCATGCCTTCATCCACGCCGGCCGCATCGCGATACTCCTGAATCGATTTCGCACGCGGGTCGGTATCCTTGAGGTTCTGACCATCGTAGATACGCATCTTTGAATAGATGCTGGAGTTTTCCGGTTCCTTGAGCCTGGAAAGTACCGAGAACTGGGCCAGCATGCGTAGCGTATCGGGCGCGCAGGGCGCATCCGCAAGCGAAGAATGCTCCAGCAGCTTCTCGTAGATCTTCATCTCCTCGGAGACCCGCAGCGAGTAAGGAACCTTCACGATGTAGACACGATCGAGGAAGGCTTCATTGTTGCGGTTGTTACGAAACTGCTGCCACTCGGACTCATTGGAGTGCGCCAGGATCACACCATCAAAGGGGATGGCCCCCATGCCCTCGGTGGGGTTGTAGTTGCCTTCCTGAGTAGCAGTCAGCAGCGGATGAAGCACCTTGATCGGCGCCTTGAACATCTCGATGAATTCCATCAGCCCCTGATTGGCACGGCACAGCCCACCGGAGAAACTGTAAGCGTCAGGGTCATCCTGGGAGTAGAGTTCAAGCTTGCGAATATCGACCTTACCGACCAGCGCCGAAATATCCTGATTATTTTCATCACCCGGCTCGGTCTTGGAGACCGCGATCTGGTGCAATCGAGAGGGATAGAGCTTGACCACCCGAAACTGCGAGATATCGCCACCGTACTCCCTGAGTCTCTTGGCTGCCCACGGAGACATCACGCTACGCAGATAGCGGTTCGGAATACCATATTCACGTTCGAGCATCTCGCCGTCTTCTTCGGCCGAGAACAGCCCCAGCGGCGACTCGAAAACCGGCGAGCCCTTGATGGCATAAAAGGGCACCTGTTCCATCAGTGCCTTGATCCGCTCTGCCAGTGAAGATTTGCCGCCACCCACAGGGCCCAGCAGATAGAGAATCTGCTTGCGCTCTTCGAGCCCCTGAGCGGCATGACGGAAGTAGGAGACGATCTGCTCGATGGCCTCCTCCATACCGTAAAATTCCTCGAAAGCCGGGTAGCGCCGGATCAGCTTGTTGGAAAAGATGCGAGAGAGACGAGGGTCGCGGGAAGTATCCACGACTTCGGGTTCGCCGATTGCCTGAAGCAGGCGCTCGGAAGAACTGGCATAGGCGGAAGGGTCGTCACGACAGAGTTCGAGATACTCTTCAAGAGACAGTTCTTCCTGACGGGTACGCTCGAAACGCTGCTGGACATGATCGAAGATGCTCATGGACGTCTCCTTGCGATCTGACCTCCCGGTGGACCATCAAAGTGACCGAGCGGTCGGGTCTGGGTTATTCGATAAAACTCTCCTGCGTTTTTTTCACATCCGCTCCCTGTTGTTGCCTGCTACGAAAAAGCCGCAGGATGGATCACCGGATATCGAATATTGTCTCTGTTGCCGCGCCGGGCGCCACAACAGGCTGAATTCAGTGGAAAGATGGGATGATGGCCACGCTCTGCAGTGGCCATATCAACAGCCATACCATTATCGCGTCATGGATGCCAGCGCCGCGATGATGTCATCGCGCAGTGCATCGATCAGCTCGGGCGTAGTATTCCAGCTGCATACAAAACGTACACCGCCCTCACCGATGAAGGTATAGAAGGTCCAGCCTCGCTCGCGCAGTACCTGTTGCACCTGACTGGGCAGCTCCAGGAACAGGCTGTTGGCCTGTACCGGAAACATCAGCTCAACGCCTTCAACGTCCCGTAGCCCTTTTGCCAGACGATTGGCCATGGCATTGGCATGTTGCGCATTGGTCAACCAGGCCCCGCTATTCAGCAATCCCAGCCAGGGGGCGGAGATGAACCGCATCTTGGAGGCCAGCTGCCCGGCCTGCTTGCAGCGATACTCGAAGTCTTCGGCCATGCGACGATCAAAGAAGATGACCGCCTCACCAAAGGCCAGCCCATTCTTGGTTCCGGAAAAACAGAGCACATCAACGCCACTGCGCCAGCTCAGGTCTGCCGGGGAGCACTCCAGAGAAGCACAGGCATTGGCAAATCGGGCCCCATCCATATGGACCCTGAGATCATATCGATCGGCCACTTCCCGAATGGCCTGCAGCTCATCGAATCCGTAGACGGTGCCGACTTCGGTCGCCTGAGTCAGGGAGACCACTCTGGGACGAGGGTAATGAATATCTCCCCGGCGGGTAACGGTCGTGGCAATGCCTGAGGGAGTAATGCGGCCGTTCTCGCCGCCAACGTTGAGCAGCTTGGAACCATTGGAGAAGAATTCCGGACCACCGCACTCGTCGGTTTCGATATGCGCCAACTGATGGCAAATGACGCTGTGATAGGACTGGCACATCGAGGCCAGCGCCAGCGAGTTGGCTGCCGTACCGTTGAAGACAAAGAAAACTTCGCAATCGGTTTCAAAAAATTCTCTGAAACGATCACTCGCCAACTGCGTCCATCGATCATTGCCGTATGCCAGATCGTCGGTCGCGTTGGCTTCCAGCAATGTTTCCATCGCTTCGGGACAGATACCGGAGGTATTGTCACTGGCCAGAAACCGCGGCTGACTTTCTGCCATCACGCGCTCTCCGGCCGCCAGGAGATCATCCTGAGCGATTGTTTTCGACATTTTACCGCTTCCGCTTGTAGCCATGCTGTGTATTTACAGCATTACGGCGGTTGGGACCCTGACGCAAGTCCTCATGGCGGATTTTCTTTTCCACGAAAATACAGGAAGCATGGACAAGGTGCTGCCGCCGCCTGCTGCCGGGGCTCTGGTGCGTTTCAAAGCAGGCACGAAAAAGGCCCCATGATCCGTTTGAATCATGGGGCCCGATATCTCTGGCCGTTAACGGCCGACTACTGCGGAGTCGTATAGGTGGCGGACCGGACGGGACTTGAACCCGCGACCTCCGGCGTGACAGGCCGGCATTCTAACCAGCTGAACTACCGGTCCGCATCATTGACCGTTCGGCAACAGCCGCTCGGCAATGGTGGGTGGTACAGGACTCGAACCTGTGACCCCCAGCATGTGAGGCTGGTGCTCTAACCGGCTGAGCTAACCACCCCCGCAGTCGTAGGGATTCCGATATCGAAATGGCGGACCGGACGGGACTTGAACCCGCGACCTCCGGCGTGACAGGCCGGCATTCTAACCAGCTGAACTACCGGTCCTCGATCAATAACGGAAGGAAGACGTCGAAATGGCGGACCGGACGGGACTTGAACCCGCGACCTCCGGCGTGACAGGCCGGCATTCTAACCAGCTGAACTACCGGTCCGCTGACGACAGCACTTCCTGCGTGATGGTGGGTGGTACAGGGATCGAACCTGTGACCCCCGGCTTGTAAGGCCGGTGCTCTCCCAGCTGAGCTAACCACCCTCTCGGTCACGTGGCGCTGCATTCTACCGGCCACACTGCCAAAGTCAATCCCCTCAGCGGCTTATCTTCAATCCCGCTGAACAAGACGTCATCATCATGCCTGAATCATGCTTCCGACAATACCCCTGGCGGCCTGCGTGATCAGCGCTGACTGGGTCACGGCGCTATTGCGAGGCGTTCGCCAATCATGATCGCCTTCCTCCAGCCAGTGCATTGCTACATGAGCAGGCAGCGGGTAACCGCCAACCTCTTCACGACTGCCCATGGGATCACGGCTGCCCTGAAAGACATGCGTTGCGCACCGCAGCTGCGGCCAGTGTGACAGACGAGTACGTTCGGGAGTACCACGCGGATGAAAGGGATAGGCACACAGGATCAGCCCGGGGCACGCTTGCTCGGTCGCGAGCTGCGATGCCACTCGCCCACCCATGGAGCGTCCACCCCACCAGGTATCGGGCGGCATCAGTGCCACCCAATCAGCGAAAGGTGATATCAGCTGATCCACGCGCGGAGGAGGACGAGGCTTGCCCGCCTCCCGTGCCCGAGCACGATAATCGAATTCGATGGCGGCGCACTGCACCCCCTGCTCGGCCAGTGCGTCTGTCAGTGAACGCATCAGTACATGCTCGGGGCCCGCGCCAGCCCCATGAGCGAGCAACAGTCGCCCGACCTCCGGTACGCCACTGAGTCGCACACGGCCGTAATGCTCGACATCGAACCAGCTGACGCCCGGTGTCGGATCAATCAGACAAGCGGCGAACGTCGGCGCCGACACCGGCGCAACCCGGATGGTATCAGAGGGCATCGGGATGGGTCAGATCCACCGCATCGATCCGACCATGATTCAGTGCTTCCCGGCGCGCTTCCAGTCCTTCGAAATCAAACAGCTCGCGATCGGCAAGCTGCGAGGGCGCCACATTGGTAATGGCCTTGAACATGGTCTCTATACGCCCGGGATGCTTGCGATCCCACTCACCGAGCATTTCCTTGACCACCTGTCGCTGCAGATTTTCCTGGCTGCCACACAGATTGCAGGGAATGATGGGAAACGCCATTGCCTCGGCAAAGGATGCAATATCCTGTTCGCTGCAGTAGGCCAGCGGTCGGATCACGATATTGCGATTATCATCGGAGAGCAGCTTGGGCGGCATCGATTTGAGCGTGCCACCGAAAAACATGTTGAGAAACAGCGTCTCCAGCATGTCATCACGATGATGGCCCAACGCAATCTTGGTAGCACCGATTTCTTCGGCGAAACCATAGAGAGTACCGCGCCGCAGACGCGAACAGAGGCCACAATAGGTCTTGCCCTCGGGTACCTTTTCCTTGACGATCGAGTAGGTATCACGCTCGATGATGTAATACTCGATCCCGGCAGCTTCCAGATACTCGGGCAATACATGCTCGGGGAAACCGGGCTGTTTCTGGTCCATGTTGACGGCGACCAGTTCGAATTCAACCGGCGCATTGCGCTGCAGGTTGCGCAGGATCTCCAGCATGGTATAGGAATCCTTGCCGCCGGAGAGGCAAACCATGACCCGATCACCGTCACGAATCATGCCGTAATCGGTGATGGCATTGCCGACCAGTCGGCGCAGCCGCTTCTGCAGCTTGTCGAATTCGCGCTTGCTTCTGCCCTGCTCGGCGGCAGTGCGTTGCTGGCTCAGCTCTTGCATGATGTCGGTCTGATTCGGGCTGCGAAAAGGACAGCGATTCTATCACCGCGCGCCCGGCAGGTGCGAACCGTGGCGCCTCAGCCGGGCATTGCTGGCGTCATGTAGCGCATCAGCATACCGGTCAGCAGCATCATGATCGCCAGACGCTGGCAATATGACTCACCACGTGACAGACATAGCCGCCGAGACCAGAACAGAATCAGTGGTCGAATGTCATGGGTACGCCACGCGTAATGCCAGCAAGCCGCCAGCAGCAACAGCAGGCCAATACCCAGTGTCAGCATAGAACTCATGACCATGATACTTCCTTGCTGTCATCGCGGGCCTGTGACATTGACGTCCATTCAGTACTTTTGACGATGGTTTTTCCTGATCGGCAATAACCCGGCTTCGACAGGCCTTCTCTTTGCGCCATTGGCAGACTCCCGATCATGCAGTGGCTAACAGAACATTTCTTCCAGCCGGAGCGCGATCTCCCGCTTTTTCATACTCTGCCCTCTCCTGCCCGCCCAGGTCGCGACGACATTGGTCGAACGACCCGCACAGGCCATCCGAAAGCAAGCCGGTCTATGATGCGCAGGCCATGATGTGATACTTATCGCAACGTTTCCTTGCCCGGCAGGCGGCGACTGATCACGCCCGCCAGTCCACCGGCGGGCAATGACGTCAATGAAGCCGGGTCACGGAGAGAACATCATGTTTCAGGGCTGGTTGCTGATAGCGATATCGATTGGATATATCGCTGCCTTGTTCCTCATTGCCTGGTGGGGAGACCGGCGCGCACGACTAAGAGGGCCGGCACGACGACGGCCGATGGTCTACAGCCTGGCGTTGGCCGTCTACTGTACCTCCTGGACCTTCTACGGCAGTGTCGGCCAGGCGGCGAAGGCCGGGCTGCCCTACGCCAGTATTTTCATCGGTCCCATTCTGGCCTTTCTTCTGTTCTGGCCGGTTCTGGCCAAGATGATTCGGGTCGCCAAACGTCAGAATGTCACATCAATCGCCGACTTCATCGCCTCGCGCCATGGCAAGTCACAGGCACTGGCCGCCTTTACCAGTCTGGTGGCACTGGTGGGTGCGTTGCCCTACGTGGCCTTGCAGCTCAAGGCCATGGCCGCCAGCGTCACTGTATTGACCGTTAACAGTGACATGGTGCGCTCTCCTCTCTTTGGTGATACCGCACTTTATGTGGCCATTCTGATGGCACTCTTCGCCATTCTGTTCGGCACCCGACATACCGATGCCACCGAGCACCATGAAGGTCTGATTCAGGCCATTGCCTTTGAATCGATCATCAAGCTGGTCGCCTTTCTGGTACTGGGCATCGTCATTACATGGGGCATGTTTGGCGGGCTGGATGACCTCAGTCAGCGAGCCTGGGCGGCACTCGAGCTGAACCGGCAGTTCAGCGAGACTTCCTTTGGCAACGGTTTCTGGACCCAGACCCTGCTGGCGATGCTGGCCGTCTTCTGTGTACCTCGCCAGTTCCATGTCACCGTGCTGGAAAATACCCATGGCGATGACAGTGCCAGGGCACGCTGGCTGTTTCCTCTTTACATGCTGGCCTCGGGATTTTTTGTCCTGCCACTGGCCAGTGCCGGCCTCAGCCTGTTCGGCCATACCGGCATCAGCCCTGACGAGTGGATACTGCATCTGCCAATGGCTACCGGCAGTCATTGGCTGACGCTGCTGACGTTCGTGGGTGGATTCGCCGCCGCCAGCGGCATGGTCATCATGGCCGGTGTCACGCTGGCCATCATGCTTTCCAATGAACTGGTCATACCGCTACTGCTGCGCCTGAAGTGGTTCGATGCGCATCGCGGTGACTATGCCCGCTGGGTGCTGAGGACCCGACGCCTGATCATGGTCCTGATCATGGCACTGGCCTACGGATTTTATCGGCTGGTAGCGGAATCAAGCTCACTGGCCGCACTGGGTTGGCTGTCGCTTTCTGCCCTGGCCCAGCTGGCGCCTGCCCTGATCGGGGGACTTTACTGGAAGCGCGGCAATCGTCTGGGCGTCAGCGTCGGCATGACGCTGGGCTTCGCCATCTGGAGCTGGACGCTTTTGGTACCAGCACTGGCGCGAGCCGGCCTGCTACCCGAAACCCTGGTCACCGGCGGCCCCTTCGGCATTGCCCTGCTCAGCCCACTTCACCTGTTCGGACTGGCACTGGGCGATCCGCTGACCCATGGCGTACTGCTGTCTTTGGGCGTCAACCTGTTCTGTTACATCTTCATCTCACAGGTGACCGACCAGCGCGTGGTCGAGCGCATTCAGGCTTCCCTGTTCGTCGATAGTGTCGAAACCCGACAAACCTCCATCAATCGCCCCTGGCGCGGTTCCACATCCGTCGGTGATCTACAGAATCTGTGCAAGCGGTTTCTCAGCGAGGAGCAGGTTGAACGCGCCTTCGAACGGTATGCCAGCCAGAATCAACAGGCACTGGCTCCCGGCTCCCCGGCCTCCATTGATCTCATTCAGTTCAGTGAACGTCTGCTCTCCTCGGCCATTGGCGCCTCCTCGGCACGCATTGTGGTGAATTCAGCCCTGTCGGGCCGCGATGTCGCCATTTCGGACGTGGTCTCGATCGTTGATGAAGCCTCTCAGGTGCTGGAATTCAACCGAGCGCTGCTGCAGGCCACCATCGAGAATGTGGCTCAGGGCATCATGGTGGTCGATCACAATCTGCAGATGGTGGTATGGAATCAGCGCTATCTGGAGCTGTTCGACTTTCCCGACAACCTGATCCGGGTAGGCGTACCGATCGACCGCATCTTTCGCTACAACGCCCATCAGGGCGAATACGGACCGGGCGATCCGGAAGAGCATGTCAATCTGCTGATCGATAATATTCGCACCGGTCAGCCGCACCATTATCAACGCTATCGCCAGGACGGTACCGTCATCGATGTCGAGGGCAACCCGATGCCGGGCGGAGGGTTCGTCTACACCTATCAGGACATCACCAGCCAGAAACGTACCGAAGAAGCCCTGATCCGCTCGGAAAACAACATCCGCATCTATACCGATAACGTCCCGGCACTCATCGCCTACTTCGACCGCGACTGTCACTACCTCTTTACCAATCGCGCCTATGAGTCGGTGATGGGCATCGATCGGCTGGATGCCATCGGCAAACGTGCCGAGGAAGTCATGAGTCCGGTCATGTGGCGCGAGCGTGCGCCATGGATGCTGCGTGCGCTGGCCGGTGAGCGAGTGTCATGGGAGCTGTCAATGACTGATGGCGAGGGTGGCACCCGCTATCTGTTGGCGACCTATACGCCGCACTTTCGTGAAGGACAACGCGTTCTCGGTTTCTTTGCCCTCTATCAGGACATCACCGAGCGCCGGTTGGCCGAAATCGCGCTCAAGGAGACCAACGAACACCTCGAAGAGCGCGTACGCGAACGTACTCAGGCACTTTCCGAGGTCAACGAGGCACTGCGTCAGGAAAACCAGGTGCGTGCCGAAGCCGAAAGCGCTCTGCGCCAGGCCAAACAGGTAGCGGAAACTGCCAATACATCCAAGACACGCTTTTTGGCTGCTGCCAGTCATGACCTGCTGCAGCCACTCAATGCTGCTCGCCTGTTTACATCGGCGCTTTCACAACGCCTCGAGGAAACCGAACATTCAGGCACGCTCGAGCACATCGACAATTCCCTGCAGGCTGCTGAAGAGCTGTTAGGCACTCTGCTGGACATCTCGAAGCTCGACTCGGGGGCACTCACCCCGCGCCGTCAGGTATTTGCACTGGAAGAGATATTCCGGCCCCTGCGTGCCGAATTCGAAGTCATGGCCGCCGATCGCGGACTGGATCTTGATGTGGTGGAAACCCGCTCCATGGTCGACAGCGATCCTCAGATGCTGCGACGCATCATCCAGAACTTTCTCTCCAATGCACTGCGTTATACCCAACAGGGTCGGGTACTGCTGGGCTGCAGGCGCCACGGCGAACAGCTGACAATCGAGGTCTGGGACACCGGCCCGGGCATCCCCGAGACCAAACAGGAAGAAATTTTTCAGGAATTCCGTCGGCTCGATCAGACCTCTCGGCATCGCGAGAGCGAAAAAGGGCTGGGCCTGGGATTATCGATAGCCGATCGCATGGCACGAGTACTGGAGCATCCCATTCGAATTCGCTCCTGGCTCGGACGAGGCACTGTCTTCTCGCTGACCGTGCCCTGGCAACGAGGTCAACGTGCCGAAACCGGACGAAGCGAAACCGCTCGACCGCATCGAGCCGCCAACAAGCTCAAGGGCGCCCGCATTCTCTGCATCGATAATGAGAACATGACGCTTGAAGGCATGAAGGCGATGCTGGAAGGGTGGGACTGTGAAGTCTATACCGCTACCTCGATCGGGGGTAGCAAATCGGTGCTGCGTAACCTGGACGGCGATCCCGACGCCATTCTCGCCGACTATCATCTGGATAACGAAATTACCGGTCTGATGGCTCTGGAAGCACTGGGCGAGCGTTTCTCATCGGAAGTCCCGGGCATCGTGATCACGGCCGATCGTACCGATGAGGTTGCCGAAGAGGTCAAGCTGGCCGGGTATCATCTACTGATGAAGCCGGTACGACCGGCTGCCCTGCGCGCTCTGCTCACCCGTACCTTGCAGGCCCGGCGCCATACTTCCGCCACCCCGCCAGGCGAATAGGCAACCGAACGCATTGCGCCCGGGGAATACCCGGGCGCAGCGTCAGCGAAATAACGAAATACGCTAGTTTTCTTCGATCTTCGGTGGGTCCACTTCCAGCTTCTGGGCGGCGATGACTGCCTGGGTACGTGAATGAACCCCAAGCTTGCGCAGAATGGCCGTCACGTGGGCTTTGATGGTGGCTTCCGAAACGTTCAGATCGTAGGCGATCTGCTTGTTGAGCAGACCTTCGGTGAGCATATTGAGCACACGAAACTGCTGTGGCGTCAGCGAAGCAATCGCTTCAGCGAATTTCGCTTCCTCTTCATTGCCATCGCCCAGGGCATCAGCCACTGCCGGCGGCAACCAGACCTCGCCGTCAAGAATCTCGCCAATGGCTTCGGAGATCACCGTCAGAGAGGCGGATTTGGGAATAAATCCCGAAGCGCCGTAGTCGATCGCCCGTCGCACCACGTGTACTTCCTCGCTTCCCGAGATAACGGCAACCGGGATATCCGGCATCTGACCCCGCAACTGAATCAGACCGGAAAAACCATGCGCTCCAGGCATGCGAAGATCCAGCAGAATGAGGTCAACATCCGGATGACGGGTTACCGCATCCAGGGTCGCATCCATGGTATCGGCTTCGACAATTTCGGCATTGGCTGCCACCTGACGCAATGACTGCGTCAGGGCCGCCCGAAACAATGGATGATCGTCGGCGACGATGAACTTCTGGGCAAACGCCATGCAGTCTCCTCCAAACCCTGCCACACCTCGACGAAGGTGTCAGCGCTGTATTTATAGAGCCGCCAGTCAGTATGCGGCCGGGCGACCAGATCGTCGGCGCTGCGAGGTGCGTCAAATTGTCACGCCTTCAGCGCATACTACCGCAGTGCTTTTTGAATACCAAAGGATAAGCCCCCCTTTGGTCGTATCAGCGCCGCAAATGACACAGGCGGGTCACTGGCCCGCCTGTCGATTGCACGATACCCCCTTTTATTATCGAGGACGATGCTCAATCAGCTCCTCAACTACCGTGGGGTCCGCCAGGGTGCTGGTATCTCCCAGCCCGTCAAGCTCATTGGAAGCAATCTTGCGCAGAATGCGACGCATGATCTTGCCGGAGCGTGTCTTGGGAAGACCCGGCGCCCACTGGATGATATCCGGCGTTGCGATGGGGCCGATATCATGGCGCACCTGGGTAATCAGCTCCTTGCGCAGCTCTTCGCTCGGCGTTACTCCGTCAGCAAGAGTGACATAAATGTAAATGCCCTGCCCCTTGACATCATGGGGGTAACCGACCACTGCCGCTTCGGCAACCGCCTCGTGCGCCACCAGTGAGGATTCGATTTCTGCAGTCCCCAGGCGGTGGCCGGAGACGTTGAGCACATCATCGATTCGCCCGGTAATCCAGTAGTCGCCATCCGCATCACGCCGAGCACCATCACCAGTGAAATAGACCCCTTCATGCATTGCAAAATAGGTCTGCTCAAAGCGCTCGTGGTTGTGCCAGATGGTGCGTGCCTGACCAGGCCAGCTGGCTTCGATGACCAGATTGCCGGAAGCCTCGCCCTCCAGGCGATTGCCCTCGTTATCATAAAGCGCCGGCTGAACACCAAAGAAGGGTTTCATTGCCGAGCCGGGCTTGATTTCGGAGAACCCGGGCAGTGGCGTAATCATGTGTCCGCCTGTCTCGGTCTGCCACCAGGTATCCATGATCGGGCAGCGACCGTTACCCACTACGCGATGAAACCAGGACCAGGCCTCCGGATTGATCGGTTCGCCCACACTGCCGAGAATGCGCAGCGAGTCACGTGAACTCGAGTCCATGATGTGTTCACCGTGCGCCATCAGCGCCCGTACCGCGGTAGGCGAGGTGTAGAGAATATTGACACCGTGACGATCGATGACTTCGCCAATCCGACCATGAGTCGGATAACTCGGCACCCCTTCGAACATCAGTGTCGTCGCCCCATTGGCCAGCGGTCCATAGACAATGTAGGAGTGCCCGGTAATCCAGCCGACATCGGCGGCACACCAGTACACATCACCGTCGTGGTAATCGAATACATAACGATGTGTCATTGAGGTATAAAGCAGATAACCGCCAATGGTGTGCTTGAGTCCTTTCGGCTTGCCGGTCGAACCCGAGGTATAAAGGATAAACAGCCCCTCCTCGGCCCCCAGCTCCTCGGCCGGGCACTCATCGGACTGCCCATCAACCACTTCGTGGTACCAGCGATCCCGATCGTGCCAGGCGACTTCACCACCGGTGCGACGAACGACCAGCACGTGCTCGACGATCTCCGTGCCTTCACGACTCAGTGCTTCGTCCACGTTATCCTTGAGCGGGATATGTTTCCCACCCCGAACCGACTCATCGGCAGTAATCACCACTCGTGATCCGGAGTCCTGAACACGACCGGCCAGCGCATCGGGAGAAAACCCGCCGAAGACGACCGAGTGCAGCGCACCGATGCGTGCGCATGCCAGCATTGCAATGGCGGCTTCAGGCACCATCGGCATATAGAGCGTCACGGTATCGCCACGCGACACACCCAGCGACTTCAGCGCATTGGCACACTGCCCTACCCTGGCATGCAACTCGCGAAAGCTCAGGGTCAGCGTATCTGCAGGATCATCTCCTTCCCAGATGATCGCCGGCTGGTCTCCGCGTGTTTCAAGATGCCGATCAAGACAGTTCCAGGCAGCGTTGAGTGTGCCATCCTCGAACCATCGGATATCCGTACCATTGGCCGAGAAAGTCGATCTGGAAATGGTTTCGGGTTCCCTGAACCATGCCAGCGTTTTCGCCTGCTCACGCCAGAACCCATCCGGATCCTCGATCGAACGCTGATACATCTCATGATATTGCGCCTCGTCGAGCCAGGCCCGTGAGCGAATATCCGGATCAATCGGATACCGCTGCGCTTTGGCACTACTGACACTCTCTGTCATGGCTGGCCCTCCAGTATGGGTGCCCACGTCGGGCAGTCGGAATTCGGATTGTCGGGTCAGGATAGCCGGAGATACCCGGCCCTCTCCCATTAGACCTTGGTCGTGACCGCGCGAGAGTTGCCTTGTCAAAACAGGAACTTGATGCGCCATGACAGAATGCCATACCGCTGTATCAGCTGTGTGGATCAATTCTCCCCTGATAATGCAGTACGCCCTGGCAGTATCTGCAACGATAGCGACGTCCCCGACGTGCCAATGCATGGCGACGAGCGGTAAAACGGTGCAAGCGCGCACAATGGCAGCGGTAGCCGTAGGGAACCGGGGTGGCGCGAGAGGTATCGAAGGTGTGAGTCACGCGGGGGGGCAATCGGAACAGTTCACGCATGACCGACTGCCACTCGTGCCCATGGGGACGAACCCGGTGCGGGACGCTGTGATGCACCACCCAGTGCGCCATTTCATGAGGGACGACTTCGGCGAGGAAAGTCTCCGGCTGATCGCGATAAAGCGTCATGTTGAACCGCAGTCCACCACGCTGGTAATGCGCCTGACCGGCACTGCGCCCGCGCAGATCGAACCAGATTCGCGGTTGCGGCAGAGCAGGATAATGCGCGCTTGCCTGCTGCCAGCAACATTCTGCGCAATTCAGCAGACGCTGCTGCAATTGTTCATCGGTCATGCTCGAGAGGTCCTGACAGTCAATGGCTGCCCGGGGCCACCCTAGTGATCGCCCCTGGGCGCAGTGATGGCATGCATCACATGCAGCAGCCGTAGTGCAGGATGATAGAATGCTTGCCACGTCGCTGAACGTAAAGCGCCCCACTTTCGATAACCGGAGCCGCTCTCATGGCCGAGACACCCCAGCCGTATCCGCTGCTCGATGACGATCAGCTTGATCTGCTATACGACTTTCTCGATTCGGAGCGAGTCAGCGATGAGGCACTCGACCTGTTCGGAGCCCATGGTTATCTGGTCGCTCAGGCCATTACCACTGCGCCAACCGAACGTGACGCCCGACTGACTACCATCTTCGATACCCCTCCCGAGTTCGATGATGCCGCACAGCAGCAGGCCATCGAGTCGGCACTTGAAGAGCTGTGTGCCAATGCTGCCCGCGCCTTCGAGGCGGGTGATGTCCCCGATCTTCCCTTCGATCTCGACATGAGTGAAGAAGAAGCAGATCAGGAGCATCCGGTCAGGCTCTGGTGTGCCGGATTCATGGAAGGCGTTTTCAGCGATGAAACAGCCTGGTTCGGAAATTACGAAGCCCAGGCAGCCGAGCTGCTACTTCCCTTCATGATTCTTTCCGGTCTCTTTGACGAAGAAGACCCCGAGCTTGCTGGTGTCGGCCAGGATGCCAAAGAGGCGACCCGACTGGCCGAGCAATTACCCGAACTGACCCTGGATCTCTATCTGCTCTATCGAGCACCTGCTGAAACACCGAGCAAGCATCATAAACCAGGCGCCGGACCACGCTCGGGAAAATCACAGTCGAGACGTCGCGGGCGCTGAATCAGCGCAAACGGGTAATCAGGGCATCGAGCGTGCCATAGCACCACTCTCGCAGACGCTGCCAGCGTGAGCGTTGCTGCCATTGATAAACCGTCACCTCGCGGCTCTGGCAGAAATTGCGCTCGAACAGCCTCTCCAGCTCGGCCGCAAAAGCCGGGTCATCGATTTCCTGATTGGCTTCCAGGTTCCATTGCAGGCTCCAATGATCAAAATTGCAGGAGCCGATGGTGCACCAGTCATCACACAGGCCGAACTTGGCATGAATGAAGGCAGGCTGAAACTCGAAAATGCGCACCCCGGCACGCAGTAGATGCGTATAGAAACGCTGCCCGGCGTATCGAACGGCCGGATGATCATGGTCTCGCGCCGCCAGCAGCAGTCGCACATCCACGCCCTGACGTGCCGCACGCCGCAGCAACCGACGCAGACTGCGAGTGGGCACGAAATAGGGCGTACATAGCCAGATACGCCGTTCGGCAGTATTCACATGATGATGTAACGAGCGCCGTATGGCCTGATAACGATAGCCCTGCCCCCAGACCACTCGCCCGCGCATGCCATGGGTGTCGTGCGATGCGGTGGGGGGTGTGCGCGTTTTTTGAGACGTTGGCCGGGATTCGACTTCGTGAGGGGGATGGGCCGGTCGTGAATTCCAGACGCGTTCGAACAGGGCCTGCCAGTCGGCGACACAGTTTCCCTGCACCGCCACTGCCACATCGAACCAGGCATTGAGAAACTGATCGGTCATTCCGAAGCCGCCGGTAAAGGCAAGCCGTTCATCCACCACCACCAGTTTACGGTGATCGCGCGAGAGAAAACGACTGAAATGGCGCAGGGAGAGCGGATGAAAAAAGCGTAACATGATGCCACTGTCAAGCATTCGTCGCCGACTGGCAGTGGACAGCGCCCAGCTACCACAGGCATCCAGCAGCAGTCTGACTCGGACACCGCGCTGCACGGCACGGGCTAGCGCAGCCATCATACGCTCTCCGAGCACGCCATCCTCAAAGGCGTATAGCTCGATATCGATCAGGTGCTCGGCTGCTTCGATGGCGTCGAACAGGGCAGGCAGAAAACGCTGCGCCTCTGGCAACAGTGTCACGGCATTGCCATCGCGCCATGGCTCTCTCATCCGATTTCCTCCTGTGCTCACTCATTACCTGATCTGCTCGGGGGGGCGCCCGTTGATGATAACGTACCTCGCCGTCGATACTGCGATCGCTATACTGTTGTCCGTCACGATTGCCCGGGGTCCTGATGACTGTACCGACTTTTCTCCGCCGGGGCGCCGCCCGGGCTGCTGAAGCACTACTGGCACCGCTGATCCGCTTTCGTAGCGTCGAGCCACTGCCGGAACCCGAGGCAGATGACACTGCACCGGTCGTCTATGTGCTGCCCGGACCAGCCCTTTCCGATCGGCTGGCAGTGCGCCTGCTGTGCCGGCGCCATGAGCTACCCCGAGCCGACCGTCGGATCATACTGCCAGAGGGGCATCATGAGGCACTGCAATGGCTGCACCGCGACAGCGGCCAGAAACGCTATTCGCCTTCGCTGTCCAATCTGATCAGGGCAGTGGCACACGCTCCCGAACAAGACGTGCAACTGATCCCTGTCACCATCTTCTGGGGACGCATGCCGGAGCGGGAAGCCGCCGGTGCATGGCGATTGCTGACAGCCGATGACTGGCCGCTGGGCGGACGCCTGCGACGATTGATGACCATGATCGTCAATGCACGAATCGTTGAGGCACGCCCCGGGGAGCCTGTTTCCCTGCAGGGACTGATTGCGCGCTATGCCATTAACGGCCGGGACCCGGTGCCTCGTATCCAGCGCCTGCTGCGCCGTGACTTTCATCGCACCCGCCGTCAGGCCATTGGTCCTGACCTCTCCCATCGGCGCACCCTGGTGCACAGGCTGGTACAGCGCCCGAACGTTACTACCGCCATTGACGCCGCCGCCCAGGAGCGCCAGCAACCGCGGCGACGCGCTGAGCGCAGAGCGCTGCGTTACGGTTTCGAAATCGCCTCGAACATGTCCTGGCCGGTACTCAGGATCCTCTATCAGCTGCTGGGCAGACTCTGGCAGCAGCTGTATGACGGTGTCCGGATGCACGACTTCGAGGAAGTCGAGGCACTGGCAGGCAGTCACGAACTCGTTTATGTGCCATGCCATCGCAGCCATATCGATTATCTACTGCTCTCCTGGCTACTCTATCGCCATGGGCTGATGGCGCCGCACATCGCGGCCGGGCGCAATCTTGACATGCCGCTCATCGGACCACTGTTACGCCGAGCCGGTGCTTTCTTCATGCGTCGTACCTTTCGCGGCAACCGACTCTACAGCGCAGTGTTCAATGAATATCTGCACCAGTTGCTGCTGGCAGGCCATCCTGTTGAGTATTTCATCGAGGGGGGACGTTCGCGCACCGGTCGTATGCTGCCACCGAAGCCCGGGATGCTGGCCATGACACTGGGCTCCTGGCAACGCCGGCATGGACGACCGCTGACTTTCATACCGGTGTATATCGGCTATGAAAAGGTCCTCGAATCCAGCGCTTATATACGCGAACTACGTACTGGCAACAAGCGTCGGGAGAGCCCATTACGCCTGCTACGTGTACTGCGGCATCTGCGCCAACCGTTTGGCCAGGTCCACGTCAGCTTCGGAGAACCGCTGACTCTGGGCCTCTGGCTGGACGACCAGGCGCCTGACTGGCGTCAGCGCGCCAGGGAACAGCCCGAAGCCTGGCGGCGTGAAACAATTACCGATCTTGGTTTCGAGCTGGCATCACGTATCAATGCCGCCGCCTCGATGACGCCGGTCGCACTGGTCGCCATGGTAGTGCTGGGAACCTCCCACAGGACCATTGAAACCACTCTGCTCTATCGTCAGCTGGCTACTCTGGTCGCCCTGCAACGTCATGTCCCCGGCGGAGAACGAGTGCGGCTGCCGGAGGGCGAGCCACAAGCCTGGGTCGCACATTGCGTCTCACTCGGCATGATCGAGCAGCTCGACCAGTCCCTCGGCGCGCTCTCTACCGTTTCCAGTGAACAAGCCACCCTGCTGACCTGGTATCGCAACAATATCCTGCATCTGTTCGCCGCTCATGCACTGGTCGCGTTCGCCTTTCGCAACAATTCGCGTCTGGACGCCCATGAGCTGCATGAACTAATCGCGCCGGCCTGGCCCACACTGCGCCAGGAACTTTTTCTCGGCCATCGCGAATTGAGCCTCGACTGGCTGACACGATTGCTGGATGCGTTCACGGCCGAGGGGCTGCTGGAACGCGACGGTACCCGCTGGAAACGTCCTGCTGCGCATACCGAAGCCCGGGAGCGACTCCACCTGTTGGGTCGGACCATTCAGCCCACTCTGGAACGCGGATTTCTATTGCTCTCTACCCTGATGCGCTACCCCCCGGGTCAGCTCACACGTGATGCTCTGGCCGAGCAGAGTCGCCAGCTGGCAGAGCGACTGACACTGCTGCAGGGGCTCAACGCGCCGGAGTATTTCGATCAGCGTCTGTTCAGCGGATTGCTCGATAGTCTCGAAACACAGGGCTGGCTATGGTCGGATCACAATGGCTATCTGCATTTCGATGAGCGTCTGATCGAAGCCCTGCGTCACAGCAGATTGCTGTTCGACCCCGAACTGCGCCATCGTCTGACCCAAATGACAGCACGCTCCACAACCGCCGACCAGGCAACGAAGGAGGAATGATAAACCCTTGAAGGCGTAACAATCAGAGCAGGACGATTATTCGAGGAGTGCCCCAGCGGCAGGAGCATCAGCGTCGCTCCAGCGAGCGGTGTACATAGAGATCATAGCGGGTACCGCGGGATTCCAGGCTGTGCTGCGGCAAGGGGCCATCGATGACAGGGGCACCCTTCGGACGTTTGACGACCACACGATGAGTGGCCACATCCAGCGCTGCCTCCAGCAATTGGGGGGTATCGACGTCATCACCCACCAGCGCCCGAAACAGACGCATCTCCTTTTTCACCAGTGCCGAACCACCGCGGTGAGGATACATGGGGTCAAGATGAATCACTTCGGGCGAGGTCGACGCCTCTGCCATGGCTGCTGCCAATGACACGGACGCATCGGCGGCAACCAGATTCAGCCTGGCCATGATCGGCGCCAGCGCTGCCTCTCCATCCGCTCGCAGCAAACCATCGTGCAGCAGCGCTGCAATGACAGCGCTGCGTTCCAGCATCAACACCGAACACCCCAGGCCAGCCAAAACAAAGGCATCTCGCCCCAGACCGGCCGTGGCATCCACGACCTGAGGCGTTACACCTCGCTTCAGGCCGCAGGCTCGCGCCACCAATTGTCCTCGCCCTCCACCAAATTGCTGACGATGCGCGGCGCGGCCGGCCAGAAAGTCCACCTGCACCGGTGCACCAAAACTGCGACGGTCACCCGCCAGAGCCAGACCGGTATCCGAGAGCTGCAGCTCGAACGGCAGCCGGTCGGCATCCGACGATCGCAGGCGCACTCCGAGCCATTCGGCCAGCGCCAATGCCCGCGAAGCACTGCTTTCTGTTCCGACAACACCGAGCTGATCGCCGGCAGGACGCACCACCGGCTCGATCACACGCAGCGGGCGAGCTTCAGCCACGAAGGGCAATGACGCCATGACGGCTCAGACCACCACAAATATGAACAGGCATAGTCCCAGGATCAGACGATAGATGACAAAAGGCCACATACCGATCCGATCCAGCGCTGCCAGAAAGAGACGGATACACAGCAGTGCTGCAATGAAGGAAAGTACGGCACCAGCGCCCACATCGAACCACTGGGCATCACTGCCAGTCTGCCAGAGCTCGATGCCCTTGAGGCTACCGGCCGCCAGAATCAGGGGAATCGACAGCAGAAAGGAAAAACGAGCCGCAGCCTGACGGGTATAGCCCAGCAGCAGCGAAGCCGTAATGGTAATGCCGGATCGGGAAGTACCGGGGATCAGTGCCAGCGCCTGAGCCAGGCCGATCAGTACGGCATGGCGCCAGCCAAGTCGATCGTTATCGCGAACACGTGCACCGGAACGATCCGCCCACCATAATGCGATACCGAAGACCACCGTGGTCGTGGCAATGACGGCCGCCGAGCGCCCCCAGGTTTCGACCAGCCCCTCGCAAAAATAGCCGATGATGACTGCCGGCAGCGTTCCGATGATCACGGCCCAGCCCAACCGGCCTTCCGGATTCGGCTGGCTCCGGAAAACCTGGACGAACCAACCTCTTGTAATCGCCACTACCTCATGACGAAAAGCCATGATAACGGCCAACAGGGTACCGATATGGACGGCCACATCGAACGCCAGACCCTGATCGGGCCAGCCCAGCACCTGGGAAGGAAGAATCAGATGAGCGGAAGAGGAAATGGGCAGAAACTCGGTAATGCCCTGTAGCAATGCAAGGATGACGACGTGCATCCACTCCATGGAACATGCCTCGGATTAGCGCGTGGTAACCTGATCCCGTAGATACACCGGGATCGCGTAAGCAATCGCCTTGAAGTTCCCGGCCTCAAGCCTGGTGGCTGCCAGCCGGACCATGGCCGAGGCGTCCGGTTCCCTATCGGCCTCAACCTCGCAGGCCCGGGATCGAACAGCCTTGGGTAGTTGTTGTGCAAGCTTCCAACCACTGCCGATGCCATGCAGGACATCGCCGTCGTTCAGCGGTGGTAGTATCAGTTCTTCCGGCGGATGAACCCGCTCGTCGAGCAGTACCTCCGGACGCCCCTCACGGACCCGATAGAGGGCGCTGTAGAGCTCGCCCATGCGGGCATCAAGCGCAGGCAGAACCAGTTCGGCCCCACTGCTCAGGTACGCCTGAAGCGCCAGAGTCTCCAGAGTCGAGATCCCCAGCAACGGTCTCTCGATGCCCCATGCCAATCCCTGGGCCGTGCCTGCCGCAATACGGATACCGGTAAACGAGCCGGGGCCATGGCCATAGGCAATGGCATCCAGCGATGACAACGTCACACCACTGGACGCCAGCAACTCATCAATCATGGGCATCAGACGACGGGATTGCTGTCGTGGTGCATGTTCACAGGTTCCGGTTACCTCTCCATTACACCAGAGTGCCGCAGAACAGCTCTCGGCCGAAGTATCCAGAGCCAGAAGTCGTGTCATGAGGGGTTACCGTGCCTGAGACTGGTGGGCATTATACGAAGGGCGGAGATGACGTCAAAAGCACGGCGCTCCGTTCGGCGAACCGGCACACTCCCGGGATCAGCGAACGAAGCGCGACGTCCGATGGCAATCAGGCCTGTTGTGTATCTTCCAGCGCCGCCAGAATCCGTGCCCGGATTTCCTCGACACTGCCGATACCTTCCACTCGATGATAGACAGGGGCTTCAGCAGGCGAGTCACTGGCCATCTGCTGGTAGTAATCGACCAGCGGGCGAGTCTGATCACGATAGACCCGCAATCGATCCCGGACCGTCTCCTCGCGATCATCATCACGCTGAATCAGTGGTTCACCGCTCTCGTCATCGATATCCACCTCTCTGGGCGGTTGATGCTCGATGTGATAAACGCGGCCGGAGCCGGGATGGACACGACGGCCCGAGAGTCGGCTGACAATCTCTTCTTCGTCAACTGCGATCTCGATGACATGATCCAGACGCACGCCTGCTTCCCGAGTCGCTTCAGCCTGAGCGATGGTGCGCGGAAAGCCATCGAAAAGAAAACCGTTGGCACAGTCATCCTGCGCGATACGCTCGCGAACCAGTGAAACAATCAGATCATCGGAAACCAGTTCACCGGCATTCATGACTGCCTCGACCTTTTGGCCCAGCTCACTGCCTTCACGAATCGCGGTACGCAACATATCACCAGTGGAAATCTGCGGGATTCCGTAGCGCTCACAAAGGAATTTTGCCTGCGTACCCTTGCCCGCACCAGGGGGGCCCAGAAGGATCAAGCGCATGAATACCGCTCCTTGTTGGTGTCATCAATTCTGAAGCATAAACAGAACCGGCCCCGGGGACCGGTTCTGTTCGATGGGACTGGCCATGTCATGCCAGCAGGCGATGTTACAGACGATACCGGCAGCATTGGCATGGCACAAGCATTGCCCCCGCCACCATGACCAACCTGTCAGAATGCCGCCCGAATCATGTTGATCAAAAAAGCGGCCCGCAGGCCGCTTTTCAGCATCCATGACTTCGAATGAGTTACAACACGAGGCGACGAATATCGCTGAGCAGCTGTGCCAGATAGGCGGTAAAACGTGCCGCATCAGCACCATTGACGGCGCGATGGTCGTAGGAGAGCGACAGCGGCATCATCAACCGTGGCTGGAACTGTCCACCATCCCATACCGGCTTCGTCTGCGATTTGGCAACGCCGAGGATAGCCACCTCGGGCGCGTTGACGATCGGCGTGAAGCCGGTGCCGCCAATCGAGCCGAGACTGGAGATGGTAAAGCAGCCGCCCTGCATCTCGTCTCGCTTGAGCTTGCCGTCCTGGGCGCGTGCAGCCAGATCGCCGGCTTCCTTCGCCAGTTCAATCAGCCCTTTCTGATCCACATCACGAATGACTGGCACCATCAGACCATTGGGCGTGTCAACAGCCATGCCAATATGGACATACTTCTTCCAGATCACCCTGTCGCCGTCAGGATGCAGCGAGACGTTGAACTGAGGATATTTTGCCAGCGCATGAGCTGCTGCCTTGAGCAGGAACGGCAGTGGCGTCAAACGGGCACCCTGCGCCTGAGCCTCTTCCTTCATCGATTTACGGAAGGACTCCAGCTCGGTGATATCAGCCTCGTCGAACTGGGTGACGTGTGGCACGTTCAGCCAGCTGCGATGCAGGTTGGTAGCCCCGGCCTTCATCAGTCGGCCCATCGGTTTCTCTTCGATTTCACCGAATTTGCTGAAATCGACCGCCGGAATCGGCGGAATACCTGCACCACTTTCAGAGGGTGACTGGGTCTTGCTGCTGCCACTGTCCTTGCGGCCCTGCATGACCTGCTTGACGAAGGCATCGACATCCTCCTTGAGGATTCGATTCTTCGGTCCGCCGGGCGTTACTTCGGCCAGATCCACACCGAGCTCGCGCGCCATCAGCCGCACGGCAGGCCCGGCATGAACACTGGCACTACTGCGCTGCTGCTCTTCACTCTGACGCGGCGCCTGTTCACCACCGTAGCTACCCTCGTCCTTCTTCTCTTCGGCGGGCTGCTCACGACGTGCACTTTCCTGCCTTGACGCCTTCTGATCGCTCTTGTCGGACGATTTCGACTGTTGCTGCTTCTTCGGCCTGGGCTGGCTACCAGCCACCTCGATATAGCCGATCAGATCTCCCTCGGAAACCGTATCGCCTTCGCTGACACTGACCTCGACAATTTTGCCCTTGTAAGGACTTGGCACGTCCATCGAGGCCTTGTCGGACTCCAGCGTAATCAGCGCGTCTTCTTCGCTGACCTCGTCACCTTCACTGATGGCGACTTCAATGATCTCGACGTTCTCGCTGCCACCGATATCCGGCACACGCAATTCCTGACGACCGCCCGACTCGGCTTCATCATCATCCTCGTCGTCATCGTCTTCATCACCGGCATCTTCCGGCTCATCGCGGCTTTCCGGTTCGTCGTCCTCGTCCGAGGCGTCATCATCCTCTTCACCGCCTTCACCGGCGATTTCCATGGTTCCGATCAGATCCCCTTCGGAAACCTTGTCCCCCTCACTGACGGAAAGCGATACCAGCTTGCCACTGTAGGGGCTGGGCACATCCATGGAAGCCTTGTCGGACTCCAGCGTAATCAGGGCATCTTCTTCATTGATCTCATCGCCTTCGCTGACAGCAATTTCGATGATTTCAACACCCTCACTGCCACCGATATCCGGCACGTGAACTTCAACCGTACGCTTGCCGCCGGCGCTACTACCGGATTTTTTCTTCTGTTGCTTCGGCTTCGAGTCTTCGCTTTTCTGCTGTGAGGTTTCGGCTGGCGCCTGTTCGTCAGACTCCTGTTCCTCGCTGGAGCCAGAGGACTCGCTATCACTGCCTTCCTCTTCGCCGTCAATCTCCAGCTCGAGGATGTCATCGCCCTCGGAGACCTTGTCGCCTTCCTGGACCAGCAACTTTTTAACCTTGCCACCCTTCGGCGCAGGCACATCCATACTGGCCTTGTCGGACTCCAGCACGATCATGGTGTCTTCGGGTTCGATCGTATCACCGGATTGTACCGAGACCTCGATGATCTCGACGCCTTCGCTGCCCCCGATGTCGGGGACCTTAATGATTTCACTACTCAAGGTCGCGCTCCTCTCACCTGGCCATGGCCTGTGAAAGGGCGAGGCCGCAGCCTCGCCCATCGGGGGTCATCAGCTCACCAACGGATTGGGCCTGGCCGGGTCGATATCGTATTTCTTCATGGCGTCGGTCACGACCTTCGCCTCGATCTCGCCACGTTCTGCCAACGCCCGTAGTGCCTGCACGGTGACGAAATACCGGTCTACTTCGAAGAAGCGACGCAGTGCTTCGCGAGTATCCGAGCGACCGAAGCCGTCAGTGCCCAGTACGTAGAAGTGCTGTGGCACCCAGGCGCGAATCTGGTCAGCGTAGAGCTTCATGTAATCGGTCGAGGCGATGACCGGGCCCTCACGGCCTTCCAGCTGCTGCGTGACCCAGGGTTTTTCGCGCTTCTCGTCCGGTACCAGAAACTGCTGACGATCATATTCGAGCGCTTCGCGGCGCAGCTCGTTGAAGCTGGTGACGCTCCACACATCGGCAATCACATTGTGATTCTCGGCGAGCAGTTCGGCAGCCGCCTCGACTTCGCGCAGGATGGTACCACTGCCCATCAGCTGTACCCGCGGAGACTTCTTGCCCCCGGCCTTGCCTTCACTGAGCAGGTACATGCCCCGAATGATGCCCTCTTCACTGCCTTCGGGCATTTCAGGGTGATGGTAGTTCTCGTTCATTACCGTGAGATAGTAGAAGCAGTTCTCACGATCCTGGTACATCCGCTTCATGCCATCCTGCAGAATCACTGCCAGCTCATGACCATAGCAGGGATCGTAGGAGCGGCAGCTGGGTACCGTCGACATCAGCACATGACTGTGCCCGTCCTGGTGCTGAAGCCCCTCACCGTTGATGGTGGTGCGCCCCGCCGTGCCCCCGATCATGAAGCCGCGGGCCTGAAGATCACCGGCCGCCCAGACCAGATCACCAACCCTCTGATAGCCGAACATCGAGTAGTAGATGTAGAACGGAATCAGCGTCAGGTCATGATTGGCATACGAAGTTGCTGCAGCCAGCCAGGCCGAGATGGAACCGGCTTCGGTGATACCTTCCTCGAGGATCTGACCCTTCTGGTCCTCGCGGTAGTACATGATCTGGCCAGCATCGACAGGCTCGTACTTTTGCCCTTCAGCGGCATAGATACCCAGTTGGCGGAACATGCCCTCCATGCCGAAGGTGCGTGCTTCATCCGGAATGATCGGCACCACACGCGAGCCGAGCTGCTTGTTCTTGACGAGTCCGCCCAGCACACGCACGAAGGACATTGTGGTCGAGACTTCACGATCACCGGAGCCTTTCGTCTGGGTCGCAAACATCTTGTCATCGAGCCCGGGGATATCAAGCTGCTCGAAATCGGTACGCCGTGACGGTAGATAGCCCCCCAACCGTTCACGCTGGAGATGGAGGTACTTCATCTCCGGCGTATCATCTTCCGGCTTGTAATACGGGATGTTGCCATCCTCGATCTGCTTGTCGGAAATCGGCACGCCGAAGCGATCACGGAAGGCCTTGAGCGCATCCACATCCATGGACTTGATCTGGTGGGCTTCCATATCGGCTTCGCCGCTGCCACCGCCCATACCGTAACCCTTGACGGTATGCGCCAGGATCACCGTGGGCCGATCGCCGGCGTTGTGGAAGGCTTCATGATAGGCCGCATAGACCTTCTGCGGATCATGCCCGCCGCGGTTGAGACGGAAGATGTCCTCGTCGGTGTAGTCCTCGACCAGCTTGCGGGTTTCGTCATACTTGCCGAAGAAGTGCTCGCGGGTATAGGCGCCCCCCTGAGCCTTGTAGTTCTGATACTCGCCATCGACCGCCTCGTCCATGCGGCGCTGCAGCATCCCTTTACTGTCACGCTCGAGCAGCGGATCCCACAGGCCACCCCAGACCACCTTGATGACATTCCAGCCGGCGCCACGGAAGACACCTTCCAGTTCATCCATGATGCTGGAATTACCACGCACCGGGCCATCAAGACGCTGCAGGTTGCAGTTGATCACGAAGATCAGGTTGCCGAGCTTCTCCCGGCTGGCCAGATGCAGGGCACCCAGTGACTCCGGCTCGTCGCACTCACCGTCACCGAGGAAAGCCCAGACCTTGCGATCGCCCATGTCCGATAGTTCGCGGGCATGCATATACTTCATGACATGCGCCTGATAGATGGCCTGGATCGGACCCAGCCCCATCGACACGGTCGGGAATTGCCAGTATTCCGGCATCAGATAGGGGTGAGGATAGGAGGATAACCCGGTGCCTTCCGCTTCCTGACGGAAGCCATCCATCTGTTCCTCGGTCAGTCGCCCCTCGAGATAGGAGCGCGCATAAATACCGGGGGTCACATGCCCCTGGATATAGACCAGATCACCCTTTTGCTCATCGCTGTCGGCACGGAAAAAGTGGTTGAAACCGGTCTCATAGAGCGTAGCGCAGGACTGATAGCTGGCAATATGGCCACCCAGTCCCTTGTGCTTCTTGTTGGCACGCAGTACCTGAGCCACGGCATTCCAGCGAATCGCCGAGCGGATCTTGCGCTCCAGGAACATATCCCCCGGCATTTTCGCTTCACGATGTACCGGGATGGTGTTGCGATGGGGCGTATTGACGGAAAACGGCGGAATCTTGCCATCCCGTCGCAGTCGATCAGCCAGTCGGGTCAACAGGTACTGAGCACGCTCCTCACCTTCCCGATCGAGGACCGACGCCAGGGACTCCAGCCATTCCTGGGTTTCGGTCGGATCGAGATCCTCTCTTGCCTCCAGACTCATAGATATCTCTCCGAATAGAAGATGAGTGATCGGTAGGCCCTTGTGGGGCCAGTGGCACTGTTCAGGGGCGCGCGGTTCCGGGCGGGTCGTCTCGTGGGAGTCGTGACCGTATGAAGTCCATGATATCGACACGAATGTCGACAATGACCGAGGACGTTGATACCGGGAAAACGACGCGGCCGGCGCATTATCGTGAACTGCCGGGAGCAGGCGTAGCGACTCACTGCGGTAGTATCAGAATTGGTGGAAAAAGATACCTGAAACGCCGCGCCGTGCCAATTGAGGGCTGCACCATTGGTATTACGCGACATTGATTCGACGGGTAAATACATCGGACAGAAGGTCAGCATAGCGGGAATCGTGATCACACTGTAGTCGCCCACGGCGGGCGATGCCACGCATTCAATGACGCCTGCCCTCCAGACAGCGATGAAGATACTGCCAGTCGAAACCGGGCCCGGGATCGTTCTTGCGCAGCGGTGCAATCTGCTCATGACCCACAAGACGGGAGAGGGATAATTCCGGATACGAGTGCACCATGGTCTGAAGGACATCGCTCAAACGATGATACTGCGCTGCGGTAAAGGGTCGGTGATCACCTTCGAGTTCAATTCCCACACTGAAATCATTGACCTCCCGTCGTCCCTGCCAGCAGGAACGACCGGCATGCCAGGCACGGCGATCAAAGGGGACGAACTGTATACACTCACCACCACGGCGGATCAGCAGGTGAGCCGAGACCCTGAGACCATCGATGGTGGCAAAAAAGGGATGTTCCCGAGCATCCAGTCGATTGGTAAACAGTCGCTCGATGGCATCCCCATGAAATATGCCGGGCGGAAGACTGATGGCATGCAACACGATCAGCGAAAGCTCATCGGTCGGACGCGCATTGCAGTTGGGCGATGCGACCTGCCGGACGCCGATCAGACGATGCTCCTCTATCGCTTCCAACGTCTTCCGATATCCTCTCCAATCCTGCTGCAAGCTCACTCCCCTGTTCTATACTGATAGCGTCGTGACCGCTGGATTTGTCATGATTGCCCGGCCCCATGGATCATGCCTGTTCGAGAGAGTCCGTCCATGAAGTTTCAGGAAGCCCTTGCCGAAGACATCCGCATCAGTGCGGCACGGCTGATTACCGAGGATATTGGTCCCGGTGACATCACCTCCCAGCTCATCCCCGGCCATCGTCAGGCCGACGCCTACATCATCGCGCATGAAACGACCATACTCTGCGGCGTCCCCTGGGTGGAAGAGCTCTTTCGTCGCCTGGATCCTACCATCCGCCTTGAATGGGCCCATTTCGATGGTAATCGGGTTGCTACCGATACCCCATTTCTCACCCTGCATGGCGCCGCACGCTCACTGCTGGCGGGTCGGGAAGCTGCGCTCAACGTGTTGCGTACCCTGTCAGCCACCGCCACCCGTACGCGGCACTGTGTTGACCTATTGGCCGATTCCGGCATTGAAGTGGTTGCCACGCGACAGACGCTGCCGGGACTGCGACTGGCACAGAAATATGCCGTCAAATGCGGTGGTGGCTTCAGCCATCGCACCGGACTGCATGACGCGTTTTTGATCGAATCTGCCCATATCGCCGCCTGCGGTGATATCGCACGTGCCGTCGCCGAGGCGCGCGATATTGCCGGAGACCTGACGGTGGGTGTAGCCATTGACCGCCCTGAAGATCTGGAAGCAGCCGCAGCTTCGCAGGCAGACTTCGTACGTCTGGAAAGTTTTACGCCGGCCCAGATCGCGCAGGCAGTCAGACGCAATGCCAGTCGTGTTCGTCTGGAAGCCATGACCTCCAGCGATGAAACCGCGCTGCGGGAACTGGCCGATACCGGCATCGATCGCCTGGTGCTGCACGATCTGACCTGTGATGTGCGCGCCATCAACATGTCAATGCCGATCACTTTGGCTGATGTGCCAGGGTAGCACCGACAAATCTGAAGATAGTCTGCTAACTTTCACCACGGTTCAGGGCTTATCCCACCATTCGTTTCACGGAGGTTTCATGCAGATCGATCTTTCCGGCAAGCATGCCATTGTCACCGGCTCTACAGCAGGCATAGGCCTGGCCATTGCCAGAGGACTTGCCAACGCCGGCGCTCGGGTCGTGGTCAATGGCCGTACCCAGACCCGCGTTGATGAGGCCATTCGCCAGATTCAGGAGGCGGTGCCCGGTGCAGCTGTCTCGGGTGTCGCCGCCGATCTCGGTTCTGCCGAGGGCGCAAAAGCGCTCTTCGAGGCCGAGCCTGAAACCGACATTCTGGTCAATAACATGGGGATCTTCGGCCCCCAGGACTTTTTCGACATCGATGATGAGGAGTGGGAACGTTACTTCTAGGTCAACGTCATGAGCGGTGTTCGGGTGGCGCGGCACTATGCACGCGGCATGCGGGAGCGCGGCTGGGGCCGTATCCAGTTCCTGGGAAGCGAATCCTCCTACAATATCCCGGCCGACATGATTCACTACGGTGTGACCAAGACAGCCGTGGTCTCGCTGGCACGCGGCCTGGCCAAGGCACTGGCCGGAACTGGCGTCACCGTTAATTCGATTCTGCCCGGCCCTACCCGCTCCGAGGGCGTGGAGAACATGCTGGAAGGCATGGCCAGGGAGCGTGGCAAGTCGGTGAAGGAAGTGGGCGCCGAATTTGTCATGGAGAACCGGCCCAGCTCGATCATCCAGCGCATGGCCGAGGTGGATGAGGTGGCCAGCATGAGCGTCTATGCGGCTTCTCCTCAGGCCTCTGCCACTACCGGCGCGGCACTGCGTGTGGAAGGCGGCATCATCGACTTTATCTCCTGATCGAGGAATGTCGGATTACGGCAAGGGCCCATACCCCATGGTACGGGCCCTTTCATTGTGGTAACCGCCCGGGAACGCGCGGGTTATTACCGGCATTCTGATGAACCGCTCGTCTTCAGGACTCCGCTATCGATCGAGCGCTGGAAGCGTCGTTATTATGACAGCGCGCCCTGAGCGCTTCACTGAAACGACGACGTTCGGCCCTGGGCAGCAGCCCGATCGGTATCGTGCGGGGTCTTCTCGCGGAGGCCAATCGCAGACGCATGACCGAGCGGTTCTCCTTTTCAATGGAGGTAATCTCATCATAGGGAATGTCGTGCAAGCGCGGCGCCCACGCCGGTGCGCCGATATAACGCAGACGATCGGATTCCAGGCGCAGTATCGGTGAGAGTTGACGACGCCGACGCAGATTACCGCCCATCATCATGCCCCAGGCCAGCAACAGCAGACCGATAGGCACCGGCAACTGCCAGCGGTGCTGTTGCCAGGCCAGCATCAGGAGGGTGATACCTCCCGCCACCGAGACCGCAAAGGCCATCGTCAAAAAACTGGTATTAATGCGTTTTTCCACAAACAGAAGTGGGTCGTATGCGTCAGCCATGCGATTACCGTTTTCGTTGCAAGCGGGCAAGAAAATGCTGCTCAGGCCCCGGCATTTTGCCGAAAGATACTGTCATCGGCCGTCAATGCATGACGGAACCGTTCACGAGGCAGCGAAACACCTTCTCGTTCGACCACATCACTGCCCAAATGCTCCCAACCGTTGGCACGCAACCAGGGCGCCATCATCAGACTGGATTCGAGCGTCACTCCTGAGACTCCAGCCTCATACGCCTGAGCCAGTGCTGCTGCCAGCAGACGGCTACCAATGCCTCTTCCGGCCAGCGATGGCCAGACATAAAGAGTGACAATGGCAGCGGTACGACGTGTCGGCTCCAGATCAAGCTCGCAAAACCCTACGCAACGCCGATCAAGTTCAGCAATAACAGTTCGATAGTGAAGATGGCGCACCACCCAGGCGGCAGCTTCCCGTGGCAGCGCCGCTACCCAGGCCTCACGCTGCTCCCGATTGTAATGGCCTGCCGCACCCTGCATGACAGCATGATAAAAGACTTCGGCCTGATCAGCCGCATCCTCGGTTCTGGCTTCCCGTAACCGTAATCGATCCAGCATCAGCCACTCTCCTGGACTGTCTTAACCGGTCACCTCCGGGTGACCAACGCAAGCATTCTGCCGTATTTCGTAACAGTGGGTGAAGTCAGCGGGTCAATCTTTGACAAGGATGCGCATCATCATCCAGAACTGAACATGAGATTGCGGCAATGACCTGCCGCACGGATTCATGCTACATGACAGGGAGGCAAGTCATGAGTCAGAACCGTCCCGATGTTCTCAGCCGTAGCGTTCAGGAAACCGATATCTGGCTGCAGGATCTGAAAAAGGAACTCGATCTCGATACACCCGAGCAGGCGTATGGTGCATTGCGCGCGGTACTGCATACACTGCGGGATCGTATCACGGTAGATATGGCGGCCAGTCTTTCCAGTCAACTCCCGGTAATGTTGACCGGCATCTTCTTTGATGGCTGGAAACCGGCTGATACGCCGCAGAAATACCACACTGCCGAAGAATTCCTTGAGCACGTTCGCCACCACGCCGTGGGCCATAATGAGCTTGATGTGCATCAGGCCACGCGCGGCGTTTTCCATCTGCTGGAGCAAAAACTGGATCAGGGTCAGATCAATCGCGTGACCGATCAGTTGCCCAATGAGATTCAATCACTCTGGCCGAAGGCAGCCTGACCTGAAGCCGAACATATGCGGATGCAGAGCGATTCGCTGGCGGCCGGTCCTGACCGGCCGCTTTTCATGCCAGCCGTGCTAGCCCCGGTTCAACATGGCGCATTTGATGGCAAGTGGCATAATACGTCCATGAATGATCAGCCTCCGCTCACCGACAATTCGTTACCGGCTTCGCTGACGCTCAGTGTCATCGGCACGATCAGTAGCTGCTATCCCGACAAGTTCGGTATACCACGTCAGCCTGCTCTTGCACCCAGTGCCACGGCCACCCTGAACCTCAAGGCACCCTTCGATCATCCCGATGCGGTTCGCGGTCTGGAGAAATTCAGTCACCTGTGGCTGAGCTTCCTGTTTCATCGCAGCCCCGAGCGGTGGACCCCACTGGTACGCCCACCTCGATTGGGGGGCAACACCCGGATTGGCGTCTTTGCATCACGCTCGACGCATCGTCCCAATCGGCTCGGGCTCTCGCTGGTCGAACTGGTCGATATTGACACTGAAAGCGGCGTTCAACTTCGACTACGTGCTCATGACCTGGTTGATGGCACACCCGTAGTGGATATCAAGCCCTATTTACCCTGGGCCGACCATGTCGAGCAGGCGCGAGGTGGCTATGCTGCCGACACTCCGACACTACTGCCGGTGGACTTCACGCGCGACGCCGAACAGCAGCTGGCAACGCATCCCGAGGCCGAGGTACTCGGTTCACTGATCCGTGAGGTACTGGCACAGGACCCCCGGCCGGCCTATCGACGCCTCAGGAAGGATGAACGTCGTTATGGTGTGCGCCTGCATGATGTCGATGTCCGCTTTCATGTCGAAAGCGATGAACCCCAGGCCCGCGTCATCGTGGATGCCCTGGTACCCGTCGCTACATGAGTAACGTCAGTCGAAGTTGACCCCGATACGTCGCCCCACCTCTTCATAGGCTTCGATAACACCACCCAGCCCCTGGCGAAAGCGATCCTTGTCCATCTTCTCGCGGGTTTGCGCATCCCAGAGACGGCAACCATCCGGCGAGAACTCATCGCCAAGAGTAATCTCGCCATGGAAAAGGCCGAACTCGAGCTTGTAATCAACCAGCAGCATGTCGCCTTCGAGGAACAACTCCCGAAGCACGTCATTGACCCGCAGAGTGAGTTCATGGGCCAGCTGCAGCTGCTGACGAGTCGCCCAGCCAAAGGTCTCGGCCAGCGACTCATTGATCATGGGATCGCCTTTTTCATCATTCTTGAGAAAGAGCTCGAAGGTCGGCGGATTGAGCGTCAGGCCTTCCTCGACACCCAATCGACGGCACAGACCACCCGCCGACAGGTTACGCACCACGCACTCGACCGGAATCATGGTCAGACGCTTCACTTCACATTCGGTGTCCGAACGCAGACGTTCGAAGTGCGTTGGAATGCCGGCTTCCTTCAGCCGCTCCATGATGAAGGCATTGAAGCGGTTGTTGACCATGCCCTTGCGCGCCAGCTGCTCGACCTTCTTGCCATCAAAGGCACTGGTATCGTCGCGAAACTCCAGAATCAGCCGATCCGGATCGTCGGTTTCATAGACCGATTTGGCCTTGCCCGAATAGAGTACGCCGCGTTTTTCCATGACAGTCTCCGATAAACAGTATCGACCGGACCCGAGTCCGACCGGTTGAACGCAGCGCCCCGCCTGCCCTGTCCAGACATGCCTTGAGGCAGACATGTCAGCAGTCGTCAGGCAATCTGCTGCCAGGAGGTAGTTTCGTTCTGTGCCGCAATCACCAGCCGGGAACAGTCCCCGTCCAATAGCGGACTGATCGCCTCGTACGCCAGTTCGGGGCGATTGTTCTTCTCCGAGAGATGCGATGCTACCAGCCATTGCAGACGATCGGTGCCCAACTGCTGCAACAACTCTCCGGCCTGAGCATTGGAGAGATGACCGCGCTGCCCCCCTACCCGTCGCTTGAGGCTCGGAGGATAAGGTCCTTCAGCCAGCATCCGGGGGTCATGATTGCTCTCCAGTACAAGCGCATCACAATGTCGATAGCGGCGCCGCACATGCTCGGTGGCCCACCCCAGATCGGTCAGTAATCCCAGGCGTCGCCCGCCACACTCGAACAGGAATTGAACCGGCTCTCGGGCGTCATGTGGCACCGTCACCGGATCGACTGCCAGATCACGCAACTCGAATCGCTGTTCCGGTGTTATCAGAACCGTCTCGATCGACGGCGCCAGCTTCGCTTTCAGCCAGGTGCCGACAGTGAGATGCACGGGTAATCGGTAACGCCGCGCCAGCGCTGCTACTCCAGTGAGATGATCGCGATGCTCATGGGTCACCAGCAGCGCATCAAGCGCCTGTGGCTCAACTCCCAGCTGTTTCATGCGTCCGATCGCCTCACGAACGCCAAAACCACAATCGACCAGCACGCGGGTCTCACGGGTTTCCACCAGAGTGGCATTGCCGCGACTACCACTGCCCAGTGAGGCGAAACGGATCATCAGCGCAGCGTCGACGCCACCGCATCCAGCAGCGAGCGGGCTACCTTTGGATCAACCTTGCCCCCCTGCGGATCGGTGACCGTCATGTGCACGCTATCCCCCTCTGGATCGATCATCAGGCGATAGGGCTTGAGGTCAGGCTTGCCACCCATGAAGGGTATCCAGCTGCCGCCATCCCCTGCCGGGCGATAACGCACCATGAAGACGCGCTGTGAACGGTCCTCATCCACAAACTTGCGGTCGTCGTTGGCGAAATTGTTGTGCAGCTGGTAGGAGAACTCGGACCAGGCGCGCGGAAAATCAAGAGCAACCGCCAGCTGCCAGTTACCGCCACGGTTCTCAAGCCGGACACGATCATTGCGTGACAGGTTCTGCGCCACCATCGAGACACCACCTTCGGGCGCCTGCTGGTTGAGAAAGCCTGTTAACGCGTTCAGGCAACGTTCATTGGGGGCATCCTGCTGCTGGCAATACACCTCACTGGAGTTGTTGCGTAGCCCCTGACGCACGGATAGCGTGCCGGCATCAGTCACGATACGGCCTTCATTGCCGTTGACGCTGGACACCTGATAACCCTGTTGGGTAACGAAAGACTGCAATCGCGGCCAGATGGCCCCGGGGGCTGCATTGACGACCAGCCAGTGCTGTCCCTGAGCCTGACGACTTTCCACGAACTGCCGGGACTGACGCGACGACATGGATTGCGGCCGCGGCGCTTCGAAATCATCGCTGGCCATGAAATCGTTGCTGGCATCGGGCACCGGCATGGCATTCTGATAAAGCCGCTGGTTGCGCTGCGCCGGCAGCTCGAGAGGGGGTGACATCTCGGCCGCCTTGTATTCGGCGTTGCGATCATAGTAATAACCGCCGCTACATCCGGCCATTAGTGCCATCAGGGGCACGGTCATTACCCAGCGATACTGTGACCTCATGTGTTCATGACTCCTGCCAGCTGAAGAGCTTCACCGACCGTGGGTCGGTACTTTTCGGATAGCCAGGTCAGCGGCAATCGGATCCCCGGGGCTGCCAGCCCCATCTGATTGAGCGCCCACTTCACCGGAATCGGATTGGCCTCGATCCCGAGTGCCGAGTGCAGTGGCATCAGTCGGGTATTGATCTGATGTGCCATTTCGAACTCACCACGACGGGCCGCTTCGCACATGTCGTGCATGGCTTTGGGAGCGACATTGGCAGACACCGAAATAACCCCATGCCCACCAGCCAGCATGAACTCACAGGCCGTGGGGTCATCTCCGGAATAGAGTGCGAAGTCGCTGTCGCGCAGCTGTTCGATCAGATCCTCGGCACGCTCGAGATTGCCGGTGGCATCCTTGAGACCGACAATGTTGTCGACCTCGGCCAGTCGCAGGGTCGTCTCGTTATAGAGATCAACACTGGTTCGACCGGGCACATTATAAAGAATGATGGGCAGATCGCTGGCTTCAGCAACTGCCTTGAAATGCTGATAGAGCCCTTCCTGAGTGGGCTTGTTGTAATAGGGACAGACCGAAAGACAGCCATCGGCGCCAACATCGGTCGCATAGCGCGCCAGCGCCACGGCCTCGGAGGTCGCATTGGCACCGGTGCCAGCAATAACCGGAATGCGTCCCCCGACCGTTTCCACTACGGTGCGAATGACATCGAAATGTTCCTCGACCGACATGGTGGTTGGCTCACCGGTAGTCCCCGCGGCAACGATAGCGTCGGTCCCGTGCTCGAGGTGGAATTCGACCAGACGACGCAGTGCGTCCCAGTCAATCTCGCCACCAGCCTTCATCGGCGTCGCCAGGGCGACGATGCTGCCTGTGATCATCCCGCGAACCTCTTCCGTGGATGCAGTGAATCATGAAACCAGAGCGAACCGGTGACGGTTGGCAACAGAAGGCCTGCCAACGCACCCTGCCCGAACAAGGGCTCCAATGGTACTCAGCGTGTTCCGAGGTGTACAGACAGCGCAGCATCGCTTTACATGTCCCATCGGGCGGCATGTAATGAGCCCGCACTCGTTTTCACGCTTCTCATTTCATCAGGAGTCCGTGCCATGAGCCTTGTAGCCGGTGATGCCGTCCCCGACATGACCCTGGCGGCGACCAGCGACCAGCAGATCAACCTGACCCATATGGAAGGACGTCAGGTAGTGCTCTATTTCTATCCGAAGGATGCTACCCCCGGCTGTACCACCGAAGGCCAGAACTTTCGCGATCTGAGCGATGACTTTCATGCCGTGGATACCGTGATTTACGGCGTCTCGCGTGACAGCCTGAAAAAACACGAGAACTTTCGGGCCAAACAGTGCTTTCCCTTCGAGTTGATCAGTGATCCCGATGAACAGCTCTGCCGTGCCTTTGATGTCATCAGAATGAAAAAGCTCTATGGCAAGGAGCATGAAGGCATCGAACGCAGTACCTTCCTGATCGATGCCACTGGCCGTATTGCACGCGTCTGGCGCAAGGTAAAGGTCGAGGGGCACGCCGAGGAAGTACTGGCCGCGGCACGCGCCCTGCATGCAGGCGACCCCATCACATAGCCCATCCTGTCACCCTGCTCAGGCAGCATCTTCCTGCTGTATCCGGTCACGATTGCGCGGCCAGGCAAACATCAGCGCCTTGAGCAGGGTCGCCAGCGGAATAGCAAAGAATATTCCCCAGAACCCCCAAATCCCGCCGAAGAAGAGCACCGCAAGGATAATGGCCACCGGGTGCAGATTGACCGCTTCGGAAAAGAGCACGGGCACCAGCACATTGCCATCCAGTGCCTGCAGAATGGCATAGGCCACCATGACCCAGACAAAATGCTCGCTGAAGCCAAAGGTGAGGCCTGCTACCGCAGCAATCGGCAGGGTGGCCACCGCCGCACCGATATAGGGCACCAGTACCGACAGGCCCACGATCAACGCCAGCAGAGTGGCATAGGGGAGCCCCAGCGCCCAGAAGGTGATCCAGGACACCACTGCCACAATCACGATCTCGATGAACTTGCCGCGAATGAAATTGGCGATCTGGTCATCCATCTCCCGCCAGATGCGGGTCATCAGGGCGCGTTTTTTCGGTAACATGGAAAGCAGAAAACCGATCAGTCGTTCGCGATCCTTGAGCATGAAGAAAACCAGGATCGGTACCAGCACCAGATAGATCACCACGCCCAGCAGGCTGCCCAGAGAATTCAGTGACAGACTCAGCAGGCGACGCCCCAGCAGTGAGAACTCATTGCCGGCTGCGGAGATCCAGCGCTGAATCTGATCGGGAGTTATGATGGTCGGATAGCGATCTCGCAGCTCTTCAAGCAGTATGCGGCTGCGTCCCAGCAGGTCGGGGATTTCCTGGGTCAGATGAGCGAGCTGATTCCAGACCAGGGGCAGCACAATCAGTGCCAGCGTCAGCAGTACGCCCAGAAACAGTACGAAAATCAGCCCGACTGCCACCAGTCGCGGCAATCCCCGCCGCTCCAGCCAGCTCACGCCCCCCTGCAGCACAAAGGCAATGATCAGTGCCGTGAAAAATGGGGCCAGCATGCCGCCGAACAGCAGAACGACCAGCAGTCCGGTGATCAGCAGGCCCCCCAGCACGATCGCTTCCTCATCGGAGAAATAACGGCTGACCAGCCGCTTCATCAGGGCCTTGAATGTCATCTGGGAAAATGCCTGCTCTGCGGGATAGGATGAATGAGGAAAACGAAGATAACTTCGTTCACCCCTTGATCAGCACATAGTGGAAAAGACCGTCGCGCTCCTCGCGGGAAACAAGCTCATGGCGGCTCATCGCAACAAAACTTTCAAAGTCGCGCCATGACCCGGGGTCGCTTGCCCGTACATACAGTCGCTCTCCGCTGTTCATTTCGGCCAACGCCTGTTTGGCCTTGAGCAGCGGCATCGGACAACTCAATCCGGTAGCATCCAGCGTCCGATCAATATTCTCGTCCATGCCCCTCCCTGGTACACACACATGCCGGGTCTTGAAATCGTCCCGATTTAAGGGCACTTTGCCAGACAATTCAATGCCTGACGGATCGCGCCGGGCCTGCCGGAGCGCAACCGCAGCGCCCCTCCCGACGTCGTTCTCATGGAGTCACTGATGTCCGGGTCATCCCGCAAGCGCTTGGGTAGCCTCCTGTTGGCAGGTACCCTGCTGGTCACGGCACTGCCGACCACCGCCGAAAGCAGCTATGGCCTGCCTGATCTTGGCAGTTCACAAGCCAGCTTTCAGGGGCTGAACGAATATCAGCTCGGACGAACATGGCTACGTCAGTTCCGTGCTCAAACGTCACAATGGCGAGATCCGATCACCCACACCTGGGTACGTTCGCTGGTCGATCAACTGGTGCCCTGCGCGCACCTGAGCAATCCGCACATTATCGTGACGCTGGTCTCCAGTCGCATGCTCAACGCATTCGCTGTGCCCGGTGGCGTAGTCGGCGTCAATACCGGTCTGTTTCGCTATGCGCCCGGTCACGATGCCTTTGCATCGGTACTGGCTCACGAACTCGGCCATCTCTCGCAACACCACTTCGCCCGCCAGATGGCCGCTTCCGAACGTGCCCAGTTCCCTACCATGGCGGCACTGCTGGCCGGTATGGTCATCGCAGCAGGGGCAGGCGGCAGCAGCGGCAGCAATCTTGGCATGGCGACCATTGCCGGCACTCAGGCGGCCGCAATACAGAACCAGCTGGCCTATTCGCGTCAGTATGAGCAGGAAGCCGACCGGGTCGGCCTCCAGACCCTGGCGTGCGCCAATATGGACCCTGAAGCCATGGCCCGCATGTTCGCGGCCATGGAGCAGCTGGCCAGCCTGCAGGGCAACTCACCGCCCGAGTTCCTGTTGACTCACCCGCTTACCCAGTCACGCTTGAGCGATATCCGAGCCCGGGCTGCGCAATATCACGCCATGTCCCACGACGCCGGCCCGGAGTACGACATGATTCGCGCCCGGGTCATGCTGGCGGGCAATATGGAGCATCCCGAAGAGGTCCGCACTCAGCTCCGTGAAGATAATGCCCATCCGTTGGCACTCGACTATCTGCAGGCGTTGGTGGACTCGGTCCACCACCACCCTGATCGCGCTCTCGCCGAATTCGATCGCATCGCCGCGCAGCAGCCTGACCTGCTGATGGTGCCAGCCAGCGCTGCCGATGCGGCTCTCGATGCCGACCGTCACCAGGAAGCACTGCGTCGGGCACAGCAGATTCTCGAACTGGCACCGGACTACTTCCCCGCCCGCATGATAGCCGCCGAAGCACAGCTGGCGCTTGATCCGGAGCAGGCCTTTACCCGGCTGCGCGACATCGCCCGTGACCATGATGAAGATCCCGACGTCTGGAATCTGCTGGCAGAAGCCGCCGGGCGCAGCGGTCATGATGCCTGGGGGCATCTGGCACTGGCCGAACAGCTACAGCTCACCGGGCACATTGATAGTGGACTGGATCAACTCGATATTGCCGAGAAACTGTCTCGCCAGACAGATGACTATGCACTCACCAGTCGAATTCGCGAACGGCGCAAGGCCTTTCATGGCTATCAGCAAGCCATTGATAAATTCTGAACAGCCGGACAGCAAAACGCCCCGCCCCATTCGGGGCGAGGCGCGGCAGTCTGGTGGGTCGTGCAGGATTCGAACCTGCGACCAATTGGTTAAAAGCCAACTGCTCTACCAACTGAGCTAACGACCCTGAGGCAGATATAACCCGGTCACTACACGAAACCGACCTGCCATGGCAGCAGGATACTGGTGGGTCGTGCAGGATTCGAACCTGCGACCAATTGGTTAAAAGCCAACTGCTCTACCAACTGAGCTAACGACCCGCTGCCATACTCATCACAACAGCCCTTTCAGGCTATCTGCCGTTGCGATGGTGGGTCGTGCAGGATTCGAACCTGCGACCAATTGGTTAAAAGCCAACTGCTCTACCAACTGAGCTAACGACCCGCGCAACAGCGGCGCAAATATTACTTTCAAAAACGCGCAGATGCAAGGCTCAAAGCAGCAATGAGCGCGCTCAGTGCGAGTGACGCCCCTTGCCACGACTGCCCCGACCGCTTCGTCGTGCCTCTCCCGACTCGCGCTCACCCGAGCGGCGTCCTTCGGAATCAGCATGACGACCGGTATTCTTGAGCCCTCGTACGGGACGACGCTTGCGCTTGTCACGGCTCCAGCGATTACGCTCATCAGGCGTCATTTCGGGCACCCTGCGGGGTTCCAGACCCGCCATGCCAGAGAGTTCGTCAATCTCTTCCTGATTCAACTCGGTCCACTCGCCGGCGCGAGCCCGCTTGTCCAGAAAGATATTGCCGTAGCGCACCCGCTTGAGCCGACTGACCGTCAGCCCCTGGGATTCCCAGAGACGACGCACTTCACGATTGCGACCTTCCATGATCACAACGTGAAACCAGGTATTGATGCCCTCCCCGCCAAACTCCTGAACATCAGTAAAGCGGGCGGGGCCATCCTCGAGCATGACGCCTTCGACCATCGCCTGGACATGCTCCATGGTCACCTCACCCATGATCCGGACAGCATATTCACGCTCGATCTGCATCGAGGGGTGCATCAGACGATTCGCCAGCTCACCGTCGGTGGTAAACAGCAGCAGACCACTGGTATTGATATCGAGACGACCGATCGCAATCCAGCGCTCCCCCTTCAGGCGTGGCAGTCGTTCAAACACCGTCCGTCGCCCTTCGGGGTCCTTGCGGGTACACAGTTCCCCCTCGGGCTTGTTGTACATGATCACCCGACGCGATGACTCTGCGCTGGCCGTCAGTACGACCGAACGGCCATCCAGGCTGACATGATCATTGATGCTGACGCGATCACCCAGCGCTGCAGTAGCCCCGTTGACAGTGACACGTCCGGCGCTGATGGCGCTCTCCATCTCACGCCGCGAGCCCTTGCCAGCACGTGCCAGCACCTTTTGCAGTTTTTCCGTATCCATCGTTTGCACGTCAGTCCCGTTGTTCAGAAGTATTCGTGTCCCGCTCATCAAGCGTGTCATCACGTTCGACCGGGGTTTCCGAAGCATCACCGGTAGTGTCATCACCGGTCTGCACGCGCTGCGCGAAACGATCACCGATGTCGGCCAGACTCAGTCCGGTCCGTTCGGACGCCGTCGCGGCGTGCGATTTCTCTTGTGCAGTACTTGAGGCCGCTCCCTGTTCTGACTCACTGGCAGATGAGCCCTCTTGCTCGGCTTCAGGCTCGGTAGCGACCAGTTGCTCCAGCCAATCAGCGGTCTCGCCCTCTCTCAGGGCCTGCATGGGCGGCAGCTCATCCAGTGTTTTCAGCCCGAACGCATCGAGAAAGGCGCGGGTCGTCGCGTAAACCGCCGGACGACCGGGCATTTCACGATGTCCGATCACCCGAATCCAGCCGCGCTCACTCAGGGTGCGCATGATCGATGAGCTCACCGATACGCCCCTGACATCCTCGATATCTCCTCGAGTAACGGGCTGACGATAGGCGATCAGAGCCAGCGTTTCCAGCAGCGCCCGGGAGTATCGCTGAGGACGCTCCTCCCAGAGTCTCGAGACCCATGGAGAAAGCGCATCATCCACCCGCAGGCGATAGCCGGAGGCTGTCTCCTCCAGTCGCAGCGCCGACCCCTCGAGCCTCTTATGCAAAGTATCGAGAGCCTCGCGCAGCAGGCGCCGCTCGGGTCGAGCACCCTCGTCGAACAGACCTTCCAGGCGCTCCAGACTCAGTGGTTCACCAGCCGCCAGCAGAGCGCCTTCCAGAATGCGATCCAGCTCGGGGCTCATCGCCCTCTCCCACCACTCATGGCCTTATTCGTCATCCCGTTCCCCGGCGCCCGCCACCGATAGCGCCCCTTCATAAGCGCCTTCCCCTTCATCCTCTTCAAACTCATGCGTTGCTCGCCCCCGCACATGAATCGGCGACAGTGGCGCATTCTGAATCAGCTCGATCAAGCGCTCACGCGTCAGCTCCAGCAGTGCCATGAAGGTGACCACTACCCCGGCACGCCCTTCTTCCGGAGTAAACAGCGCCTCGAAAGGCGTAAAATGATCGGGGCTTACCCGGTCAAGAATTGCCATCATCCGCTCACGAGTCGAGAGTGCTTCACGCGTGATGGTATGCGCCTGATTGAAATCGGCTCGCTGCATCAGCTTCGATAACGCGCCCAGCAGCTCGGACAGCTCGACATCGGGATGGCGAATCCGCACTTCAAGTGTCGGTGGCGCCGCTGCGGCAGGAAACCAGTCACGCCCTTCCCGTGGCAGCTCATCAAGTCCCTCGGCTGCCTGCTTCAGCTGTTCGTACTCCTGTAACCGCCGCACCAGAGCCGCCGTGGGGTCTTCGTCTTCGTCTTCCTCGCTGGCCGGCGGCCGAGGCAGCAGCGATCGCGACTTGATCTCTGCCAGCATAGCCGCCATCAGCAGATATTCAGCCGCCAGGTCGATCCCGCTGACCTCCATCAACTCGACATACTCGATGTACTGATGCGTCACCGCCGCCACATTGATGGCAAGTATGTCCAGATTCTGACGCCGAATCAGATAAAGCAGCAGATCCAGCGGACCTTCGAAGGTTTCCAGGAAGACACGCAGCGCTTCAGGCGGAATGTAAAGATCTTCCGGAAGCTCATGTAGAGGCTCGCCACGCACCAGCGCAGCGACCTCCCGCGAAGGCGCAGCCAATCGATCCTCGTGGGATGACGCATCGAGAGTCTCACTCATGGCAACGCAAGCAGGTCGGTTCAGGCGGGATGGAATATCCCCGGTACAGGGACGCCAGGAGCCAGTCTATCAGGCTTGACCGCCGCCGACACCCCTGCCGCTGCAGCCCGCTCAGGAAGAGACTTCGGTCGGGGTATCGCTCTCCTGCACCGGCCGACGGCGCTCAAAGCGACGATAGCGAAACGGCTCGTCACGCTCGGCATCCACAATGGCGAGCTGTTGAATGTCATCATGATAGGGTGACATCTCGCACACCGGATCCATCTGGGTCGCATCGCCGGTCATCATCAACGCCTGACAGCGGCAGCCACCCCAGTCGATCTCACGACGGTCACAGCTCTGACAGGCATCCGGCAGGAAATCGGTACCACGAAAAGCGTTAAAGGCTGGTGACTGCTGCCAGATTTCGGCCAGCGAATGGTCGCGCACATTCCAGAACTCCAGCCCGGGAATGGTTTCAGCCGCATGACAGGGCAACCCCTTGCCAGAGGGCGTGATATTGAGCGACTGGCGCCCCCAGCCATTCATGCACGGTTTGGGCAGGCGCGCATAATAATCCGGTACCACAGCGTCGATGGTCAGCCGACCCTGCAAGCGCTGACGGGCTGCTTCGACACGATCGATCGCCTCCATCACCTGGCCACGCCTCGGCATCAGTGCCGCACGATTGGCCAGCGCCCAGCCATAATACTGCGCGTGAGCAATTTCGAGGCGACGGGCGTCCAGTTCCAGCGCCAGGTCAACGAAGTCATCGATCTGATGGATATTGGCACGATGAATGACCGCATTGACGGTCAGCGGTAGCCCCAGCGCACGCACCTCGCCGGCGAAGGCACGCTTTTTGGCATGGGCGCCAGGCAGATTGGAGACCTCCTCGGTCACCTCGGCAGTCGCGCCCTGGAAGGAGAGCTGAACATGATCGAGTCCGGCATCGTAGAGCTCCCGCAGCTTATCCGGAGAGATATTGACGCCGGCAGTAATCAGATTGGAGTAGAGCCCTACCTCGGCGCAGGTCCTGACCAGCTCGACCAGATCGCGCCGCGCTGCCGGCTCGCCACCGGAGAGATGCACCTGCAACACACCAAGTTCGGCCGCCTCACGCAGGACCCGTTGCCAGGCCGCGGTATCGAGCTCGTTGGACTTGCGCTCGAGCTCGACCGGATTGGAACAATAGGGACATTGCAGCGGGCAGCGATGAGTCAGCTCGGCCAGCATGCCCATCGGGGGCGCAATGCTCGGTGCCGCGGGCTCCGCCGCGGCTGTCGTGGCGTTGGTCATGCCACCTCCATAATGCCCTTGTCGATCAGGGATCGGAACAGGGCGAGAACATCATCATGAATTCGCTCACGTTCGGCCTCGAAACTGGTCGCCAGATCATCAATGATAGCGGCCACACTGCGCTCACCATCGACCCGCTCGACCACAGCATGCGCAATGGCATCGAGCTGAAACACTCGCTCTGGCGCCAGCAGCACCCAGCCGCCACGCGCCTGGTCATGCCGCAGGCGAACGCCTCGAGGCAATCGAACAATCGAGTCTTCGTCGAGCGACGCGCTCATGGTGTCGCTCCGGCCACCAGGCCACTCTCACCATCCCAGGCGCCCGGCGGCACATGACCATCGATATAGGCATGATGCAGTGCATCAAGCATGGTCCAGAGCACATCGCATTTGAATTCAAGCGCGGCCATCACGGCCTGTTGCTGATCAGCACGGCGCGCGTGCTCGCGCACGTAGCTCAGTGCCCGCTCGGCATCACGGGGCGCCTGGGTAAGACGCGGCCGAAAATAGGCCAGCGTCTCTTCGGAGATGAAATCGTAGTGCTCCAGCATGCCGGAAACGCGGGTACCAATCACCTTCGGCGAGAACAGCTCGGTCAGCGATGAGGCGATCGCTTCAAGCAGCGAGCGATCCCGCACAAAATGGACATAGGCCTCCACTGCAAAACGAGTGCCCGGCAGAATGGCACGGGTCGACTGTACCAGCTCGCGCTCGAAGCCAAGCCCATCGGTCAGTTTCAGCCAACGCTCGATGCCGCCCTCTCCCGGCGCCTCACCGTCGTGGTCGACCAGCCGGGTACGCCACTCGCGGCGCCATTCGGGATCTTCGAGGCGAGCCATCAAAGACGCATCCTTGATCGGAATCATCGCCTGATAGTAGTAGCGATTGAGTGCCCAGGCGCGCACCTGACGTCGATCGAGTTCACCGTTTTGCAGCATCAGCTGGAACGGGTGGCGATGATGATAGCGCTGCTCGCCAATCTCGCGCAGTCTCGCCTCAAGCCCATCGGCGGTCAGCGTCGCCTGCTCGGTTACGGACGGCTGATTCAAGGTTCAATCTCCATGCCGTCAAAGGCAATTTCCCAACCGGCCTGCTCAGCCTCGCGCCGCTCGGGCGAGTCCTCGATCAACACCGGATTGGTATTGTTGATATGCACGAATATGCGCCGTCCGAGATTCAGCCCGGCCAGCGCCGCGATACTGCCATCGGTACCGGACATCGACATGTGCCCCATACGTTGACCGGTCTTCTGTCCAACCCCGGCAATAATCATTTCGTCATCGCGCCACAGGGTGCCGTCGAACAGCAGCGCATCGGCGCCTTCAAGCCGCGCGGCCAGCCCGGGCGTCAGCGTTGCACAGCCCGGAATGTAGTAAATCCGCTGGCCATGGAGAGCAAACTCCACGCCGATGGTCGCTTCGCCCTCGGCACCGATCTCGACCTCATCACCCTCGAGATAGAGCGCCGTCTTGCCGGGCACGGCAAAAATACGAACCAACAGCCCGGGGAGCAGCTCGATATGGCTATCAAGCGCCACATCGAGTCGCTCAACGCAATCAGGCGCCAGCACGTTGAAAATCGGGTTGTTACGCAATACGCCATGAATCTCCGGCGTGGCGTACAGTCGCCAGGGCGAACGCTCACGCAGACTGAGCAGGCCGGCGACATGATCGACATCACCATTGGTCAGCAGCACTGCTTCGATCGGTGTATGACGCTCCCCTTCACACGGATGCAGTGCCGGTTCGCGATGAAGCTGCGTCAGGATTTCGGGCGCGCAATTGATCAGAGCCCAGCGCTGGCCATCCACGGAGACCGCAATGGAGGATTGGGTACGCGGTTTGACCCGATTCGGCTCGGTACGTGCAAGGCGGCAGACCTCGCAGCGGCAATTCCATTGAGGCAGGCCGCCACCGGCGGCTGCCCCCAGCACACGAATCCGCAGGCGCGGAGTGCTGTCAGTGCTCAAAATTCGGCAGGCAGATAGTCGTTGACTTCCATACCCACACAGACTTCCTTGACTTCGGGGGTTGTCCAGCTCATGGCCAAACTCCTGGTTACGAACGATTCATGGGCCGCGGATGCGGCGGAGTGCATTGCCGATTTGGCAATACCTCCATTGTAGCAAATCGTCATTCGCTATTTAACGCATAACTCGCTTTCAGCCGGCACTATCAGCAGTACGATACCGTCCTTCATAATCAAACAGCTTGTCACGAACCTGCCAGTAGCGCCCCACCCGGCGGCCGATCACGAAGTCTGCAGCACGCAGTCGATATTGCTGCTCAAGCACTTCATCGATTGATGAGGGTCGCCAGTCGAGCCCTGGTGCGCGCATGTGGTAGCGCAGAAAGGCAGCATGAAATACGCGGCGCTGCGCTGGTGTTTCCATCGCAAACCACTCCTCCAGCGTCGCGCCCTCCTCATCATGGTGGGTAATCTTCAGCCGACGCAGTCCTCGACCATTAACGGTTTCCTCCAGGGTCATGCCACTGACCCGCAGTACCCTGGCATCGCGCAACCGCAGGGCATCACGCAGTTTATCGTCCGCATCCACCATCAACGCCTGGCAACCATGACAGCGGCGTGCGGCAATATCGTTTTCCGCACCACACTGATCACATACCTTGTAGCGAAAGCGGAAATCGCATTGGTGCACGCTTTCACCGGACGCTGCTACCTCACCGGAGACATGCGCGCCATGCGCATCAACCAACCCCTGGCAGCGACGTCCGTAATGCTCGATCACCAGTTCGCCATCTCGCTTGCCCCAGAAGATGTTGGCAAAACCGCACTGCGGACACTCGACCTGTACCGGTTCGCTATCACCAGGCGGTTTGGGTGTACTGATCTCGGGGGCATAGAGATCCCAGGGATTACCGGCATAGTCAAGGATCAGGCAGTCGTGCTTGTTCGCTGCAAGACGCAGGCCGCGGCCGGCAATCTGCTGATAAAGACCCACCGATTCGGTCGGCCTCAGAATGGCGATCAGATCGACATGGGGGGCATCGAAACCGGTGGTGAGCACCGAGACATTGACCAGATACTTCAAAGCCCCGGTCTTGAAGGCACTGATCAGGCGTTCACGCTCATCCCCGGACGTGGTACCGGTAATCAACGCCGTGGTATCTCCGGGCAGGTAGCCGACGATCTCCTCGGCATGCGCCACGGTAGCGGCAAAAATCATCACCCCCTGACGGGCACGAGCGTGCATCAGCACATCATCGACAATCCGTGGCGTGGCGCGATTACCCTGTACGACCCGGTTGAGTTCCTCCTCGGCAAAGCGTCCGCCCCGCTTCGGCTCAAGGCGGGAAAAATCATACATTGCCAGGGTGGCATCGATACGCTTCGGCTCGGCAAGATAGCCCTGTCGCACCATCACACGCAGCGGCTGTTCGAAAACGCAGGCACGAAAGAAGCTGCTTTCGGGGCCACATACCATGCCATGATAGTGACGGTAATAGATAAACCCCTGACCCAGTCGATAAGGCGTAGCGGTCAGCCCCAATACCTTGAGATTCGGATTGGCCGCACGCAAATGATCAATGACACGGCGATAACTCGAAGGTTTTGCCGGCTTGCGTTCGCTGTCGGCGACATCCGGCGGCACACGATGACACTCATCGATCACCAGCAGGGTAAACGCGCCATCGGCGAAGGCTCCGGGGTGATTGACCACCGATTGCACCGAACCGAATACAACCTGGCGTTCGCTCTCGCGCCGCCCCAGGCCGGCACTGAAGATATCGGCCCTGAGACCATAGGCCTCGTATTTGGCATGATTCTGCTCAACCAGCTCGCGCACATGGGCCAGTACCAGTACCCTGCCCCGTGCCAGGCGTGCCAGCTCGGCAATGACCAGACTCTTGCCGCTACCGGTGGGTAACACCACCACTGCCGGCTCACTGCTGTCACGAAAGTGACGCACGACCCGGGTCACGGCCTCCTGCTGATAGGGTCGCAGGGCTACCATGTCCATATCACCTGTTTTCCGGTCCCGTGATAGCCGACATGACACCACGGGACATCATTCATCATCGAGGAGTCAGCTCATGCAACCCAATGCGCAACTGGCGCGCTATCTGCACGACCTGCAGTCGCAATCCTATGAATGCGAGCTGATCGATGCCCATGCACTGCGCATCACCCATGAAGGTCTGGAGTTTGTGCTGGTGGTGGCCGAGGATGAACCCGCCTTCTTTCAGCTCATGCTTCCTGGCGCCTGGCAGGCCGGTGCCGGTAGTGACCGCACCGCTTTGCTCGAAGCCACCAATGATGTCATGAATACGCTGAAGGCCGCCAAACTGGTGATTCATGGTGAGGGTATTCATGTCAGTGTCGAGCAATTTGTCGAGGGTCCTGAACAGGGCATCGCACTGCTGCCCGGCTTGCTCGAGTTACTGCGCAGCGCTGTCGCCGAATTGCATGAGCGACTCGGCATGGGAGAAGCCCCCCGAGTGCACTGACAATACACCTGACCGTGCTGGTAACGGTTGCAGGCCGCTCTCCGGTTGCGCTTCTGCCGTCAGACAGCGACAGTAGTGGCAGCCACCCCAACATAGATCACCCCTGACCGGTATGCGCCACCTGCCGATGGCAGAAATTGGCATTACCGCTTACAGCAAGGAGACTCCAATGAGTGAAGCCGTGGGACAGTTTGTGGTCATTGCCGAATTCAACGTGCGCGAAGGTGAACTCGATGCCTTTCTGGCGCTTGCCCACAACGATGCCAACGAGTCACTGGCCAATGAACATGGCTGTCACCAGTTCGATGTACTTGTACCCGAAGACGGCAGTAACAAGGTGATTCTGCACGAGGTCTATACTGATCGCGACGCTTTCGAGCAGCATATGCAGATGCCACATTACGCCCCATTCAAGGAAGGTACCGCCCCATTGCTGGCTGATGAGCCGATGGTGCGCTTTTTCAACCCGGCGGCGCGTCCGCAGAACTGATTTCAGTCCTGCAGACTGCCTGCCCGCGCTCCCGCCGGTCTGCCCGACGGGAGCGTTTTCATCTCTGTCGCGCTGTCAGTTCAGCCATTTGCGAGCGTTGCGGAACAGCCGCATCCAGCCACCATCCTGTGTCCAGCCGTCAGGCTGCCAGGAGTTGGTGATCGCCCGCGTCACCCGCTCGGGGTGCGGCATCATGATGGTGACCCGGCCATCCTGACTGGTCATGCCGGTAATACCGGCCGGTGAACCATTGGGGTTGGCCGGATACCGGGTTGTCAGCTCACCGTGATTGTCGATATAGCGCAATGCCACGGTGCCACTGGCCTGAGCACGTCGCAGATGGCCATCGTCCCGGAAGCTTGCCAGCCCTTCGCCATGGGCGACCGCAATCGGCAAGGTCGACCCCGCCATGCCATCCAGCAGGATCGACGGGCTGCGCTCGATGCGTACCATCGATACCCGCGCCTCGAACTGCTCCGAACGATTGCGCACAAAAGTCGGCCAGTGCTCGGTGCCGGGGATCAGCTCGTGCAGCCGGGCGAACATCTGACAGCCGTTACACACGCCGAGCGCAAAAGTGTCCTCGCGCTCGAAGAAAGCCGCAAACTGATCACGGGCGCGGGTATTGAACAGGATCGACTTGGCCCAGCCACCACCGGCGCCCAGCACATCACCGTAGGAGAATCCGCCACAGGCCACGGCACCGCGAAAATCCGTCAGATCCACCTGCCCGGCCAGAATATCCGACATATGGACATCGATGGCCTCGAATCCGGCCCGCACGAAGCCATTGGCCATTTCCATCTGGCCATTGACACCCTGCTCGCGCAGGATCGCCACCTTCGGGGCCGCGCCGGTATTGAGATAGGGTGCGGCGATATCCTCATCGACATCGAAGGTGAGATTGGCGGAAAGCCCCGGGTCCCGGGTATCCAGCAGCGTATCGAACTCCTGATCGGCACATTCGGGATTATCACGCAGTCGCTGCATTCGGTAACTGGTCTCGCTCCAGCTGCGCATGGCCTCTACGCGCGACATTTCAATCAGAGGTTCGCCAAACAGCGTCACCCGCAGTTGATCGTCCTCGGAGAGACGCGCCACCACACCCGAACAGCCCCCCAGCCCACTGGCCGAAAGCTGCGAGAGAACTGCTTCGGTATCCTCGCGGCGAACCTGAATCACGGCACCGGGTTCTTCGTTGAAAAGAACATCCATCGCCTGTAGCGGTTGATCGACCAGCCAATCCAGGCCAATGGTCACACCGACATGGCCGGCAAACGCCATTTCGGCGATGGTCACCAGCATGCCGCCATCACTGCGATCGTGATAAGCCAGCAATCGCCCATCGCGATTGAGCCCCTGAATGACCGCAAACAGCGCTTTCAGATCCTCGGGGTCGTTGAGGTCCGGTGCCTCGTTGCCGACCTGGCCGTAAACCTGAGCGAGCGCCGAAGCCCCCAGTCGGTTCCGGCCTCGGCCCAGATCGATCAGAATCAGATCGGTGTCGCCGGCATCCGTGCGCAGCTGGGGCGTCAGGGTCCGCTGTGCATCGCTGACGGGCGCAAAGGCAGTGGCAATGAGTGACAGCGGTGCAGTAACGGCCTTCTGCTGATCGTCCTCCTGCCAGCCGGTCTGCATCGACATCGAATCCTTGCCTACCGGGATTGCCACGCCCAGTGCCGGACAGAGCTCCATGCCTACCGCATATACCGCGTCATACAGCGCCTGATTTTCGCCGACATGATCGGCTGCACTCATCCAGTTGGCCGACAGGCGGATATCCTCGAGGCGTTCGACCGGTGCCGCCATCAGGTTGGTGATCGCTTCGGTCACAGCCAGCCGTGCCGAAGCGGCCGCCGAGATCAGCGCAGTCGGAGTACGCTCACCCACCGCCATCCCTTCACCGGCATGGGTGTCGTAGGACGCCGTAGTGACAGCACAGTCCGCCACCGGGACCTGCCAGGGCCCGACCATCTGGTCACGTGCGGTCATCCCGCCGATCGAGCGATCGCCAATGGTGATCAAAAAACTCTTGGAGGCCACTGCCGGCAGCTGCAGCACCCGGGTAAAGGCTTCGTGCAGATCGAGGTTATCAAGCATCACGCCGGGCAATTCGGGCTCGTAACGCTCAAAGCTGCGACTCATTTTCGGCGGCTTGCCGAACAGCACGTCCATCGGCAGATCGATCGGCGTACTCTCGAAGTGGCTATCGGTCACCGTCAGGCGATGCGCTTCAGTAGCCTCGCCCACTACGGCAAACGGGCACCGCTCACGCTCACAGAGTGCTTCAAAGCGCGCCAGATCATCCGGGGCCACTGCCAGCACATAGCGTTCCTGGGCTTCATTGCACCAGATCTCCAGCGGTGTCATACCGGGCTCGGCGCTTTGCACATCGCGCAGCTCGAAACGACCGCCACGACCGCCATCCTTGACCAGCTCCGGCAACGCATTGGAGAGACCGCCGGCACCGACGTCATGAATGAAGGCGATGGGGTTGGCCATGCCCAGCGCAATACAACGGTCAATGACCTCCTGGGCACGACGCTCCATTTCCGGGTTGTCACGTTGCACCGAGGCGAAGTCGAGTTCGGCGCCGGCACTACCGGATGTCACCGACGAAGCCGCGCCGCCGCCGAGACCGATCAGCATCGCCGGACCGCCCATCACGATCAGCTTCGCACCGGCCGGAATATCGCCCTTGGTCACATGCTCATCGCGAATGTTGCCGTAACCACCGGCCAGCATGATCGGCTTGTGATAACCGCGGCGCTCGATGCCACCCTGGCCAATGAAATCATGCTCATAGGTGCGAAAGTAGCCATTGAGCGCTGTGCGGCCGAACTCGTTATTGAACGAAGCCGCACCGATCGGCGCTTCCAGCATGATGTCCAGCGCGCTGCGGATACGTTCGGGCTTGCCGTAGTCGAAGGCTTCCCATGGCTGAATGAAATCGGGAATACGCAGGTTGGAGACCGAAAACCCGGTCATTCCGGCCTTGGGCTTGCCACCACGCCCGGTGGCGCCCTCGTCCCGGATTTCGCCACCGGCACCGGTCGAGGCCCCCGGCCAGGGCGCAATCGCAGTCGGATGATTATGCGTTTCCACTTTCATCAGAATGTGGATCGGCTCATGGTGCTGGGTATAGCGCCGGCTTTCAGGGTCGGCCAGAAAGCGTCCCGCCTCATGACCACGGATGATCGCCGCATTATCACTGTAGGCTGAAAGCACATCCGCGCCACTGTGCTCTGTTGTATTGCGGATCATTTTGAACAGTGAACGCGGCTGGGCCTCGCCATCGATGATCCAGTCGGCGTTGAAGATCTTGTGACGGCAGTGCTCGGAGTTCGCCTGGGCGAACATCATCAGTTCGACATCACTGGGGTTGCGCCCCAGCTCGGTAAACGCATTCACCAGATAGTCGATTTCATCTTCCGCCAGCGCCAGCCCCAGTTCGCCATTGGCAGCTACCAGCGCCTCGCGTCCATCGGCCAGAATGTCGATAGAGGTCTCGGACTGCGGCTCGGGATGATTGAACAACCGGGCCGCGTCACTCGAGTCGAACAGCACGGTCTGCGTCATGCGATCATGCAGCTCGGCCATGATCGCCTCGGCCTGTTCCTTAGAGGGCATATCGGATGTCTGCACTCGCCATGCCGTGCCACGCTCGATGCGGCGGACCCCATCAAGACCGCAATTGTGCGCGATGTCCGTTGCCTTGGATGCCCAGGGTGACAGCGTCCCCAGACGAGGCACTACCAGATAGAGCGCCCCTTCCGAGCGCGCCGACTCCGGCTTTGTGCTGGCTTCGAGCAGCTGCTCCAGTCGTTCACGGGTTGGCGTATCGATATCATCGACATCGACAAAGTAGCGCCAGCTGGCGGTCACCTCTGTCACGCAATCGGCAACTTCACGCAGACGATCGAGCAGGCGGGCATGGCGGAAGGAAGAGAGGGCGCTCTGGCCTCGCAGTTCGAGCATGACGAACAAAAGCCTCTGCAACTAGCATGATGGGTGTGTCGGGCAATCAGGCCCGGCAGCGCCTCGGCGCGGCCTTGTACCGGCTCGTCATGATACTGGAAAGCACACTGGCTGGCTAAGACCCGGGTGCAAATGTCTGGTCCCGACGCGCGCGGGCGCGTATGGTGATGACGTCTACAGCCATTGACCCGAATATGCCCAAGGCACTTTATCACCGCCGATGGCTGCTGGTGCTGCTGGTCGGAATGGGGTCGCTCGCGACGCCCGAGCGCAATCTGTTGCCGCGATTCGACTGGCTGCCCGGCCAGAGTTCCACTTTGGCGGCCATTCATACCCGCGACTTTCTCCAGCTCTATACGCGCAATACCCCGACGACCTATTACGAGGGCCGCCAGGGACCAACCGGTTTCGAATACGAGCTGGTGCGCCGCTTTGCCAGTGAGCTGGGAGTCAGCCTCGCCGTCGATCGCAGCCATCACATCGAAGGCGTGCTCGATGCCGTGCGCAGTGGTGCCGCCGATCTCGGGGCCGCAGGGCTGGTGCTCGACCCCCTGACGCCAGGCATTCGCTACTCCCGCCCGATCATGTCACTGCAACCGATGGTCATCTATCGCCGCGGTTTGCATCCGCCAACCTCAGTGGAGGACCTGGAGGAGCTGAAAATCGGGGTACTGGCCAATTCCGGTAACGTGCTGGCACTGCGCAACGCACGCCGCGATCACCCGAAACTGGTCTGGCGGGAGACCCACAAACTGGAAAATACCGATCTGATCGCCATGGTGGCCAATGGCCAGCTTGATGCTGCAGTCATCTATGCTCATGCCTTCAAGCTCAGTCGCATTTTCTTTCCCGGCGTGGAAAACGGCTTCAAGCTGGGCCAGCCGCTGACACTGGCCTGGGCATTCCCTGATAACGGGGATCTCTCGCTGCTCAACCGAGCCAATCGCTTTATCGATCGGATGCGCGCCAACGGCGAACTGGCGCGATTGAAGCGGCGCTATTTCGGACACGACGACTACCTGGAGTATGTCGGCGCCCGACGCTTCATCAGTCAGACGCGCAAGCATCTCGACAAATGGACGGATGACTTTCTCGCCGCCGCGCGTAAAACCGGCTTTGACTGGAAGCTGCTCGCTGCCATCAGCTACCAGGAGTCACACTGGAATCCCAGAGCCACATCGCCGACCGGCGTTCGCGGCATGATGATGCTGACCCGCACCACTGCCGCTCGCATGGGGGTCGATAATCGTATCAATCCTGTCCAGAGCATTGATGGTGGGGCGCGCTATCTCAAGGAGCTGGTGGAGCGACTACCCGACGACATTCCCTCTCCGGATCGGCTGTGGATGGCGCTGGCAGCCTACAATATTGGCATGGGCCATCTTGCCGATGCTCGTCTGCTGGCAGATCGACAGGGTCTCGACCCCGACAGCTGGGAAGATGTCCGGGAAATGCTGCCACGCTTGCAGGAAAGCCGCTGGTATCAGACGCTTCCTCACGGCTTCGCCCGTGGCAAGGGTGCGGTCTATTATGTCCGCAACATTCGTCGCTACCATGAGATTCTAAGCTACGTTACACGCAGCCAACGTCAATTCTCCCCCTTGATCGATAACCGAACTGCCTCGCGTTCCTCATTATTTAACGTCGTCGCCCCTGATGCCGCACCCTGATCTGCGACGACTTCCCCTGTTGCTGAACCTGCTGGCGTTATTGAGCATCGGGGTAGAACTGATCATTGGCAGCAGTCAGCAAAGCCTGCTGGGGAGCACCATGGCGCTGATTGGCCTGAGCCTGCTCCTGCGTCGGATGAAAATGTATCGGGTAGCGCGTCTGAGCAGTCTCCCGGCGCTGGCCATGTTGGTGCTTTTCGTGCTCAGCTTCATTCTGCCTGACAGCTGGATCGGCTATAGCACCTGGGCGCATCTTTTCGATCTCTGGCCGGGAGAAAACGCCTTCTATGCGCTGCGGCCATCGATTCTTATCACGCTGACACTGTTGCTGCTGGTTCTGCCGCCGCTACTCTTCAGACGCCCCCATCTGATCGCACCTCTGTTATGCACGGTCGCCGTGCTGCTCAGTCTCACTCAGTTGCTTGAACAGCTCCACTTCGATTTCAACGAGGATACCGGACTGACACCGCCGAGCGGCCTGACACTGGGGTTGCTGTTACTGGCGGAAGCGATCGACCTGCACCGTCAGCTCGGGCGCCACCGCCGTCCGATTCGGCTGGCCAAGGCCGGGGCTCTGCTGGCGGTCATCATTACCCTGACACTGTGGCATTTTCAGAACAGCCAGAACCTGTATCAGGTCAATCACCTGGCCCTCTCTGCTGGTGACACCTTGAGCGAAAGCATGGGGCGCATGCTGGCCGTTCAGAACGGAGCCATGCAGCGCTTCAGTCAGAGCTGGCAGAGCACACCGGGATTACCCGGGCAAACGGAATGGCAACAACGAAGTCAGCTGATGCTGAGGGACTTTCCCGATATCGAATCCATTGGCTGGTTCGATCGTGAGCGCCGGCTGCGTCGGGTTGTCAGCCGCCATGCCGGAGAGTCGCCCCCTCCCACAGATACCCCCGCCGTTCGGGAGGCGCTACAGCAGGTCTTTGGTTATGGGCAGCAAAGTAGCGCTGGAATATTCGATGTCCACGCCACGGAACGCTCGATCGGCCTCTACTTCCCGATCGATGAGGGCAGTGAAGAGCGTCCCGGCCGAGGTGCTGTGGTGTTCAACCTGTCGCTCTCTGAGCTGTTTCATCAACTGGGTGCACGGATGACGGCTACCGACGACTTTCTGTTCACCATTCATCATGATCAGCAAGGGCTATTCAGTACCGGTAACGGCCACCGCCTCAGCGAAGATCGTTACTGCAATCTGGTCACCCTGGGCGACAGCAACTTCACGCTCTGCACTCAGCCAACCATGGATCGACTGTTTGCCGAGCGTGCCAGTCTGCCTGCCCTGCTGCTCTTGACCGGCCTGGCCTTTGCGCTAATGCTCTACCTGGTGATGTATTACCACCAGCGGCTGCGCAGCAAGCACAGCGGCGTGGTGAACGCCAATCGTCGATTACGCAACGAAGTCGAGGCCCGCATTGCCCTGCAGGCTGAAGTCGAATGGCTGGCCCGTCACGACGAGCTGACCCAGTTGCCCAATCGCCGCTACTTCATGGAGTGGGCCACCGAACGGCTGAGCAGCCACGGCGGTGCCGTATTACTGATCGATATCGACCATTTCAAGACGGTCAACGATCATTTTGGCCATGCTCGCGGAGACCACTATCTCAAGTGTGTTGCCGAAGTCGCTCGTCGTCCGATCGAAGCCAGTGGCGGACTGCTTGCCCGCTATGGTGGAGAAGAGTTCGTGGCCTTTCTGCCCGAAGCCGAGGAAGACGAAGCGGCTCTGTGTGCCGAACGCATCCGCCGGGAGGTAAATCTGCTCGAGCTTGAACAGCCTCATACGGGGGGGTGGCTGACGGTCAGCATCGGTTTCGACTGCGCTGACGGGCTGTTTGATATCGAAGAGTTGATTGATGATGCCGATATGGCGCTCTATCGCGCCAAGCAGGCCGGCCGCGACAGGATCATGCCGACGTAGACGTATCATCCCGCCAGTTCGGGTCATCCGAGACCTGCCCCTTGCTCGGCGAAGCGACTTCCTGTTGATGCAAGCGACGTGCGGCGAAGAACTCTCTCATCAGTCGTCGAGCCTTGCCGGACCGGACACCGGAATCCACCAGCACCATATGATTGAACCAGGGCTGCGCAAACAGGTTGGCCCGGGACTCGGCCATCCCGGTCTTCGGCTCGGCAACGCCATAAACCAGCCGTTTGATGCGTGCCTGAATAATGGCGCCAGTGCACATCAGACAGGGCTCAACCGTTACGAACAGGCTACATCCCCCCAGCCGATAATTACCGAGCCGTTCACCGGCATCACGCAGTGCTCGGATTTCTGCATGCGCTGTGGGGTCATGGCGGGTAACCGGGGCGTTGAAGCCCTCACCGATGATATCTCCGGCAGCATTGACGACTACCGCCCCGATCGGCACTTCGCCGGCCGCAAGCGCCAGATGCGCCTGATCGAGCGCTCGATGCATATAATATTCGTCGCTGCCCATGTTCCTCTCCTGCTGACGGAAGCAGCCATGATACAAAAAACCGGCGCCCTGGGACGCCGGTTAAAAACTGCATCACATGGCAAGGGCCATCTCAGGCGGCAGACTGCGCCTTGAGCGAAGCCATGTCGATAACAAAGCGATATTTCACATCACCCTTCTGCATGCGCTCGAAGGCTTCGTTGATCTGATCGATATTGATCATTTCGACATCGCAGGTAATACCGTTTTCAGCGCAGAAGTCGAGCACTTCCTGGGTTTCCGGCATGCCGCCGATCAATGAACCTGCCAGTACACGACGCTTGAAGATCAGCGAGCCGCCATTGACCGCCGGATCGATCGGCTCAAGCAGTCCCACCAGGATGTGGGTGCCGTCATACCGCAGCGCATTGAGATAGGGGTTAAGATCATGCTGGACCGGTACGGTGTCGAGCATGAAATCGAAGGTCTCGGCGACTTCGGCCATCTGCGCCTCATCGGACGAGATCACCACGTGATCGGCACCCTGACGCTTCGCTTCACTCACCTTGCTCTGTGAGCGAGTGAACAACGTCACCTCGGCACCCAGCGCCTTTGCCAGCTTGACGCCCATATGGCCAAGCCCGCCCATGCCGATCACACCAACCTTGTGGCCGGGTTTCACGCCATAGTGCTTGAGCGGAGAATAAGTCGTAATGCCGGCACACATGAGCGGTGCCGCAGAAGGCAGATCGATGCCTTCAGGCATGCGGACCACGAAGCGGTCACTGACCACGATGGCATCGGAGTAGCCGCCCTGGGTCATGGTGCCGTCATGGCGATCGGCACTGCCATAGGTCATGGTAAAGCCGTTCTCGCAGTATTGCTCCAGACCCTCGTTACAGGCCTGACAGTGACGGCAGGAATCCACCATGCACCCCACGCCGACAACATCACCGATCTGATGGCCGGTCACTGCGGATCCCACTGCCGTGACGCGTCCGACAATCTCATGCCCGGGTACGATCGGATAACTCGTCATGCCCCAGTCGTTACGCGCGAAATGCAGATCGGAATGACAGACGCCGCAGTAGAGGATATCGATGGCGACATCATCGGCACGCAGATCACGTCGCTCGAACCGATAGGCGGAAAGCGGTTTGTCAGCCGCATGGGCGGCATACGCCTGAACCTGTGTTGGCATACAAGACCTCATGATGAAAGAGACTGGGTGCCTGATATTCGATCGGGCACTGATCAAGTGCCTCAAGTATGTGACATGCCTCGTTGGTCAGCCATGCATCATCCTCGAAGTGATTTGCACAATCCTCCACATCGAGAGATAAAACACCTGTTACACCAGCTCTTTCATGCATAATATGCCAACAGACATCGATATGGCCTTCGTACCCGGCGATGAAGACTGCAGACACCGCTACGCTCCAACCCACGGATATTGCCTCCGCCAATCAGCGCATGAGCGCACTGATCAGGCCGCTGATTGATCGCGATGGTTTCACACCTACTGCACTGGAGGGGGTACAGCTGATGGCGGCACATCATGGCGAGCCCGCCACCCCACAGTGCTATGAACCGGGCCTGATTATTATCGCGCAGGGCGGGAAGACCGCTTACCTCGGCGACCGGGCGATGCATTACGGCGCGGGGCATTATCTGGTGCAGGCCATGTCGCTGCCCTTTGAATGTGAAACCCGGGCTGATCCCGGGCATCCCATGCTGGGGCTGACCCTGCGCATCGATCCAGCCATGCTGGGTGAACTGACTCGAATCCTGCCGGAGCCAATGTCGGATACGCCGCAACCGATGGCGGCTGTGCCCATTGATCCGGCCATGGGAGACAGTGTCGTACGCCTGCTCGAATGTCTGCATGATCCGCTGACACGTCAGGCGCTGGGCGAGGCCCGCATCCGCGAAGTCCTGTTCGAGGCACTGCGTGGTCCTCAGGGTGCCTCATTACATCATCTGCTGCATCATCAAAGCCACTACGGCCGCATCGCCCGTGCCCTGGAGCTGATCCATCACGGTTATACCGAGCCACTGTCGGTGGAATGGCTGGCCGAGCATGTCAACATGAGCCCCTCTTCCTTCCATTACCACTTCCGCGAGCTGACCTGTCACTCACCTTTGCAATATCAGAAGCGTATCCGACTGCTGCGGGCACGCCTGATGCTGCGACGTGCCGAACAGGTGGGGACCACGGCAACCAGCGTCGGCTATCAAAGTGCCTCCCAGTTCAGTCGTGAATACAAGCGCTATTTCGGTATCAGTCCGATCGATGAACTGCGTCGGCAACATGCGCTGGCCGAACCTTCCTGATATGACTCCAGCGGCGTTCTCGACTACGCCACGCAGGACAACTCCAGCTTATCGCCCGCTGATGTACAGTCCCGGCATGACAGCCGGATCGTGATGACATGAAGGCGTGACCTCTCGCTCACTCAATAATATCTCCAGCAGACGAATCTGCTGATTCTGCTGTTCAATCAGGGCCAGCCATTGATGTTCACGCAGCTGATCGAGCTTGTCGTGCAATTCGCGAATTTCCAGCTCGGACTTCAGATTGACCTCATAGTCATGTGCTGCTTCCAGTCGATCCCGTGCGGCCTGCCGATTCTGTGACATCATGATGATGGGCGCCTGAATCGCCGCCAGCAGGGACAAAAACAGATTGAGCAGAATATAGGGGTAGGGGTCGAAGGCATGCGCCCATGTGGCCAGTACGACACTATTAAGCAATATCCATGTGCCCAGCACGGCCAGAAACAGCAGGATAAAGGTCCAGGAGCCGCCAAAAGTGGCAATGCGATCCGACAGTCGCTCACCGAAGCTGCGACCGTCAGCGAATTCCTGATTGATATTACGGCTGATATGAGAGCGCTGCTGCAGATGCTCGATGACGCGACGTTCACGCCGGGAGAGCTGCTCCCACTCCTTGTGCAGCACATGTTTTGCCAGACTACGGGAAGAGAGGGCCATGGAAGCCTCACTGTCGAATCAGGCTCGCAGTGCGAGCGACGTTAATGACTTCAGGGCCCGCTACAGGCCCATGGAAGCAATTTCGACCATGATTCGACAGGATGCTACCGACACCTGCAAGGGGAACCGATCATCATGAGCACCACCGAAGCGCGACGCCCCACGACCCTGTCAGCCGCCTGGAGCCTATGGACTCTCCTTCTGGGCGTAGGCCTGCTGATGCTGGGCAATGGACTGCAGAGCAGTCTGCTGGGGGTAAGAGCCTCTTCGGCAGGGTTTGGCAATACCGTCACCGGGATCGTGATGTCGGCCTACTTTGTCGGTTTCCTGCTGGGCTCGACACTGACCCCACGCAAATTGCGCGAAGTCGGTCACGTGCGAGTATTTGCTGCACTGGCGTCGATCACTTCAGTCGCGATTCTGATCCAGGCCATTTTCGTCGACCCCTGGACATGGGGCGCCATGCGCTTCGTCACCGGTTTTACCTATGCCGGGCTCTATGTCGTCGCGGAAAGCTGGCTCAACGGGTACGCCTCCAATCGTCTGCGCGGTCGCCTGCTGGCGATCTATATGGTGATCAGTTACCTCGGCATGGGCGGGGGACAATTGCTGCTGAATGCTGCCGATCCAGGCGGCTATACGCTCTTCCTGCTGGTGTCGATGCTGGTGTCGCTGGCACTGGTACCCATTCTGCTGAGCTACACGCCGCAACCGGATAGCGGACAGCCCGAGGCGATGAGCCTGCGGCAGCTTTATCGGATCTCTCCTCTCGGTACCGTGGGCTGCTTCATGACCGGCGTTACCAACGGTGCCGTGTTTGGCATGGGCGCTGTCTTTGCGACCAACAGTGGTTTGAACGTCACCCAGGTGGCCGCCTTCATGAGCGCCTTCATCTTTGGTGGCGCCATTCTTCAGTGGCCGCTGGGCAAACTTTCCGACAAGGCAGACCGTCAGTGGGTCATCGTGATCGTAGCGATCATTGCCACCGGGCTGGCGCTGGCAGGCGCCCTCGTCAGCGGCTGGTCTGCCTGGACACTGACGGCGCTGGGCGCTCTGCTGGGCGGCACCACGCTCACGCTCTACTCGATCTTTCTGGCCTGCGCCAACGATTTCCTGACCGACCGTCAGACCATCGCCGCCAGTGCCAGTCTGGTACTGGCACTGGGTATCGGCGCCATTCTCGGCCCGTTCAGTGCCGGACTGCTGATGGAGTGGTTCGGTCCTGATGGTTTCCTCTGGGATCTGGCATTGATGCATGTGCTGATGACGCTCTTCGGGGTCTACTGCATCCGCCGTCACCCCACCAACGCCTCGACCGAGCAGGGGCACTATGTGGTCGTACCCTCGGAAACCGCACCTTTGGGGAGCGCCTGGACCGAAGAAGCGGCTCATGAGGAAACCCAGCTGGAGCTGGGTCTGGAGTCCGACACTGCAGTGTCGGAAAGCGAGGCTTCGAATCAGTAATGATCAGCGGTCCTGAATGTTGCACGAAAACGGCCTGACTCGTTAGCTCACCCCCTCGGTATGAGGGGGCGGGTGGTTGCGGGCGCGAAGATCAGACAAAGGGATCTTTTACTACGAGGCCGCCCCCTCGGCGCCCCTCAGCTGCTGTTTTCGGTTACGGATATTCAGATAGATAGAGAAGAACACTGATAGCGCAATCAGCCCCCACAAAAAGACCGCAATCGGGCTTTTGGTGAAAAATACGCTCAGATTGCCATAGGACTCGATCGTCTTGACGAAATAAACCTCGGCATTTGGCCCCAGAATGAAGCCAATCACGAAGGGGGCGATCTCGAGCCCGATTTTGGTCATCATGAAGCCAAGCACACCGAAGATCAGCAACGTCCAGACATCAAACATGATGCCATAGTTGATGGCGTAAGCACCGGCTACACACATCATCACAATGATGGGATAGAGAATGTGTTTGGGCACCATGACAATACGAGCGATATAACGAATCGCCAGAAACATCACCGCGAACATGATGACGTTGGCGGCCACCAGCGCCACCATCATCAGGTGCCAAGTATCGGTATTGTCGCCGATGAACAGTGGTCCAACCTGAATGCCCTGCAGAGTAAAGGCCCCGATCAGCACTGCTGTGGTCGAATCTCCCGGGATACCCAACGATAGCAGTGGAATCAGCGCCCCACCGGTTAGCGCATTGTTGGAGGATTCGGAAGCCACCACGCCCTGAGGCGCCCCCTTGCCGAGCTGAGAGGAATCGCGCGAGAAGTTCTTTTCCTGGGTATAGGCGAGAACCGAAGCCGCACTACCGCCCACCCCGGGCAAAATACCGACGAAGGTACCGATCACCGAAGAGCGTGTCAGATTGGTCAGTTGCCCACGAAGTTGCGAGAAGCTGAATCGTTGGCCCTTGCCAAAATTGACGCCGGCACCGGAAAGGTCGTTACGCACTCCCTTTTCGGCTTCCAGCAGAATAGTGGTAATACCAAACAGACCGATCAGCACCGGCAGTAGCGAGAATCCTTCATGCAGCCATGGGTCCATGAAGTCGAACATTAGCCGGGTATGGCCATTGCCGCCATCCGAGATGCTATAGGCGCCGATCAGACTGAACCACACGCCCAGCAGACCACTGAAGATACCGATCAGCATGTTGCGACTCAGGGCGGCAATGACCGTTAGTGCCAGAAAGATGATCAGAAATTTCTCTACATAGGAGAATCTGATCGACAGATCGGCCAGCACCGGTGCAAAGAAAAACAGTACCGCTGCGCTGAAAAGACCACCAAAGATGGAGGCGACAATTCCGATCTTCAGCGCCCGCTCCCCCTCCCCTTTCTGAGCCATCGGGTAACCGTCGAAGGTCGTGGTAATCGAGGAAGGTGTACCCGGGATATTGAGTAGTACGGCCGGTACCATACCACCGGAAATACCACCAACATATAGTCCCAGCAGCAGTGCCAGACCGTGATTGATATCCAGTGCATAGGTCAGCGGCAAACACACGGCCACGGCCATGGTGGCTGTCATGCCGGGAATAGCGCCGAAGAAGATACCCACGATGGCACCCAGAGAGGCCAACAGGAAGAAAGTGATATCCAGCTGGGAGACAAATTCCATGACGATTACTCCGGGCTCATGGCAGGGTGATATTGAACAATCTGGCAAGAATCAGCCATGCCACCAGTGGGGCAATGACAGCATTCAGGGTGATGATTACGAGATGGCGAGGGGTTCTGTCGTGCAGATACAGCAGCGACAACAGGAAGATAAAAATGATCGAGGAGAATAGAAAACCGTAGCCGGTATAGGGCCAAACTTGCCCCATTTCATTCATGGCAATGAAGTAGACCACGATCAGTGCCAGCGTCCCCCAGAAGCGAAACCTGTCCATCCCCCGGCCGAACAGCACCCCTCGATTTCGATCGCTGAAAGCCTGCAAAAGCGGCCTGGTACGGGTCACCAGGATAATCAGAAACACGACGCCAAGCGCCCAGCTCACCAGTTCAGGGAAAAACAGATGCGACTGCTCGAACTTTATGGAAATATCAAAAAGGGGATAAAGACCAGTCGACATATTCCGTCCACCCTTTACGATCGCGACTGTTATCGCTTGAAGACTTGATTGTTTTACCGACCACTCCAGGACGCAGGCCGGGAGTCAGTTTCTTTCCCGGCCTTGCGGAACACTCACTGAATGTTATTGATCACCTTCCTGTATTCCGCCATTTTCTGCTTCAGGTGCTTCTCGGACTCATCCGACTTGCGAAAATCAGGGATAAAGAATGCCTTCTTCTCGGCCTTCTGGATATCGCCGTTCTGATAGATTTCGCTCAGAGCCTGGTCGATCTCATTGACGATTTCTGGATCCATATCCTTGTTATAAAGGAAGAAGAACTCCTTATCGAAAGTAAAATTCGCATCCTTCCCCATCGCCACCGTGACATTGGGCTCGACATATTTCAGTAGTTCTTCGCGTCCGGTCTTGCCGTACCCGCTCTCAGGCGCCTGCTTGATGGTGTCGTGATTGGCGGTCAGCCAGATAAAACGCATTGCCTTCTGATCATCAGCCGGCAAATGAGTAAACTGTCCGTTGGCCTGCACGCTGCCATTGATGACATCGGCCTGATCGTTGAACAGCTGCTGATTCTTGTCGGATTGTGAGCCGGTATTAATGGCAACCAGATTTTCTTCCTTGCCGGGATGCTGAAGCTTGAGTGCATTTTTCATGGCGCTAAAGCCGATTTCCGAGACACCACCTGGTTGAATGGCCACACGAACACGCTTGCCTTCGGCGGCGGCATTCATGACATCATCCATACTCTTGTAGGGGGAGTTCCTGGCAACGAGGTAGGCATTTCCTGGATTGATCGCCAACGTCGGACCGATCCTGTAATCGTCAAATATATTGGAATATCCAGGCACGCCATACAGATCCCCCAGATAGGATTGATCATGGAAAATCATCAAAGTATGCCCGCGGGAGTCGCGGGATAGAATACGAAATGCCGAGCTGGCACCCACGGCATCTACCTTGACATTCAGATCGAGCTTTTTCTCCAGTTGATTGGCCACGATATTGGAAATCTGATAGGTATCGCCACCGGTAGAAGTCGAGCCAATGACAATACGGACATTGCCTCTCAGGGCGTGTTCGGCCGCCATGGCAGAAGTGGTTGCCACTGTGGATAGCACTGCGGCAATCAGCACTCCCTTCAGTTTCGCTGCGATGTTTTTTCCCAACATGTTCTCACCTCTCGGAAGGAATGAATTGAGCGCTTTCATGCTTGTCCATCCGTGTTGTTAGCCGAGGCACTACCTGACGATATCGACACACACTCAGCAGTATTTTTTATTCGGCTTTTCTGAAATTTTCTGCCGAAACAAGCATCGTCGATCTGCTCCTCTGGTTGCACCTGAAAGATGTCATACATCATACATCGCAACACATTGCACTTTTGTAGTAACCATGAAACAGGAGTAAAGGGCTTTACGTTGGCAAACCGGGCTGGCTCTGACACTCAATACTGCTAACTTATCGCGACGGCCATACAGGGATGTATGGCGAATACCGATAACGCCCCGTTACCCGGGGCTTGCAAGTGGTGCTGCATGGAGCCTCATATCATTATCCTCGGCGGGCTTGGCCTGCTGATTCTGCTGGTGGCGTGGATGCCGATCCTGCTCAGGAACGTGCCGCTGTCACTGCCCATACTCTGCATACTGATCGGCTTCGGGTTGTTCAGCTGGCTGGGTAACCCCAATTTCGATCCTCGTGCCTTTCCGAGTCTCACCCAGCTTCTGACCGAGCTGACGGTGATCATCTCGCTGGCGGGCGCCGGATTGCGCATTGATCGTCGTCTGATTCCCGGCGAGTGGACCAATACCGCACGCCTGCTGGGGCTCACGATGCCCCTGACAATTGCCATCATTACCCTGCTGGCCGTTGGCGTATTGGGCATGCCCTGGGCGACAGCATTACTGCTGGGGGCCGTCATTGCACCCACCGACCCCGTGCTGGCCGCTGATGTTCAGGTCGGACCGCCCCGCTCGGGGCCACGTGATGAAGTCCGCTTCAGTCTGACGTCCGAAGCGGGTCTCAACGATGGGCTGGCCTTTCCCTTCATTTATCTGGCCATTGCGCTGGCAGCTCATCAGGGTGAGCTCGGCAGCTGGCTCTGGAGCTGGTTGGGCGTCGACGTGCTCTGGCGGGTCGCGGCAGGCGCTGGCGCCGGCTGGCTGATCGGGCGAGTGCTGGGCGCCATGATGTTCCATCGCAGCCGGATCTCCCTGGCACGCAAGGGCCCCGGGTTTGCCGCTCTGGGGGTCACTTTTGTTGCCTATACCGGTGCCGAAGCCATTCAGGGCTATGGCTTTATTGCCGTTTTTGTCGCCGCCATGGTGCTACGCATCCAGGAAGACGAGCACGATTTTCACATTCGCCTGCACGATTTCAGCGTGGAGATCGAGCATCTGTTGATGATGCTGCTGTTAGTGCTGTTCGGCGGTTTTCTCGCCGGCCCCCTGCTCACGGATCTCTCCTGGCCCATAGCCATCGTGGGCGTGCTGATCCTCTTTCTCGTGCGGCCGCTGGCCGGACTGCTGGGTCTGCTGGGTTCCGGTATGCCCTCGTCGGATCGGGGCATCGTCAGTCTGTTCGGTATCCGCGGTATCGGCTCCTTTTATTATCTCGCCTATGCCGTCAGCCACGGTCAGTTCGAGCGAATTGACGAAGTCTGGACTCTGGTCGGTTTCGTGGTGCTGATCTCCGTAATCTTCCATGGCATCTCCTCGGGGCATCTGCTGGGGTGGCGCGATCGACTTCGCCAGCGCATGGCTGCACGCAGCAGCAGGAAGTAAAGCTCTGAATGCCCCCCTTTCAAGGCGCCAAATAGCGCTATTCAGGTCGATCGGGGTTGAGTAAGATGCGCCGGTTCCCGATAAAGGTGAGAGCAGCGACATGGGCAGGGCTTATCAGAACCGCAAGGTTTCCATGGCCAAAACGGCCGACGCCAAGACAAAGGTCTACAGCAAGTACGGCCGCGAGATCTATGTCAGTGCCAAATCCGGAGGTGTCGATCCGGCGGGCAATCTGACCCTGCGCGGTCTGATCGAGCGCGCCCGCAAGGATCAGGTGCCCACGCATGTCATCGACAAGGCACTGGACAAGGCGCGAGGCGGCGGTGGTGAGGACTTCTCGCCGACCCGCTACGAAGGTTTCGGCCCCGGTAACTGCATGGTGATCGTCGATTGTCTCACCGATAATCCCAACCGCACCTTCGGCGACGTCCGCGGCTGTTTCACCAAAATGAAGGCAAAGATCGGCACGCCCGGTAGTGTCAGCCACATGTTCGATCACTGCGCTATCCTGGCCTTTGCCGGCGAAGACGAAGACGCCGTACTGGAAGCGCTGATGGAGGCCGATGTTGATGTCACCGACATCGAAAGTGAAGATGGTCGTCTGACCGTATTTGCTCCGCATACCGAATATGCCAAAGCCAAACAGGCGCTGATCGATACCTTTGGTGAACTCGACTTCGAGGTTGATGAGATCCAGTTCGTGGCTCAGACCACCACGCCACTGGAGGGTGAGGATGCCGCCGCCATGGAGAAGTTTCTCGGCCTGCTCAACGATCTCGACGATGTGCAGAATGTCTTTCACAACGCCGAGATACCCGAAGCCTGACCGGGCTGACAGTTGGCCTCAGGTCGCTTCTCGCCTGAACAGACCGGGATATTCGATGACCCAGCCATCGCCATCGATCATGATGGCGCTCTCATAACCACTGTCGAGGTTGTGATAGTCGAAGCTGTATCCGGGCTCACGACAGGTGTAGCGCTGGCGTGCCGGATGCGCTTTCATCTCCGGCAGGGTAAGGTGCACCACGGCCAGTTCGCAGGTGTCTCCGGCTGACCAGTTGTAACGCCGGATCGGCAGGGAATTGCTGAAGGGCGTGAACGCCAGATCAATATCGATGCAACCGGCCAGGTCTTCACGATCGACTCCATTCAGTTGCCAGTTCCCCTCACCATCACTTGTGAGTTCAAGCCTCCACTCTTCCAGCAACGCCTGTAACCCAAGCCGGCGACAGCGACCCTGTTCATCCAGCCGGACCCGATAGTCAAACGCATAGGGGCATTCAGGCGTTCGGCCAACCGCCACACCATGGGCGAGCAGCCCCTCGGCCGAGGTCATCACCCGTAGACGCTCCGTACCGGCGTATTCCAGCGCGCGCCAGAACAGCTCATGTGTCATTCAACTCTCCATCTCTGCAGCCGGCCGACGCATTTCGCTGACCAGCACCTCGTTGTCGCGATAGAAGCCGAGAAATTCGCCCACCAGCCGAAAGCCCAGCGAGTCGTAAAGCTGTTGCGCCGGAGTATTGGAGCTGACTACGTTCAACCGGACCTCTCCTTCGAGACGCGCCAGCACCGCTGCCACCAGGGCTCGACCCACGCCTCTGCCCCGGGCCCGGGGATGCACAAACAGACTTCCGATCTTCTGGCCCTGCCAGGTGATATAGCCCTCAACACTCTCATTCTCATCTGCCCAGACCTGCACACGGGAACGCTGAAAATCATCAAACCGCTGGGCATCCTGCTCCAGCCCCACCACATCGAACTCTGACTTCTCGAATCGAAACTCATCGGGCTTCGCCTGCGCGTAGATGGTCAGGATCCGCTCCAGATCTTCGGGCCGATAATCACGAATGGTCATAAGCAATCTGCGACTTTAGTGTGCATGCCTCATCCTCTCCCGGGTGAAGATTTCTGGCAATGAAGCGGACAACAGAACAATGGCACATACAACCTTTGACTCGTCACCGAGAAGTCATGCCCCTGCTCCAGGCCATCTCGTTCAATCGATACCAATCGGCATGGCTTCCCAACTTTCACTGAGCAAGAGTCTGCCCGGACGAAGCAGTCTGATTGCGCTGATATCACACTCGGGCGCCAGTAGTGATACGCCCGACTGATCAGGTCGCTCGAGTATCACCCCCAGCGCCCTGTCCTGACCATTTTGATCCGCCAGCCCCACCAGTTGACGTGGTATCGGCTCTCGATCGCCCTGCCAACGCGCGCACTTCAGAGGTAGCGTCACTGCATGGGCCGCCTCCCCGAAGTACTCTGCAAAGGCGGCCATCCGGGCGCGACGTCGTTCATTTCGACCGCGTCGCCGAGCATGCGGTGAGGCGGCCAGTCGCAGGACAGGCAGGCGCCGGTGTGGCTGCAGAATTGCGTCCAATGCCGGATCATCGCCCAGAACTACAATCAGCTGCGGTCGTGCGGCGTCAATCACGGTCGCCTTGAGCGCCCGCCCTCGCCCACTGAGCAGGCCGCTGGTATTGATCACGGTCAATGTCGTTTGACCATGGTGTTTCATCAGCCGCGGCAAGCCTTGTCTGACGCCACTCAGGGCCTCTGCCGCGCTGGTGGTCCCAACAAAGGCGATGGCCGCCAGTCGGTCCGGGGTAGTGGGCTGCGAACGGCTTAGTGTCGCCGGCGGTCCCACCATCTTCTGACCCGGATCGGTATCCACCAGCGTATATGTACACGCCCTTCGATCCGCCGCGGCCATCAGCGCTCGACAGAAGGTGCTCTTGCCACTATCCACCGCTCCCAGCACCAGCACGCGGCCACCACCGTTTGCCAGTATTTGCTCAATGGCCGTTTGCCAACCGGCAGGCAGTCTGATCTCGGTTTCGTCAACGGTCATCCAATGCCCCTGTGGCGTGTGAATGAATGCCGTTAATCCGGTTGCCGGGGATAACAATAACAACGGGCCCGCCCATCCGAAGATGGCGGGCCCGTTCATTCACTCATGAAGCGAATCGATCCCGAAGGGATTCAGCCCTTGTTGGCTCGAACACCCTCTTCGATACGTTGGCCGATGGTGGCATCAATGTTACGCCAGTATTCGAAGGCGCGCTCCAGTACCGGCTCGCTCACACCGCCGCACAGATGACCGACCACGTTCGATACCAGCCGATCGCGCTCGGACTGATCCATGACCTTGTTGATCAGGTCATTGGCCTGGCTGAAGTCATCGTCATCCTGGCGCAGGGTATAGGGCGCCCGCACCATCTGGCCACTGGTCTGCCAGGTGGAATCCGTCGGATAGCGCTCGCCATCGGCCGCCGGGCCACCCTTGGAGTTCGGCGCATAAACCGGGTCGGATACCTTCTGCACCCGCATGGCACCATCCTTGCTGTAGCTGTGGACGGGCGCGACCGGGGCATTGACCGGAATCTGCTTGTAGTTGACACCAAGACGGGCACGGTGAGCGTCAGCATAGGAGAAGATCCGGCCGATCAGCATCTTGTCCGGGCTGGTGCCAATACCGGGAACCAGGTTGTTGGGCTCGAAGGCCAACTGTTCGATCTCGGTATGGTGATCAGTCGGATTGCGATCCAGCGTCAGCTTGCCAACCTTGATCAGCGGATAGTCCTCATGTGGCCAGACCTTGGTCAGATCAAAAGGGTTGAGCCGATAGGTTTCCGCTTCCTCGAACGGCATGACCTGCATGTACAGCGTCCAGCTCGGATAGTCGCCGCGCTGAATGGCATCGAACAGATCTCGGGTATGGTAGTCGCCATCGCCGCTGGAGAGCCGGTCACCCTCTTCCTGGGTCAGACACTCGATGCCCTGATCGGTCTTGAAGTGATACTTGACCCAGAACTTTTCGCCCTGAGCGTTGGCCCACATGTAGGTATGGCTGGAGTAGCCGTTCATGTGACGCCAGGTCTTCGGAATACCGCGATCGCCCATCAGCCAGGTGACCTGATGGGCAGATTCCGGCGACAGCGTCCAGAAGTCCCACTGCATGTCATGATCGCGCAGATTGTTGTCAGCGCGCCGCTTCTGGGAACGAATGAAGTGCTGAAACTTCATCGGATCACGGATGAAGAACACCGGCGTGTTGTTCCCCACCATGTCGTAGTTGCCTTCGCTGGTATAGAACTTCAGGGAGAAGCCACGCGGATCGCGCCAGGTGTCCGGACTACCGCGCTCACCGGCAACGGTGGAGAAGCGGATGGCCACGTCGGTTCTGGTACCGGGCTGGAACACCGCTGCTCGGGTATATCGGCTGACATCCTCGGTCACTACGAAATGACCGAAGGCACCGCTGCCCTTGGCGTGGGGCTGGCGCTCGGGAATGCGCTCACGGTTGAAATTGGCCATCTGCTCGATCAGATAGTGATCGTGCATGACGATCGGGCCATCAGGTCCGACAGACAGGGAATGCTCGTCGCTGGCTACCGGAATACCGGCATCGGTCGTTGTGGGCTTGCGGTTATCGCTGGTCACGATGTTCCCCTCCATTACCTTGTGGGCACGGTTCTCCAACCGTGCTCTTGCGTGGCTCGCACCCTTTCCCGAAAGGCTGCCTTGCGGTGTCGATTCCGGGGTCAGTCACCACCCGCCCTCAATGGCAGCAAAATGGCGGTGCCGGGTATCAACCGGTGCGAACACCCGCACCATCTAAGGAAAAAGGGCACGAAATGTCTACCCGATCAGTCGCGTCGAAAGCGCCTCACAGGTGCCGGTGGCGAAGTGGTTCAGGCGCGCCATGTGACCATGACACCGGAATGACGGGGGCTGGCGATAGATTCACTCTTTTTGGAACTCGAAAATTATAGCTATTAACAATCACCAGCATCGGTAAATATTATCGTCCGAAGAGCCGCGTGAAGGCCTGCTCAGTGCTCTTTCTCCGCCGATGCTCAATTTTCCCGGAAATCCACCGATACCTCCATTTGTCTATATGAATAAATGAAAAGGAGAAACCGGGATGGGGGTCGCAAAAGGAATTTCGATGCGTTCGAAACTCTGGGGCACACTGGCGCTGATGTGGATCGGAATGATGATCATCGTGGGCTGGGGAGGGTTCGAGCGTAAACAGATGCTCATTGATGAACGCATGGCGGGTCTGAAGCATCTGATCACCAGCGCACATAATCTTGCTGAAAGCTATGTCGACCAGGTCCAGAGCGGCGAACTGACCAGGGAACAGGCACAGAAGCTGGCCATTCGCAATGTCGGTGAGCTGACTCACGATGGCAGCTATATCTATATCTTCAACAATGATCTCAAACTGGTCTGGCACCCCAAACGCGACGCCGGCACCGACATGAGCAATTTCCGCGATGATAACGGCATCTACTTCTATCGCGAATTGCGCAAGGTGGCGCAACCTTCCGAGGGCGGGACCTTTCTCTATACCTCCTATAACGATCAGAAGAATCAGAACGAATCGCGGCTGAACTATGTGCAGCGCGTGCCTGAATGGAACTGGTATCTCGCTACCAATGTGTATATCACCGATATCAACGCCACGTTCTGGCGCAACATGATGAAGATGGGACTGGTCTCGCTGGTGATCGGGCTCATCATCACGCTGGTGATGAGCTGGATCATTCGCAATGTACTGACCAGTCTGGGGGGTGACCCTGAACATGCCAAGCAGGTGGTTCAGCGCATCGCTTCAGGAGATCTTGGTCATCCACTTGATCTATCACCGCGAGATCGCAGCAGTCTGCTTTATGCCATTGAAGGTATGCGTGTGCGATTGGTCAGCGTGCTGGGTAATGTCAGTCAGGCCGGGCTTGCCATCAGTGCCGGCACCCGCCGGATTGCCGATGGCAACCAGGATCTGTCGGCACGGACAGAACAGCATTCAGCCTCCATCGAGGAAACGGCTGCCAGCATGGAACAGTTGACCCAGACCGTGCACCAGAATGCCGATAACGCACACCAGGCGCGCGCGCTTGCCGTTGAAACCAGTACTACCGCTGGTGAGGGAGGCGAAATGATGAACCGGGTCGTCTCGCACATGGAAGAGATCAATGCCAGCTCACGCCAGGTCACCGATATCATTGAGCTGATCGACTCGATTGCCTTCCAGACCAACCTGCTGGCATTGAATGCTTCGGTCGAGGCAGCGCGGGCCGGTGAGCAGGGGCGTGGGTTCGCCGTCGTCGCCAATGAAGTGCGAGGGCTGGCCGGACGCAGTGCCGATGCCTCAAAGGAGATCCGCGCGCTTCTGGAGAGCTCGAAAACGAAGGTGGAACAGGGTAGTGCAGTAGTGAGCGAAGCCCGGCAGGTGATCCAGCGTGTGGTCGATAGCGCGGGCCGCATGACTGATCTGATGGATGAAATCTCGACCGCCTCCAGTGAACAGAGTAACGGCATCGAGCAGATCAATATCGCCGTGAGCCAGATGGATCAGGTCACCCAGCAAAACTCCGGCCTGGTCCAGGAAGCGGCCAACGCGACCGAAATGCTGCGTGATCAGGTCACCCAGTTGGAAACCGAGATTGCCTGGTTCAAGCTGGAGCGCACCTCTCCTGCCAGTCACGGTGCACACTCGGCCAAAACCGCAGCCCTCTCCACCAGCCAGGCATCATCGGATACGGTATCGGGCGCTGCAGAGACCGCCACTGCCGAAAAGGAGTGGGAAACCTTCTGAATCCGATCACGGCCTGCCCGGGGCAGGCCGTGACCCTGCCTTTTCCATCCCCACCGGGCTGATCCATACTGACCCCGATCTCAAAGCGTGCCGACTCTCCATGCAGGCCAGCACTCGGCAAACGATGCCAAAAACGTGCTGCGGCATTGAAATATTTCAACACGTTACTATATTGCCACTTCAGACATGGTTAAGGTCTCTCCTGCCAGGGAAGTGGCGCTAAAATGAATATTTCGAACCGATCCCCCGTCACAGGAGCACGGGGCCGGACAAAGCAACATGTTATCCGTAGGGGGCTTCCCCTGCTTATCCTTGCTTCGGCTCTGACCGGCTGTAGTGATGGCCATATCAGTTTTCTTGATCCTCAGGGGCCCATCGCTCGTGCGCAATACGAACACTTCTGGTTCGTGATCGGCATGTGCATGATCGTGGTATTACCGGTTTTCATTTTTACCCCGATCATCGCCTGGCGCTATCGCTATCACGGCAAGGCTGTTTATCGCCCGAGCTGGGCCTTCTCGAAGATCATGGACACCCTCATCTGGGGCGTGCCCTTTATCGTGGTTGCCATCATGAGTTACGTGCTCTGGCAACAGACCACGAAACTCGATCCCTACAAGCCACTTGATGGACCGAAAAAACCCCTGCAGGTGGAGGTGGTCGGCTTCGACTGGAAGTGGCTGTTCATCTATCCCGACCAGGGTATTGCCACACTCAACAGGCTCGTGATTCCGGTTGATCGCCCGATCTCCTTTCGTTTGACCTCCGCTTCGGTCATGCAGACCTTTTTCATTCCTGCCCTTGGCAGTCAGATGGACGTCATGAATCGCATGATCACTCGCCTGCACCTGAAAGCCAGTCACACCGGCACTTTCAAGGGCCGTAACGTGCAGTACAACGGCAAAAACTTCTACAAGCAGCAGTTCGATGTCGACGCCGTCAGCGCCGAAGCCTTTGATGAGTTTGTTCAGCGCGTGAAACAGCAGGGTCAGCCACTTGGCCGCGAAGCCTACACGGCCCTCTCGAAGCGAGGCACCAGCGAGGAGGTGGCCCGGGCACTCGGTCTTGACGGGGATACGGTCCGGTTCTCCCGCGTATCAAGCGATCTTTTCTCGACCATCGTCAACAGTCCTCATGCCGACTGGGCTGCGCCGGTGGCCAGACCACCACGCGCTGGACCTGCTGCAACCCTGGAGAATGACTCAACCCACCCCGGGACCACGGCGCCTGTCCAGGCGATTCCCCTCAAGCATGCGACACGCGCCTCGTCTCTTCCGCAATCCGATCATCCGCATGGGGAGACGGCACAATGAATCATCTTTCCGATCTCCTGCTCGGCCGGCTTGGCTGGGATGCGCTCCCCTTCTGGGAGATGCTGAAGGACCCGACCACCTCCAGCATCATCAACGGTATTATTGCGACCGGAGCAGCCGCCGTGGTCATTCTCGGCGCGCTGATCGTGGCCGGCCTGCTGACCTGGTATGGCAAATGGAAGGTCCTGTGGCGTGACTGGCTGACCAGCCCCGATCACAAGCGTATCGGCATCATGTTTATCGTGATTGCGCTGGTCATGTTGCTGCGAGCGATCATCGAGGCCGCCATCATGCGGGCGCAGCAAGCCTTCGGCCTGGGCGGTGGTTTCCTGTCACCCGAACACTTCGGACAGCTGTTCACCACGCACGGCACCATCATGATCTTTTTCATGGCGATGCCCTTTCTTACCGGCGTCATCAACTACGTGATGCCGCTGCAAATCGGCACCCGCGATCTCTCCTTCCCCGTCATGAACACCATCAGCCTCGGGCTGACCGCGGCCGGTGCCGCGCTCGTAATGGTGTCACTGGTACTGGCTCCCTTCTCCACTGGTGGCTGGAGCGGGTACCCCCCCTTCACCGAGAGTGCTGCGAATCCGGGTGCCGGCGTGGATTACTGGATATGGGCTGTCACGCTATCGACCCTTTCTTCGACCATGACCGGTATCAACTTTGCGGTCACGATCTATAAAAAGCGCACCCAGGGCATGAATCTGATGCGCATGCCACTGTTCTGCTGGGTATCCCTGTGCACGGCCATCCTGATGATCTTCGGCATGCCCCCGCTGACCGTTGCCACAGCACTGCTGGCACTGGACCGCTATCTGGACTTCCATTTCTTCACCGTCGACCTCGGCGGCAACATGATGAACTACATCAATCTGTTCTGGGCCTTTGGCCATCCCGAGGTCTATATCCTGATCCTGCCCGCTTTCGGGATCTATTCGGAAGTCTTTGCCAACTTCTCCGGCAAACAGCTCTATGGGTACACCACCCTGGTTATCGCCACCATGTGCATTGCCGTACTCTCTTTCACGGTCTGGCTGCACCATTTCTTCACCATGGGTCAGAGTGCCCATGTGAATGCGATCTTTGGCATCGCCACCATGCTGATTGGTGTACCCACCGGTGTGAAGATCTATGACTGGATGCTGACCATGTATCGAGGGCGTGTGCGCTTCTCGATCCCCATGGTCTATGCCCTCGGGTTTCTGATCCTGTTCTCCATCGGCGGCCTTTCGGGCATTATTCTTGCCACGCCAAGTGTCGATTATCAGGTCCACAATTCATTGTTTCTGGTAGCACACTTTCACAACATGCTGATCCCCGGTCTGTTGTTCGGCATGCTGGCAGCCTACAACTACTGGTTTCCCAAGGCGTTCGGTTTCCGACTGGAAGAACGCTGGGGGTACCGCGCTGCCTTTTCCTGGATCATCGGCTTCATGCTGGCATTCTTTCCCCTCTATGCACTGGGTCTGCTGGGCATGCCTCGCCGTACGGTCACCTTCTTTTCACCCGCCTATCTCCCCTGGACGCTGGCAGCCGGCGTCGGCGCGCTCATCATTCTGTTCGCGGTTTTCTGCCTGCTCATGCAACTCTGGCAGAGCATTCGCATGCGTCACGAGAACGCGGTGCCCGTCGGGGATCCCTGGGACGGCCGCAGCCTCGAATGGGCCACGCCGTCACCGCCTCCGGAGTACAACTTCCCGGTACTGCCCGAGGTATATAGCCATGATCCCTTCTACGAGCAAAAAAGTGGCGGCAAGGCCTATCAGCATCCGGAGCAGTACGTTGATATCGAAATGCCGGCCAACACTGCCATGGGCTTCATCACCGCCGTAACCGGCTTTCTGATGGCCTTCGGTCTGACCTGGTACATGTGGTGGCTGGTCATTGGCGCGGGTGTCGCCACGCTGATTGCCGTGATTGCACGGGGGTATGTGCGCAACACCACGCGTATCATCACGGCCGCCGAAGTACGCCGCACCCATGAGCGTTGGCTGAATGAGGTCGCCAGAACCACCCCCATTACCCGTGATCATGAGCGCACCACGGCCAACAAGGGACTGGCCGTGCCACCCGAGCAGGGAGCCGTGCAATGAGTACACAACCGTCACAACATCCGGGGCTTAATCTGGGGGCGCCCCACGCCGAAGCGCACAGTGCCAATGAGGAGTTCGTTTTCGGCTTCTGGGTTTTCATGATGAGCGATCTCATCATCTTCGGCCTGCTGTTTGCCACCTATGTGACCATGCTGGGCGGTCAGGCCGGCGGTCCGGGGCCAAGCGATCTGTTCGAGATGAAAAGTGCCTTTATCGAGACCATGCTGCTGCTGGTCAGCAGCTTCACCTTCGGCATGGCCTCGCTATCGCTCAAGTACCGTGAGGACAAGAAGTGGCTGATCATCTGGTTGCTGATCACCCTGGTTCTGGGGCTGGCTTTCATCGGCCATGAACTGCTCGACTTTAACAAGATGTTCGACAAGGGCGGTGTTCCCAGTCGCAGCGGCTTCCTTTCTGCCTTTTTCGCACTCGTTCCCCTGCACGGTCTGCACGTTACCTCGGCCTGTATCTGGCTGCTGGCCCTGCTCGGGCAGATCGCCGTCTACGGCCTGGATACCAATGTAAAGGTCGGCCTCACCCGGTTGGCCATACTGTGGCATTTCCTCGATATCGTCTGGATCGGCATCTTTTCGCTGGTCTATCTCGGAGGGCTGGCATGAGCGGCAAGACACTCTCCAACGAGCGCGCTCAAGAGCGTGCAAGCGAGCTGAAGAATTATATCGTCGGCTTCATTCTGGCGCTGGTACTGACACTGATCCCTTTCGGCCTGGTAGCCTTTACCGACATCTCACGCATGCAACTTTACGGCGTCATCGGCCTTTGTGCCCTGATCCAGATCATCGTGCACTTCAGGTTCTTTCTGCACATTACCCTGGCCAGGAACAAGCGCGAGGATCTGCAGCTGATCCTGTTCTCGGTACTGATCCTGGCCATCATGTGTGGCGGGACCCTGTGGATCATATTCAATCTGTATACCCGCATGATCCCCTCGCTGGCGCTCTAGCGCATCAATGCACCAGCGGTAATCGAAGGGTGGCGCAGGCGCCCCCTTCGCTGCGATTCTCCAGCGTCACCGTGCCCCCCAGATGATGCGTAATGGTCTGTACAATCGATAATCCCAGGCCGGCGCCTTCTGCAGAGCCGCGACTGTAGAAGCGTTCAAACATCCGCGCCGCCTGTTCCTGGTCGAGGCCGGGCCCCTGATCCAGCACCCTGATCTCGCAGTGCGCCTCTTCGACCTCCAGCACAACACGGATCTCCCCGCCCGCCGGCGAGACGTTAACCGCATTGGTGACCAGATTCTGAATGGCAATGCCCAGCATGGTGGGGTCGCCCCGGACCTGTGCATGACCCGGCTCTGCATCGAGGACAAAATCCAGGCCCTTGTCCAGCACCCAGCCACTGAGCTCGACCAGCGTCTGCTGCAGGACATGATAGACCTCCATTCGGTCTTCATCCTGCCACTCCGGTTTCGGCTCCATTCGGGCCAGTACCAGCAACTGATTGAATACCCGTGCCAGACCATCGGTGCCGCTGATGATATAGCCGAGGGACTCAATGCGCGCCTGCTCTGAGCGCGCTTCGAGTGCGTTCTGGGCATTCAGCCTCAGTACCGCCAGTGGTGTACGCAATTCATGGGCAGCATCGGCAATGAACCGTCGCTCCCGCTTGAGCAGCGTATCGATCTCCTGCAACAGCCGATTGAGCGCCGCTTGCATCGGTTCGAGTTCGGTCGGTAACGGCGCCAGCTTCAGTGGAGCGAGTGACTCGGCATCCCGCTGGCGTATCAGTTGCGCCATGCGCCGCAAGGGCCGCAGTCCCCATCCCACGGCAAGCCAGACCAGCAGTGCCAGCAGAAACAGCCCAATCACATTGGGCGTCAGGGTATGCCGTACGATGCGGTCGACGAGATCGGCGCGAACATCATCACGCTCACCGACCCAGATCATCATGTCCTCTTTGTCATCCGGCAGCAGGAAGCCGTGCCATCCTACTCCGCCCGCCCTGATTTCGGTAAACCCGGGATGTTGCGGCATCGTTGAGAGAGGAGGTGCACTGGCGGAACTGACGATATCCGTTCCTTCGCGACGCCAGACCCGAAAGGCCATCTTGCTTTCGTAAGGATGGCCGTATCGTGTGTGTCCGGCATTGGCCAGCGCGTCGTTGACCGACTGATAAAGCTCACGGCGGGTGCCGGCTGCCAGTGGGGTATGCAATATGCCCTGCAGGATACGAGCCGTCTGAGCCAACTGCGCATCATAGATTTCGGCAATTTCGTGACTGCTGTCCCGGAAATTGAACACGCCGATCACCAGGGTGCCGATCGCCAGCGCGCCCAGCACCAGTGCCACTGTTCGCTGGCGTATCGAGGTCATTGTGCATCGATCCGATAGCCGATCCCGCGCACCGTTCTGATCAGATCGCTGCGCAGCTTCTTGCGCAGATGATAGATATGCACCTCCAGGGTATTGCTCTCGACCCCCTCGTCCCATCCGTACAGCACGCCCATCAGCCGCTCACGGGTAAACACCTTGCCCGGATTGGCCATCAGCTCATGCAACAGCTGGTACTCACGCGGCGTCAGGTTCACCGATTGCTCCTGATAGGTCACCTGGCGGGCCACCGGGTCAAGACGCACACCGCCATGCTCCAGAAACAGTCGGGAAGGACCGTTTCGACGGCGCAACAACGCCCGGATGCGGGCCTTGAGTTCATTGAGGTCAAAAGGCTTGGGCAGATAGTCGTCGGCCCCGGCGTCCAAACCACGAATCCGATCTTCGGTGGCATCCCGGGCCGTCAGGATCAGTACCGGCAGTTCAGCATCATTACGCCGGATCTGACGCAACACGGTCATGCCATCGAGCCGGGGCAGCCCCAGATCCAATACCAGCAGATCAAACTCCTCGTTCTGCAGGGCTTTCAGCGCACTATCGCCATCCTCCAGCCAATCGACCGTGTATCCCTCGTTTTTCAGCCCGGTTCGGATGCCTTCCCCGAGCCCGCGCTCATCCTCAACCAACAGTATTCGCATGAATGGATTCCATCAGTTCAGATGCGCTTCGACCTGGCTCAGCAGGGTTGCGATCTCTTGCTGCCGCCCCTGATCAGCCAGCTCTCTGCCAGCTCTGGGGGCAGCTTTCTGCGCCTTGAGCAGGGCGGTACGTGCCCGGGCATACTCTCCTTCCCGGTAGAGGTGATCAGCCCAGAAGTAAAGGGTATCGACTCCGCCGGGATTGATATTGAGCGCATGCTCAAGCAGTTTTTCTGCCTTGTCGGAATCACCGAAGCCGATCGGCCATCCCGGGACACGATCATACAAAACCGCCAGACTGGTATAAGCCGAGCCTTTCAGAGCAAAGGGGTTAATGGCAATGGCCTTTTCAAAATCGCCTCTGGCCTCCTTTGCCTTGCCAAGAGCACTCAAACCTCCCTCGGCACCTGCCCAGCTACTGAGCACAATGCCCTGCCATATCCATGCCGGGGCTTCACCGGGCGCCGAGCTGGTCCAGGCCCGGGTACGCTCTGCCAGTTGTTCAAAGGCATCTGCCCTTTTCTCTTCCGGCATACGATATTGAATCTCAGCCCATCGCTGCTGGATCGCTGCGAGTCGGTCATGATCCGCCGCCAGCGTCGAATGGCTGCCCAGTAATGCCATGATAACCAGCCATGTTCTTAACATGATGCACCTCATGAGGATTCCCCGTTGACACCATCGTGACGACAAAAGCGCCGTACTACCGGCAACTGCTTGCGAAGCGCACGATCAATGAGACCCGGCAACAGCTGATTGAGACGAACAAACAGCTTCTCCGGCCATCCCAGATAAAACTCATTGCCAGACTCCCCAATGGCTCTGATCACCGCACGAGCCACATGAGTCGGTTCATCCACATGACTTTTGAGCGCAGCATTCAACGCCATGGCAGCGCTGTCGTTCATTCCTGTACGCGTTGCTCGCGGCGCAATGTAGAGCACTCTGACACGCGTATCGGCGTACTCTCGGCGCAAGGCTTCGGTAAACCCCCGGAGAGCAAACTTGCTGGCACAGTAGGTGGCGTATCCCGGATAGCCGATAGAGCCATAGGTCGAGCCGAGATTGGCCACCAGCGCTTCAGGCTGACTACGCAACAAGGGAAGTAACTGGCGTGTGAGCTGCAGCGTCGCTGTAACATTCACTGCCATCATGGCTTCGATCTGCGTCTCATCGAGCGCTTCGAACAGAGCAAAGCGATTGATACCTGCTGCATTAAGCAGCACATTGACCCCTTCCAGCCGACGAGTTGCCTCGACCACCATCTGGCGTCCTGCACTGGACGTCAGATCCGCATTGACCAGCCTCAAGCGCTCGCCAAATCGCTCACTCAGTGGTTGCAGCTCTGCCATTCTTCGTCCGACAGCGAGTACAGTAGCGCCCCCATCGCAAAGCTGTTCTACCAGGGCCTGGCCGATCCCGCCACTCGCACCGGTCAGCACCACCCGACACTCAGAGAGCTGCATTGGCCTGCTCCCGAACCTGAGTTTCCGGCTGTGGCAAAGCCCGGAACATGTCGGTATAGAGCCGATACACCACCTTCGAGACATGAATGACGGCTGCCTGATCGTCAGGATCGGTCAACTGATCCATCAAAGCCCGGTAGGTTTCCATATGCTCCTGGTCAAGCGTGCCGTGTGAATGGAGATAACTGAAAGCTTCGGCAGGCAACGCCAAAGTCTCGCGAATCGCATCGGCCGCCTGGGTAGCCAGAGCAATACTCGTACCCTCCAATACATTAACCATACCGAACAGACCGACCGGGTTATGCCGATCGATATAGTTGTAGAGATAGGCCACCATCAACTCCATGGACAAGCCAGGCTCACCGTAACGTACTGCTTCGGCATCACCGCCACAGACAGTGATATCGGACAGGATCCACTGATCGTGACCATACTCCTCCTCGATGTACTCGCAGGTTGCCTCTCTCAGCCATTCCTGATGCGCCGGTAACCGGGAGCCACATGCCATCATCAGCGGGGCAGTATGTCGCACATGGTGATAGGCCTGCTCCAGAAAGGCGCAATAACTCTCCAGCGTCACCCGGCCCTCGAGGGCATCGCGGATAATCGGCAATTCAAACAGGGTCTGACGTTCAACGGCCGTAGCCTGTTGCAGCTGGTTGAAAAAACTCATGACACAACCTCCGATGATTGAAGCAGTGAGATAATCAGCCCGTCATATCGGGCCTGAATGGCCGCACGACGCAGGCGGCCCGTGGCCGTCAGCAGCCCGTTGGTGGGAGTAAAGGGTTCATCGAGTCGGTGCCATACACCCACTCGCGCGTAATCAGGCAAGCGATGATTGGTCGCGGCAATCGTGGCGGCGATTTCGGAATCACTGCATTCAGCAGTCGCCGGTACGATCAGCGCTGCGTTATGAGAAGCGCCCTCACCCTGCACGTACGCCTGGGCAATCGGCCCACCCTGAGTCAGTTCGGCTTCAATCCAGCCCGGATCGACATTGCGTCCAAAGCCGGTAATGAACTGATGCTTCAGGCGCCCGTGCAGAAACAGATAACCTTCGTCGTCGAACGCACCCAGATCACCGGTTTTCAACCATTCATCAGTCATGGGTGCCTCACCGAGATAGCCCGCAAACTGGCTACCGGCGACCTCGACTTCGCCACTTGCAGAAAGTCGCAGCCTGATATGCGGCAGCGGTCGCCCGACACTACCCGGCCGATTGGCGCCGGGAACATTGAGGCATATCACCGATGCACATTCCGAAAGGCCATAGCCCTGATAAAGCGGTAACGCCAGGGCTTTGGCCCGCTCCAGCAGCGATTCGGCTACCGGGGCACCACCCACTGCCATGAAGCGGAATGTTCGTGCGTCGATCAGCCCCTGTTCCATGGCAGTCAACACCCCCCCAAGCAGCTGAGGGACCAGAATCAGACTTTCAGGCCGCGTGCGATGGACGACCTGGAGCAGCCGGGGCCACTCCACCCCGGTTGCACCTTTCAGGCCCAGTGTCGTACTGCCGGGCAATATCACCTCGGCCCCGGAAAGCAGGGCGGCATAGGCCCCCAGATTTTCGAGCAACACCCCCAGTGGCATCAGTACCAGATGCCTTTTTGAAGCGGCTTCGCGAGTGGCACCTTCGAGCGCACCGGCGACCTTCAATAACTGTTCGGCCACCAGACAAACTCCCCTGGGTCGCCCGGTAGTTCCTGAGGTATAGGTCACCTTTGCCGTTCCCTTCGGTAACGACACTTCGCCTGCCGGCGTTCGCCACCAGGCGCCACGATCATGATGAAAACCGGCTGCGCTCAGCTCGAAGCTCGGTACGCCGTCGCCGATCAGACAATCGACAGCGCAGCTGTCAAGACAGTGACGACGTTGCTCGGCACTGAAAAACGGCGCCAGAGTCACCACAGGAATGCCGGACAACAGCAAGGCCAGATCCCAGATCAATGCATCCGGACCATTATCGAGCGCCAGGGCCGCTACCCTGATGGCATGCTGGCGAAGCCAGCTCTCACGGGCTTCAATGGCGGCCAGCAGCTCGGAATACGTCAAGGTATTCCTGTCTCCCAACAGCGCCAGTCGCTGCGGTTCCTGTGCCCAGCAGGCCAGCGTGTGCCGAAGGCGCTCGATACCAGAGCGTTCAGGCAGCATGGTGGCTTCTCCGCAGCTCAAGGCGTCCATTCCCGTTCAGCAGTTCAAGTCCCTGGCGGATATGGCCGACGTGCACGAAAGGGGTGTCATCGTAATAATGACCCCACCACTGGCACTCCTCTCCCAGCCGCGACGGATCGGCAGGCGCTACTCTCCGAGGCATCAATCCGAGACGACGAAAACTGTTGAACAGCGAAGTTCCACCTGTGAAAACTACCCATTCGAAACCGGCTCGTGCCAACTGCCGAGTCATGGCAATAATCATGAGCCGGGCATGGCCGGGCCCGGCGACAGCCAGATTGCCTACTTCGACCACTCGATCTCGCTCGACGGTGGTGTGCAGCACTCGGGCCAGCGCATGTTCGATCGGCTCATCCAGATAGCGTTCGAGAAAAAGCGTCTCCTCTCCTGCTGCTCTTGCACCTGCCACCGCCAGCATCACGCCCTCGGCATCTCGCAGGGTCAGTAGTGATGGCATGAAATGCCGGATAGTGGCGTCATGAAGCGCCGCAAAACGCACTTTGATGAAGGCTTCCACGTCTGCTCTTGCAGCATCCGAGGATCTGACCCAGACCGGCTCGACCTTGTAATCGATGTCCCGGTACAGGTTCAGGGGCGTTCGAGGATTCTGCCTGGCTTCGCTCATTGCATACGCTCCACGAGAGGATTGGGAGCGAGTATCAAAAGTCTGGCTGAATGCAATATGAAGCCCGCACTTCTTTGCCCAGAGGAGGTTGTGCTACGGGTACATGACATGAAAAACCCGCCTGCGGGCGGGTCATGGAAAACGTCTATCCGATCAAAGGCGCGTCGATTCAGCCTGTCTCTCTCTCCGGCTCCGCCATTCCAGTGGCAGCGATTCGACGCCCTTCAGCCCTGGCGATCAACGCAGTACCGGTCAGATCACCAGTGACGTTAAGCGCTGTACACCCCATTCCGACCAACGCATCGATCGAGGTCAGCAACGCCACGGTTTCGATCGGCAACCCCACCTGGGCGAATACGGTCGCGATCATGACGATTCCGGCACCGGGTACACCGGCGGTGCCGATCGAGGTCAGCGTGCCGATCAGCACAATCTCGATCATGCTCATCAGATCGAGGGGTACCCCCACAACGTTGGACGCGAACACCGCCGAGATCGCAATGCGAATGGCAGCACCATCCATGTTGACGGTGGCGCCCAGTGGCAGGCTGAACCCATAAAGCGACTGCGGAATGCCCAGGCGACGAGCAGCATCGAGCGACAGGGGCAGCGACCCACTGCTGCTCTGAGTGGCAAAAGCGGTCGCCATCGGTGTACGCGCCTCACGGAAAAAATCACGCAGGCGTACGCCGAAGGCCAGCATCAGCACACAGTAGATAACCAATTGAACGGCCAGCGCGATATACAGCACCGCCACCATGTTGCCCAGTGAGAGAATGGTGGCCATTCCCTGACGGCCGACAGTTTCAGCAACGATGGCGAAGACCCCAACGGGCACATACTGAAGGACGCCCGCCATGACTTTCATGGTCACCGCGTTCAACCCCTCGATGACACTGTAGAGCCGCTCGCCCAGTTCATGCTGATGCTCGCTGTGTCGCAATTTCAAAAGCGCCACGCCAAAGACGAACGCAGTAAAGATGATCCCGAGCAGGTTGGGTTCGGTAAACGCCGCAACGATATTGTCAGGCACAATACTCAGCAGTACATGAACAAAGCCGGGATTGTCCGGTACGCTGACCCGGGCATCACTGGCGAGCTGCAACCCTCGACCCGGCTCGAACAGCGAAGCCACGATCAGCCCCACCACGATGGCCAGCGCCGAGGTCACCACGTAGTAAATGAAGACCCGGCCACCTCGGCGTCCCATGCTACCGGGCTCGGACTGATTGACGCCCACCATCAGAGTGAACAGCACAATCGGCACGATCAGAAACTGCAGCAGCCGCAATAACAGATCACCGAATGGCGCCAGCCAGCCTGCGACGCTTTCACCGCCCACCAGACCGAACGCGACGCCCAGTACCAGCGCAATACTGATGCGCAGAATCAGGGAGGTGCGGCAGTACGCCGCCAGTATTGCTTTCATCAGATCATTCCGTTCGGGAGCATACAGGACATGATTCACCGCTCAGGGCCAGCGCTACTGCCCTGATGCGCGCGGGAACGCGAGCGTAGCAGCAGGCCGGAGATCAGACCAGTGGCCTCCCCGGGAGGTTGCCCCTGGTACCTGATGGCATGATGTTTTATCGAATCATTCGGCAAACGATGACGCCAGCCGCTCACCCAGCAATCGGCCATTTTCCAGGCAATCGCCAACCGAAATCCCATCACGCCAGTTGCCCACCAAAGACAGCCCCTGATGTCGCGACAGTGCCTCATCCAGTGCTGCAATCCGCTCGCCATGGCCCAGTTCATACTGCGGAATGGCCTGCGGCCAGCGACTGACCTGCTGCCACACCGGCTCGCCACGAATCCCCAGCAAATCACGCAGATCACTGACGGCCTGGGCCACCTGCGCATCATCATCACCAGCTGCCGAATCCGGCTGACGTCGCCCCCCGAGAAAGACATTGAGCAGAATATGCCCATCGGGCGCCCGTCCGGGAAAGATCGTCGAAGAGAACAGCGCTCCCAGAGTGCGACGTCGCTCAACACTCGGAATCAGTACGCCAAAGCCATCCAGTGGATGCGTGATATCGTTCTCACGAAAGCCCAGAGCAATGGCGTTGACCGGCGGATAGGGGATGGCCGCCAGCGGTTCAGCCAGTGCCGGGTCGAGCGGGGCCAGCAGTTCGGCGGCGACCGGCGCCGGTACGGCCATCACCAGCTGTCGTGCCCGCCAGTACTCACCATTGGCCGTGCCCACCCGCCAGTGAGCCTCCTCACGCTGCACACTCGTCACATCACAATCACAGCGGATTTCACCGCCGGGTTCAGCGGTAATGCATTCGCCAAGCCGCTCGGCCAGACGCTGCAAACCCGTAGGAAAGCTGACCAGCTGACCTCGCCACTGTTGCGGCAACACAGGGGGCGAGCGGCGTGACTGCCACAGCCGCGCTACCCCACCGGCAATCAGTGAGCCGTATTCGCGTTCCAGCGCCACCAGCTTTGGCATCGCCGCCTGTGCCGAAAGACGTGCCGGGTCTCCCGCATAGACACCCGAAACAAAGGGATCGACCATGTGCTCGAGCACACGACGCCCCAGGCGACGTTCGACGAAATCCGCCAGGCTCTCCTCCTGCTTGCGAGACCGCCGAACAAACGGCTCACGCACGATCTGCGACCAGCCCGAAGCACCGATCAACGGATTGGTAAAGGCGCGCAATGGATGGGTCGGCAGTGCCACCGTCCGGCCCTTGAGCGCGATAAAGCGCTTGCGCGCCTCGGCGTTGGCCGGCTGAGCTTCATCAAGCAACTCAAGCTCGCCCAACAACCTATACAACGGCGGCTTCATGATCAGGGTGTTGGGGCCAACCTCGATCTGCCAATCCCCTTCCCGCCGAGTACTGATATTGCCTCCTACGCAGGCACCACGCTCGAGCAGCGTCACCTGCCTGCCACGCTGCGCCAGTATCCGGGCTGCCGCCAATCCGCTGGCACCTCCACCGATGACCACGACATCCCGGATTCCGTCGTTCGAACCGCCTTGTTCCATACCAGCGCTCTCACCTTGAATCATTGTCTCCGGTCACCGGAGCTTACCGAACCCGATGCCAGCCACTACAGAATACCCGGCCCGGGTCATTCGGGCGATGAATGACCCGCGGCACATCGACGCCATCCCCCTGTGTTCGCAAGACGAAAAAGGCCCGGCGCGAAGCCGGGCCATTCGAATCGAACCGTCAGCGCCTTACTGGCCGATCTTGTCCTGCGTTTTCGTTTCGAAGTCGCTGGCATCGTGACGCTCATGCAACTGGGTTTCCGGCTCGCCGAAGGTGCGATTCACCATACGACCACGCTGCACCGCGGGACGGGCATCGATCTCTTTGGCCCAGCGAACGACATGCTCGTAGGTATGCACCTGCAGGAATTCGGCGGCATCGTAGAGCCTGCCCAGCACCAGTTGCCCATACCAGGCCCAGTTGGCGATATCGGCAATGGTGTACTCGTCACCGGCCAGATAGCGATTATCCGCCAGTCGACGATCAAGCACATCCAACTGGCGCTTGGTCTCCATGGTGTAGCGGTCAATGGGGTATTCGAGCTTGACCGGTGCATAGCTGTAGAAATGCCCGAAACCGCCCCCCACGAAAGGCGCACTACCCATCTGCCAGAACAGCCAGTTCAGGGTTTCTGTACGCGTGGCGATATCCGTGGGCAGAAAGGCCCCGAACTTTTCTGCCAGATAGAGCAGAATCGAGCCGGATTCAAACACTCTGATCGGCTTGTCGCCACTGTGATCGACCATGGCCGGGATCTTGGAGTTCGGGTTGATCTCGACAAAACCACTGCCGAACTGTTCCCCCTCGCCAATGTTGACCAGCCAGGCATCATATTCGGCCTCACTGTGGCCCAGCGCCAGCAGCTCCTCGAACATCACACCGGCCTTCACGCCATTGGGTGTGGCCAGCGAATAGAGCTGAAACGGATGTTTGCCCACCGACAGTGCCTTGTCATGCGTGGGTCCGGCCACCGGTCGGTTGATGCTGGCAAACTTGCCTCCGCTCTCTTTCGGCTCCCAGACCTTCGGCGGCGTGTAATCGCTGTTGTCACTCATGATTCATTCCTGATATTTCAGACAAGGGTCAGGTCAGCGATCCATCGGACTGCTGACCCGCGCATTCCATGGAAAAATAGCGTGTTAACGATCATTCAGCGAGCCCGAGTTCCTTGCCAGGTGATATCGAATATCCGGGACAGTCAGGCCCATCCGAACCAGAATGAGCGATGAGGTCGTCCACCGCGCCCTTCCCTTTCCCGGGTCATGCAAGGAGCATTCCGATGTCCGATCAGTTGCTCGTTTTCTACGGTTCCTACCGATCCGATCGTACCGGTATCCGCCTGGCCGATTACGCCGTACGCACGCTCAACCTCCGAGGCTTCAAGGCCGAACTGATCGATGCCCGGGCTCTCGCTCTTCCGATGCTGAATCGCATGTACAAGGAATACGCTCCTGGCGAGGCACCGGAAGTGATGGAAACCCTGGCCAGGAAAATTCGTCGGGCGGATGGCTTTGTCTTCGTGACCGGCGAATACAACCGGGGACCACAGCCAGGCCTCAAGAACCTGACCGATCACTTTCTCGAGGAGTGGTTCTGGCGCCCGGCCGGCATCGTCAGTTATTCCGCAGGCCGTCTCGGTGGTACCTACGCAGCCGAGGCGTGGCATGCCACGCTCTCAGAGATGGGAATGATCGTGGTCTCGAGTCGCGTCAGCGTGGGCAATCTCGAAAGCACCCTGGATGAACACGGCCAACCACTGGGGGATGATGGCGCTTCTCTCGAGCGTGCCTTCAAACGCTTCACCGATGACCTGGGATGGTGGGTACAGGCCGGCCGGCGTCAGCGAGACTACCGACGCCCGCCCTTCTGAATACCGACTGCGCATCGAAAACCGGCCCTGCAAGCGGCCTCTCGCTCCAGGAAGAGGCGGTGTTGGCCATTAATCTGCTAACCTTCGAGTGGCAGACGAGACACCGTTCGCTTCATTCTCGTCATGTTTCCGTTCAGCCAAGGAACTTCCCTGTTGCCGATGCCAGAAGATGACATTCACTGCGTATACTGTTTTTTCCAGCCGTACCCCTGTCGTACTGATATAGCTCCCCAACCGGCACTAGCGTAGCGCATGAGCGATACGCGGCTGTTCCGCTCACTGCGGCTTTACAATTTTCGACTCTGGTCAGCCGGAGCGCTGGTATCCAACATCGGTACCTGGATGCAGCGTGTCGCCCAGGACTGGCTGGTGCTGACCATCCTGACCGACCACAACGCCAGTGCTGTAGGCGTGACCATGGCTCTGCAGTTCGGGCCTCAATTGCTGCTGCTGCCACTGACCGGCTACGCCGCCGATCGCTTCGACCGACGCCGGCTGATCATGCTCACTCAGGCCCTGCTTGGGCTGCTGGCATTGGGGCTCGGGCTGATTACCGTCACTGGCGTCGTCACGCTCTGGCAGGTCTATCTGTTCGCCCTTGGGCTGGGTTGCGTCACTGCCTTCGATGCACCGGCGCGTCAGACCTTCGTTAACGAGCTGGTTGGCGAGCAGTATCTCTCCAACGCTGTAGCGCTCAACTCAACGTCATTCAACAGCGCCCGCATGATCGGGCCGGCCGTGGCAGGACTGCTGATTGCCGCCATCGGGACCGGCTGGGTGTTTCTGATCAATGCGCTCTCGTTTGCCGCCGTCCTCGGTTCACTCTGCCTGCTGCGACGCAGCGAGCTGCATATGACGCCCCGCTCGCAGCGCCGCGCCGGGGGTCTGCTGGAAGGATTTCGATACGTCTGGCAGCGGCCCGATCTGAAAACGATGCTGGTCATGCTGTTTCTGATCGGCACCTTCGGCTTCAACTTTCCGATCTATATCTCGACCATGTCCGTGAGCGTATTTCACGGTCAGGCCGATCAGTACGGTCTGCTGACCTCCGCGCTGGCGATCGGCTCGGTCAGTGGCGCCCTGCTCGCTGCCAGGCGTGAACGACCGAACATACGCCTGCTGGCGATCGCTACGCTCTGTTTCGGGCTGTGCTGTGCACTGGCGGCACTAACGCCCAATGTCTGGCTGTTTGCCGGTGTATTGGTGCTGACCGGGCTCTCCGCCCTGACCTTCAATACCGGCTCCAATGCCCTCATGCAGCTTACGACCGAACCTGCCATGCGCGGGCGGGTCATGGCATTGCGGATCGCCGTCACCATGGGCGGCACACCGATCGGCGCGCCTATCGTCGGGGCCATTGCTGATCACGCCGGTCCACGCTGGGCGATGCTGGTGGGCGCTGGCGCCGGGTTATTGGCCGCGGGCGTTGCGCTCAGCCACCTGCTGCGAGCACGCCATACTACTGCCTCCCTTACAGATTCAGGGTCGGTCTCTGGCGATCATGCCGACGTCCCGCTCGCGAAACGCCATTAGGCCGCCATCGGTGGCCGACCCTGAACATGCCGCCGGAAGAAGGTCCGGCGGCACTTTTTCAGACAGATTCATCAGGCTTTGGTGGGCTGTATCCCCATCTTCTTAAGCGTGAGCGTCTCATCGGCGCGCCCCCATCCACCATCGGCAACCTCTTCTACCAGTACCATGGTGTAGGGACGCACCTCTTCACCGAAGTATTCAACGAACATGTCGGTGGTGCGATGAATGATGTCTTCCTTGCGGGCATGATCGAGAATCCCTTCGGGAAACTTGTAGTTGGCAAAGGGCATAATGTTGTCCTCCTGAAATCGCTGCAAAAGCGCCTGGGTTACACCATCCCGCCGTTGGCGCGGAGAATCTGACCGTTGATCCAGCGCCCCTGCGGACCGGCAAGAAAAGATACGACATCGGCAATTTCCTCGGGCTTGCCGAGTCGCTCGAACGGCGACAGATTGGCAATCGCCTGTATCTGCTCGTCACTCTTGCCTTCGAAAAACAGCTCGGTCGCCACCGGCCCGGGAGCCACGGCGTTGACGTTAATCTCACGCCCACGCAGCTCATTGGCGAGCACCCTGACCAGCCCTTCGACACCGGCCTTGCTGGCAATGTAGGCCCCATAGCCGGGAAACGACTTGCCCAGTACCGAGGAAGAGAACGCGATGATGCGACCGCCCTCTCTCAATACCTCGGCCGCCCTGGCCATGATCAGCCAGCTGCCGCGCAGATTGGTAGCCAGTGTGCGATCGAGCACTTCGACGTTGTCGGTCGCGATATTCGCCATCTGCATGATGCCGGCATTGTTAACCACTACATCGAGTCTGCCGAACGCTTCCTGTGTGGCGGCAAACAGCTGCTCGACTGCTGCCGGATCGGCGATATCACCCTGCACTGCCAGTGCCCGACCTCCGGCCGATTCGATATCGGCAACCGTTTCATTGGCACGTTCGGTATTACCGGCATAGTTGACGACCACGGCAAAACCATCAGCGGCCAGTTTCGAAGCAATGGCCCGTCCGATCCCCCGGGAAGCGCCGGTCACAATGGCAACATGTTCATGGATCTGATTCATGAGCGGGTTCCTGTTTCAGTAATGTTGGCGTCGGGAACCAGTATCGTCGTTGACCCGGGAAAAATAATCGGCGCTATACTGACAACACTATTCAGCCAGTCATAACAATCATCATGGATCGTTTTGAGTCACTGACGCTTTTTACGCGCATCGTCGAGACCGGTAGCTTTACCCGCGCCGCCAACATGCTGGAGATTCCACGCGCGACTGCCACGCTCGCCATTCAGCAGCTCGAGGCACGCCTGGGTGCTCGTCTTCTGGAGCGCACCACCCGTCAGGTGCGCCCTACCCCCGAAGGCCGGATCTTTCATGAGCGCTGCATTCAATTACTCAGTGAGCTGGAAGAAGCCGAAACTCTGGTGAAGCCGGGTGCCGCCAGCCCGAGCGGTATATTGAGGATCGAGATGCATGGCACTCACGCCCAACGAATCGTTCTGCCACGCATCCGGGAATTCAGGCATCTCTATCCGGCACTGGATGTCGTACTCACCAGTGGCGATCGTCGAGTGGATCTGGTGGGAGAAGGCATCGACTGTGCCCTGCGAGCCGGCGTGCCGGAAGATTCCAGTCTGGTCGGGCGCAAGCTGGCCGAGATGTCCCAGGTGATCTGCGCCAGTCCGGACTACCTGGCTTACGCTGGTCATCCTCGTCATCCCGATGAACTGACTCATCATCAGGTCGTACGTTTCTTTTCCGGTAACCAGCCGGTCGATAGCACTCTGGAGGTAATGGTGAAAGGCCGATCCCAGGCATTCGAAGCCGGGGGCTGGATGACGGTCAATGATGCGGCAAGCTATGTCATGGCGGCACTGCAGGGATGTGGATTGATTCAGCTGCCGCGATTCAGTGTTGCCGACAGACTTGAGCATGGCGAGCTGGTGGAAGTACTGCCTGACTGGGAGCAACCGGTGCTGCCACTCTGGGCGGTCTACCCGCAGCGGCGTCAGTTATCGCCGCGGGTTCGGGTATTCATCGACTGGGTGGTGGAGGTGTACAGGGATCACTTCGGTACAACCTGACGATCACGCCATAGCCGGTGTTAGAGTGACCTATCCCATTCTTCCGGAGCCCTCATGTCCCCGGCCCTTCAGTTCTCGTTTCGCATCGATATTACCGTCGACACACCCACTCGGATCAGCAACGATCCCATCCATGGCAAGCGCCAGCTGATCCCGATCCTGAATGGTCAGGTCAGCGGTGCCATTGAAGGCCGGGTACTCCCCGGCGGCGTGGACAGCCAGATCATCGATCGCCACGGTCTCTGCCGACTCTCGGCTCGCTATGCAGTGGAAACCCGGGAAGGTGAACGGTTCTATATCGAGAACAACGGCATTCGCCGCATTCCTCATGCGTGGCGCGAGCGGCTGTTCGATGACGACATGAGCTTCTTCAACGATATTCCGCCGGAAGAGATCTACTTTCGAGCCGTGCCGACGTTCGAGGTCTATGGCGAGCGTCTGCGCTGGCTGACGGAGCATCTGTTTGTCTGCAGCGGCCGGCGTACGGCCAACGGCGTATTTCTGGAGATGTATCGGGTGCTTTGAGTGCCAACTCGTCTCTGCGACGATTCGCGCATACACCCGAACAGCGTCCTGATAACGTCACGAGTGCGCGGCTTACCCTCGACCCTGCCGCCGGCAACGCTCGGAACAGTAGACAACGTGCTCCCGGTTTCGCGCCCACTTCTTTCGCCAACTGAAGGAGCGCTGGCAGACGGGGCAGGTTTTGCTCGGCAGATGTGGTTTAGCGTGAACCATGATGTTGAGAGGTAAATGCCCGAGCTGATGAATGAGTGGCCTGGATCACGGCCTCCGCAGGCTCTTGCTCGACCGGTTCAATGGCCGACTCACACTCTTCGAGGATGCGACACAGCAGCGCTCGCCGCCGCTCGAACTCTGCGATCTGCTGCTCCAGATGGGTCAGACGCTGACGCTGCACCGCCAGGGTTTCCGGACAGGCCCCGGCGCCTTCCTCCGCCAGCATGCACTCGGGGAAGGTACGGATCTCCTCCAGGCTGAACCCCGCCGAAATCAGACAGCGAATCTGCCGGACCCGGACAATGGTCCCCGGCGGAAAAAGGCGATAACCGTTATCGGCACGGGCCGATGCCAGCAGACCCTGCTCATCATAATGGCGCAGCGAGCGCCGACTCGCACCGGTCTGCCGGGCCAGCTCTCCGATGGATAGTGCCCGTGGGCAGGGATAAGACGCCATGAACGTTACGCTCGCTCTTTTCGCTTGACCCTGACACCAGTGTCAAGGGTGAGGCTGGAACCCTCCCGACACTCCGAGGAAGGTTTCATGTCACAACCACTGTACTATCGCACGCTGGTCCCACTGCTGCTTACTCTTGTCCTGCTGGCCTCTTCAACACTGGCCCGTGCCGAGCAGCATCACTACACCGTCAAGGCCCCGGATGGCGTGACCCTGGCCGTGCAGGAAACAGGCAACCCCGCCGGCTCACCGATCATTTTCATCCATGGCCTGCTGGGCAGTCGACTGAACTGGGCACAACAGCTGGACGATCCAGCCCTTCAGCGCCACCGCCTGATCACCTATGATCTTCGTGGTCATGGACTCTCCGGTAAACCCACACAGGCTTCGGCCTATACCGAGGGCCGGCGCTGGGCGGACGATCTGGCAGTAATCATCGAGGCACTCGGGGTTGATCGACCAGTACTGGTAGGCTGGTCTCTGGGTGGCGCCGTGATTACCAACTACCTCGCGGCCTACGGCGATAACACCATTGCCGGCGCGGTTTACGTCGATGGCGTGGTCGAACTCAAGCCGGATCAGATTACCCCCCATCCCGAGGTCTATCGGGACATGATTTCGCCGGATCTGCAAACACATCTGGACGGCGAGCGCACCTTCCTCGGGCTCTGCTTCTATCATCAGCCGGAGCGACCCATCTTCGCACGCCTGCTGGCCAATGCTGCGCTGGCCTCATGGACGATGCAACGCGCCGTCATGTCGCTGACGATCCCGGCCGCTGATGGGTTGAGTAACACCACCGTACCGCTACTGTTCATCTACGGCGCTCATGATGCACTGATCAAACCGGAACCTGCCATTGCAAGAGCCAGGACCCTCAACCCGCGTATCGAGAGCAGGATTTACAACGACTCGGGTCATGCCCCGTTTCTCGAAGAGTCCGATCATTTCAATCGTGACCTGAATGATTTCATCGATCGAATCAACAGCGCCTGAACCAGCCTCTGGCAAGGAAAGCGCGGGCAATCGCTGCCCGCGCATTTATGTCCTACCAGGCGTCACAACGCCCCGCGAGCCCCCTCCTGGGCCATTGGTTCAGGCGCCATAACCACCATCAATGGTATGCATCGCACCGGTAATGCCACTGGCGTGAGGCCCGGCCAGATAGAGCGCCAGGCTGGCAACGTCTTCGGCGGTACCGTACCGCTGGATCGCCATTGCCCCCGTGACCATCCCGGCAAGCTCACCATCGGCGGGGTTCATATCGGTATCCGTGGGTCCCGGCTGAATAATATTGACGGTGATGCCGCGCGAGCCGAAATCCCGCGCCAGGCCTCGCGCCATGCCCTGCAGTGCCGACTTGCTCATGGAATAGGCGGCGAACCCCGGAAACGCGACGCGATCGCCGTTGATCGAGCCAATGACAATAATGCGTCCACCCTCCGGCATCTTTCGGGCGGCCTCGACCGAAGCGTAATAGGGCCCTCGCACATTGACATCAATCAAATGATCGATGACGTCCGGTTCAATTTCCAAAGGGTCTCCCAGTACTGCAACCCCGGCATTGAAGACCAGCACATCCAGCGGACCAGCCTCACGCACCGTCGCGATGACCTCATCCCGATTCCCGGCATCAGACTGTATCGCCGTGGCGCCGGTTTTTTCCGCCAACGCTTCCGCTGCTGCCCGAGACCCCGAATAGGTAAAGCGTACCGAAGCACCCGCTTTGGCAAACGCCGTCACGATGGCCGCCCCGATGCCTCGACTGCCGCCCACGACCATCACGTTGCTGCCTGCAAACTCTTCCATGCCCATGCTCCATAGTCAATTTGGTAGTAGTCACTATATAATTCACGAGAGAGAGACTCACAAGGGTTTTTGTAGTGACCGATACAAAATTATCCGGGCGTGGCCGGCCACGAGGTTTTGATATCGATGAGGCGCTGGAGACCGGTCAGCGACTGTTCCATGCGCACGGTTACGAGGGGGTCAGTCTGGCAATGCTGACCGAGGCACTGGGCATCAAGCCCCCGAGCTTCTACAAGGCCTTCGGAAGCAAGGCCGAGTTCTTCGCCCGTGTGCTGGAGCATTACGGCCACTCGTCTTCTGCCCTGACGCTGAAAGCGTGTCTCCACTCCGAGCACCCACCGATCCAGGCACTTGCCGCGTTACTGGAGAATGCAGCCCATATCTATGGCCGCGATCCCGAGCAGCGTGGCTGCCTGGTGCTCGAAACTGCGTGTGGCAGCGATCAGTCGGAGAGTACAGCGCTGGCGCGATACACCGCCGAACAGGGCCAGGCGCAGATACGGGAATTCATCGCACGTACGCATCCGCAAGCGGCTGACCAGGTGACGGATTATGTGATCAGCACCCTGTGCGGGCTTTCCGCCAGCGCGCGAAAGGGCATGAGCGAAGCACGATTGGTGCAGGTGGCGCAGGCAGCAACGGCGGGATTGGAGAAACTGCTGGCGTCATGATCGTCATCGCCCGCCGGGCCAACGTTACAACACTGCGCATTTCAGGCGTGCAGCAACCGATATCGAATATATGTTCTCAGGATCTGACCCCACCACTCGCCCGGTTCTGCTCGCGCACATGTTCAATGAACGCTCGCAATGGCGCCGGCACCAGGCGTCGGTCCGGGTAATACAGGAAGGGGCCTGAGAACGACAACCACCAGGGCTCGAGCACCGGCTCCAGCGAGCCATCCTGCAGGTAGGGCGTCAGCCATTGTTCGAACAACTGAATGATCCCCACCCCCTGGACCGCTGCATCCACGGCCAGATCCACGGCGGCTCCGATACTCACGGTCAGCGGCCCCGAGGGGCGCACCCTGATCACCTCGCCGTCCTTCTCGAACTCCCACTCGGGCAACCTGCCGGTGCTGTATTTCCCGAGCAGACACCGGTGGTCAAGCAGCTCATGGGGGTGACCGGGCCTGCCGTAACGCCGTAGATACGCTGGCGCCGCCGCCACCGCAAAACGCTGGACGCGCGGCCCGATCGGCACCGCGATCATGTCCTGTTCCAGGCACTCTTCATAGCGAATACCGGCGTCACAACCGGCCTCGAAGATATTGACCACATTGCTGTCGGCCACAATGTCGAGCTGAATATCCGGATACTGCATCAGAAAGCCTGGGACGAGATGTGGTAACACCAATCGCGAGGCGCTCACCGGCACATGCAGCCGTAACGTGCCGGCCGGCCGGTCACGAAAGACGTTCACGGCATCCAGAGCCGATGCCACCTCAGTCATGGCCGGTGTCAGCCGCTCCAGCAGCGCCCGGCCAGCATCCGTTGGCACCACGCTGCGTGTCGTGCGATGGAACAGCCTGACTCCCAGTCGTGATTCCGCTCGTCGCACCGCATCACTCAGACGCGACGGGCTGCTACTGATGCTGCGTGCTGCCTCGCGAAAGCCACCCGCTTGTGCCACGACAATCACTGCCTGGAGATCTTCCAGTCCCACTCTCATCGCATTACCTGTCCGCTTGACCGTACAACCTGTCCTGATTTGACCGGATAGTCGCACATGCTGTTGCGCACTAGCATAGAGCTGTTCCTTTAATGGTCCCCCGAACAGGAGAACAATGATGACCAGCGTTGATGAGTCCGGTCGCTATCAGCTCGGCGAATGGCAGGTGCGGCGTCTGGGTTATGGCGCCATGCAACTGGCTGGCCCCGGTGTTTTCGGTCCGCCCCGTGATCCGGACATGGCTCGGCGTGTTCTGCGTGAAGTCGTCGAGGCGGGTGTCGATCACATTGACACTTCGGATTTCTATGGCCCGCATGTCACCAACCAGCTCATCAGGGAGGCACTGTATCCCTATCCCGAGCATCTGCATATCGTCACCAAGGTCAGCGCACGCCGCGATAAAACAGGGGCCTGGTTGCCGGCACTGTCAGCCGAGGAACTGACACAAGCTGTGGAGGATAACCTGCGCCATCTGGGGCTGGATGTGCTGGACGTGGTCAATCTGCGCAGCATGCTTGATGTCCACGGACCGGCCGAGGGCTCGCTCGAAGCGCCCTGGACCACCCTGGTAGAACTGAAGGAGCGCGGCCTTGTTCGCCATCTCGGCCTGAGCAATGTCACGCCGACACAAATCCGCGAGGCACAGAAGATGGCCCCGGTGGCCTGCGTACAGAACCAGTACAACCTGGCGCATCGCGATGATGATGCCCTGATCGGCGAGCTGGCTGCACAAGGCATTCCCTATGTGCCCTTCTTTCCCCTGGGCGGCTTCACTCCGCTGCAGTCAAAAACACTGGATGAGGTCGCAGCCCGGCTCGAGGCTACCCCCATGCAGGTGGCGCTCGCCTGGCTATTGAAGCGTTCGCCCAACATCCTGCTGATTCCAGGCACCTCGTCACTCACGCATCTGCACGAGAATCTGGCAGCGGCGAAGCTGACGATTCCGGAGGAAGAAATGCAGGTACTGGAGGGGATGAAATGACCCGATCCCTCCTGAAGCACTAATCGGCGGGTTCGGCCTTCAGGCTGAAGAAGTTTACTCTGACCTTGCCGCTCGAGCGAGTGACGCCGGGGTAGGCAGCAATCTGCCCCGGAGCCACTGTACTGCAGTTTCAGCCGGAGCAGGATGTGCAAAGAGATACCCCTGTACGGCATGACAGCCCAGTTCCTTCAGCGCAACATACTGACCGTACGTTTCAACACCTTCAGCCACGATGGACAAGCCGGCATGTCGGCCTACGCTCACAATGGCACCAATCAGTGCCGCAGCCTTTTCGTTATCCAGCATGCTGTGTACGAAGGAACGGTCAATCTTCAGGACATCCACCGGAAGATGAGGCAAGTAGGATAAGGCGGAGTACCCCGTGCCAAAATCATCTATGGCAAAGCGGACACCGAATTCGGCCAGCACCTGAATATTGGCAAAAACGGCTTCGAAATCATTGACGATGGCGTGTTCGAGAATTTCGAGCTCGATCCAGCGGCCATCCAGTCCTGCCAGTTGAAGCTCTCGGCAAAGAAAGTCGGTAAAAGGTGGGTGGCTCAACAATTCGGGCATGATATTGATAGCCACGGGCACCAGATCAATGCCGGCTTGCTGCCATTGCGCCAGCTGGCGAATCACATTTCTGATCACCCACATATCCAGCTCACGACACAGTCCTGTCCGTCCGGCGACCTCCAGGATTTCAAGCGGCGACACTCTGCCCAGAGCAGGATCATCCCAGCGCAATAACGCTTCCATGCCAGCCAGCCTGTGCGGGCTGATTTCCAGCTTCGGTTGAAAATGAAGGCTGAGTTCGTTGTTACGAATGGCATTCGGCAACCGACTTCTGATCGAGCGCAGATGGTGTACCCTGTCCAGCCAGACACTCGCATCCAGGATCTGCAGACCGGTTAACGGATAGGACTGCCGCGTATCCAGATAGTGGAGCATCTGCAGCAGTTTGCGGCTTTCATCCAACCCCGTTCGCAACGGAAAATGGATGACCCTCTGGACGAATTCGATTTCCTGCTGCCCGACGACAAAGGGCCGGGACAAGACGCGCTCCAGCTCATCAAGGACGGTGGCCAGGGCGGATTGATCCTCGACAGTAAAAAGTACTGCCAAACGCTCCGGTTCCACGCGGCCGATACTGGCTCGGTCCGCGGCAAATACCGATTGCAATCGCTCATGCACCTGGAGGATCAGGCTCTCTTCGATGGAATCGTTATAACGAAGATTGAGCAGGTTCCAGTCATGAACTTCCAGACTCAACAGATACGCTACCGAGGATGTATCGGGCTCCCGAGGCCGCTGAAGCGCGTACGTCAGCGTATGTATCATGCCCTGATAGTTCAGACAGTAGAGCAGCGAATCCCGGTTGGCGCGAAGCCCGGCCTGAGCCCGCTCCTGCGAGATTCGATCCGTCAGGCGCAACTCGCTCTCCACCATTTGTGCCATGTCCAGCAGAATCACGCGCTCACTTTCAGTCAATGAGCGCGGACTGGTATCCATGATGCAAAGCGTGCCCAGAGGATAACCACTGGCAGTGCGAAGAATGGCGCCGGCATAAAACCGGACATGCGGAAAACCGGTCACCAGTGGGCTTGCCGAAAAGAGCTCATGCGCCTGCGTATCTTCCACGACCAGTAGCTGCTCTTCCTTCAGAGCCTCGGAACAAAATGAAGTGCGCTCACGGCATAATTCAAGCGCCTCTATCTGATAGCGCGACTTGAACCAGAGGCGATGTTCATCCACCAGACTCACCAGCGAATAGGGCACATTGAACACCCGGGCTGCCAGCTGTGTCAGACGATCGAAACGCTCTTCCGGCTCCGTATCGAGTATGGCCAGCTCTTGCAGCGCCTGTATTCGTTGCCATTCATCCGTTACCAGCGGATTTGACTGTTTATTGTATGCAAGCATGATGACCCTGATTGAATGGAACACATGGCTTAACAAGCTGCTGCCGGAAAACCGATTCCTGTTGTTATTTATCGACGGGATGGGTAGCAGGTTAAATAAAAAAATAATGACCGATACCAATCCATGTTAATGAATGATGAATTCTTCTTTTCAATCAAAACTCTTTCTGCATTAACAAATAATCATCAACATGGCCGAAACAGTTTCGCTTAAACAACAACTGCCACTTTAGTGAAGACGCAACACATCAATCCTACCGGCTAACCGTCATCCTCATGACATTACCTACAGAAAAACCGGGCCGTAACAAGGCGCTTGTCGTAATCGCTACTGCCTAACAAATACCTCACAGTGAGGTCATGATCGCTTCATGCCTTCCGTCTGGCGCCAGCGTTGACAGAAACCTTCCAGGATCACTCAAGCGATGAAGCCGCAAATACGATAAACAATGCCAGAAGGCCAAGGATTCCGAAGGCGTAGTGCAGCGTAACAAGGTGGGCGGTCAAGCCGATCAATGGCGGTCCGAGCAGCATCCCGCCATAGCCCAGGGTTGCCACACTGGCGATGGCCACCCCGGGAGGGGTATCAGAGTCATTGGCTGCACGCGAAAAGGCCAGCGGCATGATGAGGGCATAACCAATACCGAGCAAGAAGAAGCCAGGCAGCGCTGTCATGAAACTGGTGGAAAGCACGGCGAGCAGCACACCCATGGATGCGCAACACCCGGCGAAGCGTGCAGCGTTTACCGGTCCCAGCCGGGAAATCACGCCACCACCGATCAACCGCATGACGACCATGGCTACCGAGAACACGGCATACCCGAGTGCCCCCTGAGCCAGGGTCGCCGAGGTGACGTTAACCAGAAACAAGGCGCTCCAGTCAGCGATCGCGCCCTCGCCGAGAGAGGCGCACAGGGCAATGATTCCGACCCATAGCAGGCCACCACGGGGTAGAGGAAAACGTTTCGCCCCCGCTGGTCGTGGCCTCGTCTCGGACTGCCAGCCAATATTCGCAAGCAGGATCGTGCCCACGGACATCGTGACCGCAACAAGCGCAAAGTGCGCCAGCAGCGATAGGTCCAGATTCACGGCCACATAACCCACCGCAGCCCCGACACCAGCCCCCAGGCTCCACATGGCGTGAAACGACGACATGACCGGCTTTTCGATGAAACGTTCCGCCTCACCGGCCCAACTGTTCATGGTGACATCCATGGCCCCATGGCCGGCGCCGAAGAAAAACAGTGCTGTAGCCGTCAGCCAGAGGCTGGATGTGCAGCCGATCAACACCAGGGCAAGGGCATAAGCAACAGCAATGGCCAGTGTTGCGCGAGCAGCGCCGACGGTATCCGAAGCCCTGCCAGCCAGCGGAAACGAAACCAGAGCCCCTGAAGCCAGCACGAGCAGCAGCAGCCCAAGCCACCCCCCATCCAGCCCATACTGCGATGCCACTGCTGGAATGCGCGACGCCCAGGTGCCGAACAAACCACCGTTGAGAAAGAACATGGCGGCTACGGCGAACCAGACTCTCCGGGAATCAGGCATGCAGAATCTCCATAGCCGAGCTGCCGAATGCCGCTACGTCTTCCGACCCGGCATCAGTGATCAAACAGTCGATCTCCTCGAGAGCGACTGCCCTGTGGCGCGCGCGGCGCCCGATCTTCTCGCGTGCGGCCAGTACCAGGGTTCTCTGCGCGGCCCCGGACATGGCGTGCTTGAGATACGCTTCCTGCAGGTCGTCAACGCTGAGCCCGAATTCGGCATCAAGACCGCAGGCGCCGAGTACGGCGATGTCTGCATAAAGGCTTGCCGTAGCCAATAGAGCTGTATCGCCGACATTGACCCCGCCTCGCACACTCAACTGGCCGCCCAGCATGAAAACGTCAATGCCATTTTTCTGACAGGCTACCGCGACCCATGGCGAAGGGGTCATGACCAGTAGCCCTGTCTTCGGCTGCAGTCGCTCGGCGAATGCAAGTACCGTGCTGCCGCCATCAAGCAGCAAGGTATCCACATCGTCGGTCAGGCTTGCCGCCCGAGCGACAATGGCATCGATGGCTCGCGTGTGGGTCGAAACCCGATATTGCAGAGGCGCCGAGGCCGGAGCAGTCGACACCGCCCCACCTCGAACCCGTTGTGCCCTGCCCTGTTGTTCGAGGGCAATGATGTCCCGGCGGATGGTATCCAGTGAGACGCCGAACTCTCTCGCGAGCTCCTGCGCGATCAGTTGTTCGCCACTGGCAAGTCTGGCCAGTAGCTGCTGCTGTCGGGTTTCGGGGACGTTGAGCATTCATGCCCTCTTGTGCATATTTTTGCATGATATTGCTGCTTTTTGCGTATTCTGGCAAGTCAGGGCTTAAGCTGATGAAAATGATGGTGACCACGAATCAACTACACTGCCTGACAGTCATTCTCATGACATTGCCTACAGTGCATCCGGGCTGCCAAAGCCGTCCGATCAGCAAAAGGAGTTTGCCGTGATCGCTACTGCCGAACGAACGCCTCGAAGTGGGTTGGCCCCACTTCATGGCATATTACTTGCTGGCACCTTTCCTCTTTTCCTGGGTGCCGCCCTGAGCGATTACAGTTATTCGTCGAGTTTTCACATCCAGTGGGCAACCTTTGCCTCCTGGCTGATCGTCGGCGGTCTCGTCTTCAATGGCTTTGCCTTGTTGTTCGCCATCGCCGGGCTTTTTCGCAGCCATGGTCATCGTGGTTCAGCGACCATCTACTGTTTGTTACTACTGGCCAGTGGTGTGCTGGGCTTTATCAATGCGCTGGTGCATGCCCGGGATGCGTGGGCGATGATGCCCACCGGTCTTGTGCTATCGATCGTCATGACCGTGCTGGCGTTCGTGGCCAGCTGGATCGGTTATGCCCGTCTCGGCGCCGGAGGCCAGTCATGATGCTATCTCGCATGGTTTACGCAGCGCCGCTTTCGATGCTGCTGATCGTCAGCAGTGCCAGTGCCGCTGAAGGTGACCCGCAGTACGGCCCCAATCCCGAATTGCCTGCACCACAGCGTGGGCTTTTGCCCAACATGACGGTCCCGGAACGCGCTCCATGGGGAGACCACAGACCGACCGTGCCCGAGGGCTATTCGATTCAGGCCATTGCCACAGATCTGAAGGTACCGCGTCATACGCTGGTACTGCCCAACGGCGATATCCTCGTTGCAGAAGGCAAGGGAGGTGGCAATGCGCCGAAACTCAGGCCCAAGGACTTCATTGCCGGATTGATCAAGTCCAGGGGGACGACCTCGGTTAAAGGTGGAGATCGACTCACCCTGCTGCGCGATGGTGATGATGACGGCCGCTATGAGATGCAGACGGTTTTCGCCGACGATCTCAATGCCCCCTACGGGCTTGCCCTGGTCGGTAATGATCTCTATGTCGCCAATCAGGATGCACTGGTGCGTTTCGATTACCGCGAGGGGCAGACCCGGGCCAGCAGCGCACCCGAGGTGATTACCGAACTGCCTGCCGAAATCAATCACCACTGGACCAAGGCGCTAACGGCAAGCGCCGATGGCCGTTACCTTTATGTCGGTATCGGCTCCAATAGCAACATTACCGAGCGCGGCATGGCGGCAGAAGTCGATCGGGCCCGAATCTGGGAAATCGACCCCGGTACCGGCGCCCACCGAACCTACGCAACCGGCATACGCAATCCTACGGCATTGACCATTCAGCCGGGCACGGGCCAGCTTTGGGCGGTGGCAAACGAACGTGATGAGCTCGGCCCCAATCTGGTGCCCGACTACCTCACCTCCATCCAGGAAGGCGGCTTCTACGGATGGCCCTACAGCTACTGGGGGCAGCATGTCGATCCCCGCGTTCGCCCGCAAAATTCGCAGAAGGTCAAATCAGCCATCGCACCGGATTACAGCCTCGGCTCGCATCGGGCCCCGCTCGGCGTCGACTTTTCCAACGCTGCCGTGGGCGGTCAATTCACGCAAGGTGTCTTCATCGGGGAGCATGGCAGTTGGAACCGTTCGAACCCTGCCGGCTACAAGGTCGTTTTCGTCCCGTTCGAGAATGGTCATCCTGCCGGCGACCCCGTTGATTTTGTTTCCGGGTTCCTCACCGGGGACGGAAAAACACGCGGCCGCCCGGTGGGCGTCACTGTGGCGCCGGATGGCTCGGTCATTGTGGCCGACGACATGAGCAACACGGTCTGGCGGATCACACGCGATGGCAATGACAGCACGCAGCGGAAGGATGACATGAACGCCGCCTCGGCCACCGAAGCCGAGGATCGCGCCTCCTCCTCGACGAAAGATGAATCCACTTCTGAAGGAGATGGCACGACTGACGACGAGGCGCCCACGACCACCGCCTGATGGCGGTGATCATCCATGCTGTTATGCACACTCTGTCAGAAAGCATCGCGCGGGCGGGGCCGGATAGGCATTCGGCTTACCCGCCCATGCTGTTTGTCAGCGTGGCTCGAAAATCCTCGAACACAGGCGTGGCATAGTCCTTGCGCCACGCCAGCTTCGTGGTCACCCGGCCAAGCGGAATACATTGCAGGTTGTCGGGCGGCAGCATCTTCCGATAAACACTCTCGGGCAGTACCGTGGCACATCGTCCGGTACACGCCAGCGCTACCATCACATGGTAGGACGGCGACTCCTGGATGACCCACTCCTTGTGCTCGGGTATCTGCAGACAGCTCTCCGCCATGCTTCGATAGGTGCACCCCGGTGGGAATGCCGCCAGCGTTCTGACTGAAACATCTTCCAGCCCGGGATTGTCGATCCCCGTATCCGGATGCAGCAGGATCAGTGACTCCTCCCAGGCATCGCAGAAGGCCAATCCCAGCACATCCAGCTTTTCCGACAGCGGGCTGTCGATAAACGAAGGTGGAAAAGCCAGAAAGGCGCCATCGAGTTTGCCCGCTCGAACATCGTCGAGCAGCCTGATTGACGGGCTGGTGCTGAGCTTCACCCGATGCTCGGGGAAGGATTGATGAAAAGCTGCCAAAAGCTCTGGCAAACGACTCGCAGCCGTGGCTTCCATGCTTCCGATTCGCAGAGTTCCGGGAGACTGGCCTCCCGAAACGACATGCAGGGACTCATCCCGGAGGCTGAGGATGCGCTCGGCATACTCCAGAAAGACCTCACCCGCGGCGGACAGGGCAAGGCTTTTCCCGGTTCTCACCAGCAGCTCGGCACCAATGCTTGCCTCCAGTTTCTGCAACCGCGTGGTGACATTCGAAGGGCTCTTGCCCAAAAGACGCGCCGCCCCGGTCACACTCAGCTCACTGGCAACACAGACAAACACTCTGAGAGATTCAAAATCCTCCACTACACCACTCCTTCGATCACACGCCTCTGAAAACCGTCAGCGACTACTCAGCGCAATGCCTGCCTGAGCTCATCCAGGGGAACTTCCGTTCTCATCTTCAGCGTGTCGGGTTCCAGCTCCTTCTCGGAAAGGCAATTCAACCAGGCCTGTTTTGGCTCGGCGCAGTAAAAACGCTTGACGCCCTCATCAAGAGGGTTAGTCAGCTCAACGCTTTCACCGGGATAGAGCAAGCCGAAAGCCTTGCGCGCTTCCTCCGGATCCGAGACCTCCCGCGCAACACACTGCAGATAAAGGCACCTCAGATTGTTGGTGCCTCTCGCCCGCGTCGAATCATAAAAGGTCATGAATATCGAACTATTGGCAGCAATGTTTCGGGAGTGCTCCGCCAATCGCCAGGACGACCAGTAGAAGTTCAGCTCGTTATCCGGCAATGCCGTAGCCGGTGTATTCCAGGGCACATCGTTGCGCGATGTCGCAATGTTGGCGTAGAGGCAATTGTTCAGGATCTCGGCCGACCGTTTCGCCAGGTTCACATCACTCACTGGGCACCTCGTGCATTCTCAAAATTAAAACAAATAATAATTTCATTCTCATTTTGAGAATATATGCGCCGCAGCTACCTCGCAAGCTTCCTTGCGTCAGGGACATGGCCGCTGCAGTAGAAGAGAGCGGCCTGCGGTCGGCAGGCTCTGTCGGTATTTTCGCTGCTAGCCCGCCGGTCCGAACGTTTCGAATTCGATACACTCTGACGGGACGCCCCCGGCCTCCAGATCAGCGCTGAGTTCAGCGAGAAATCGGGCCGGACCACAGAGCAGATAGTGCGACTCGCTGCCGGCCCCCAGCGCCAGCAGTGCCTCCGCCGTGATCCTGCCTTCGGCATCGTAATCCTCTCCGGGGCGATCATTCGCCTCGGGTGCGCTGTAAAAAATCCGGTGTTTGATAGGACCAGTGGCGGTTTTGGCGGCCGTTGTCTCACCGGAAGCAGCCACCAGCGCTTCGACCTCTTCCCTGAACGCGTGCGCCGCGCCGTTACGCGCGCCATGCACGAACCAGACCGGGCGGGCATCCCGTTCGGCCACGAGCGCATGCAGCATCGACAGCATCGGCGTGATCCCCACACCGGCACTGACCAGTACCACCGGTCGAGAGTCGCGAGGCAGCACGAAGTCGCCCGAGGGCGGCCGCGCCGCGATCCGGTCGCCGATGGTTACCGTATCGTGTAAAAAGCGTGAAGCAATGCCATGTTCCTCGCGCTTGATACTGAGCCGCCAACCCCCGCCCTGCGGCGCTCCGGAAAGCGAGTAACTGCGTCGGACAAGACCCGGCTGCCCCGGCACGTCCAGCTCGATGGGCAGGTACTGGCCAGCCTGAAACGAGGGAAGCGCTCCACCTCCGGCATCCGCCAGATAAAAGGAGGTGATCCGATCGCTTTCGACCACTCTGTCAACGACCTTGAGCTGCAACGGCGCCTGCGCCTGCCACCATCGCAGTGATAGTGCGCCCGGGCGGTCCACTACCTGCTCCACCGTTACCTCGATCAGCCGCTTCGCGTTCGGATCATGCGTTTGCTGTGGCGCCCAGTCGATACAGGCACGGCCGGTCATCTGCAGCAGTCCCCCCGTCTCGAAATCGACAAACGCCAGCCCTACCCTCGGGTCGCGAATCAGATTGCCCAGCGTGTTGAAAAAGTTGTTACCCGGATAATCCGGGAACTGCAGCGTCCCCCGCTCGGTAACGCGCACGAACCCCGGCTCACCGCCGCGATGCGAGGCATCGTAACCGCGGGATCGAGGTACTCCCCCTGCCGCTTCATCGGTCTCATTTCCTGCAAAGGCAGAACCGATGAAAAACGTATCCGCCGTTTCGATACGCGCGCGCTGACCGGCGTCCAGGGCTTCCGAGACAGTCGCCTCGGGCACAGTAACGGGGGCAACCCGCTGCCACTCTCGCTCGTGGATGTACTGCGGACAGTTGCCAAAGCTCTGCTGTACTTCAAGCATCAGGCAGCCATCCGTCGAGCGAACCGCACCATTGAGTCGATTGCGGCGACGCGTGGCCAGTTCGATCCCCAACAGGCCGACATCGGCGCCGGCATGCAGCGCCGAGGCCAGCGGATCATCGCGCCCGAGCGAGGCCGTCATGGCCAGTGTCCGCGCATTGGGGGTATCGATGAAGCCTTCTTCTCCCTCCAGCAGCGTCACCCATGGGCGACCTTCATCGTCGCCGGCCGCCATGACCAGAAACGGCAGACTGGAGAAAAATTCACGATGCTGCTCGGGCATATAATCGCGAATGAAGCTCCCGGAAGCGGCTGCCTGACGTGCAACACCGGCTCGCCGCTGAGCTTCGCGCTCTCCCGCATGAAAAGGTGTCGTATGCGCAGACGTCGTCTCCGTCATGACCAACCTCCTCTCGTTGGCTGTGAACTCAAGTCGTATGGGGGGCGAATGCCAGGTGTGACCGAAGATTCAGGCGAGCACCGGCGAGCGTGCCATGCCGACGAAATGCGGCAGCGCCTCGATACGTGACAGCCAGGCGCGCACCTGCGGGTAGGGATCGAGGCTCACACCACCCTCCGGCGCATGGGCGATATAGCTGTAGCCGGCGATATCAGCCAGGGTCGGATGATCGCTCACCAGCCATTTGCGGCCGTCGAGATGCGCCTCCATCATCGCCAGCAGGGTATGCGAACTCGCCTTGGCGGCTTCGTGGTCGAGGGGGGCGTTGAACACCGTCACCAGCCGCGCGGCACAGGGGCCGTGGGCGATCTCGCCGGCCGCGATGGAGAGCCAGCGCTGGACCCGCGCCTTCTCGAGCGGATCGCCACCAATCCAGAGGGCAGGCTCGCCATAGCGCTCGACCAGGTAGGTAATAATGGCGTTGGAGTCCGCCAGCGTAATGCCGTTGTCATCGATGGCCGGCACCTGCCCCAGCGGACTGATCTTCAGGTAGGCCGGCTCGCGATGAGCGCCATTGGCCATATCGAGATCGATATTTTCATAAGGCACGCCCAGCAGCGCGAGCATCAGCTCGACCCGATGGCAGTGGCCGGATTTCGGATTGCGATAGAGTTTTACCGGCGCCTCAGTCAGGGCCGAGGGCTGGGCAGTACTCAGGGTATCGACGTTCGACATCACAGGACTCCTTCTCTTGAGAGATCAGGGGGGAGGACATGATCGGCATTGACTCCCCGAGCAGTCCTACTGTATTTAACGTCGAAAGATGGAAGAATACCCTTAACATGAAAGAAACCATTTTGATTATTGAAACAATCGAAGTCCCATGGATCGACTACAGGCGCTGAAAGTCTTTGTGGCCGTGGCCGAGGCCGAAGGTTTCGCCCGGGGTGCCCGCGCAGCGGGAATCAGCCCGCCTTCTGCCACACGGGCCATCAACACGCTCGAGCAGACACTCGGCGCCCGGTTGTTCACCCGTTCGACCCGACGGGTCCGGCTGACCGACGCGGGCCGTGCGTATCTGGAAGACGTGCGGGAAATCCTCACCCAGCTGCAGGCAGCCGATGATGCGGCCTCGGGGGCGGCCAACACGCCGGTGGGGCAATTGCGACTCACCTGTCCGCAGGAGTTCGGACGCATACACGTGGCGCCGGTACTGACCGATTTTCTCGATGCACACCCGCAGGTGCGCGCCGATGTGCTGATGGTCGACCGCCTCGTCAATCTGCTTGAAGAAGGCTTTGATATCGCCGTGCGTATCGGCCACCTGCCCTCTTCCGATCTCACAGCCATCCGTATCGGACAGGTGCGCCAGGTCGTATGCGGATCGCTGGCATATTTCGCCGAGCGTGGGCTCCCGCAAACCCCGGACGATCTCACGGCTCATCGTCTCGTGGCGATCGGCCCTGCCAGTCCACTGAACGAGTGGCGGTTCGGCGCGGACAGATCACAGGCCGTCAGAGTGACGCCGCAACTTACGGTCAGCAGCCTGGCCGCCGCCATCGATATTGCCAGGCGGGGCTGGGGGCTGTGCCGCGTCCTGTCCTACCAGGTGGGCGCGGATCTTGCCTCAGGCACCCTCGACACCGTGCTGGAAGCGTACGAGCCTGCACCCCTGCCGATTCATCTCGTCCATGTCGAGGGGCGCCGAGCCGCCGCCAGGGTGCGGGCGTTCATCGATTTCGCCACACCGCGACTGCGCGAGATAGAAGCACTGCATTACGGCCAGAGCGCCGGGCCACTGCGCTAGTGCGCAACGCCCAGCGTGAATCAGATCAGCGATCCAGCCCGCTCATCAGCACGTATTTCACGTTAACGTACGCCTCGATGCCGTAGTAGCTGCCCTCGCGCATGCGACAGCGGAGTTCGTATCCTCGCACTGAGGCACTATCCGATGTATGACACAGCGCCAGTGAGGCCATCGAGACACCGTACTGCTCGGCCTCGATAGGCTCATGAAGAGGTGAAGCAGGGCTTTGCCGCCACTTCCAGTTCGCCGTGCCATTAACACTCAGAACCGGGTTTCCATTACCTCTCGCACGCCCAGTGCGTCATCAACCAGCAGCACCCGGCGCCATTTGTCGAAGGTCAGACAGGGATGCGAAGTACCGAAGGCGATCACGTCGCCGACCGCCACCTCGGCATCGTCGGGAATGGCCAAAAAGACGTGCTGATCCATGATATGCGTGGTGCGCCAGGCGCTCACGTCTCTTGGCGTCGCGGTCGTCGTCGAAGCCACTGGATACAACCGCAGCGGCAACGGCAGGTCCGGCTCATGACCGATGTCACGCTTGCCCAGAGCGACGATCGCCAGTCCCGGCTCGGGCAGTGACTGTACGTGGGCAAACACCTCGAGCGCCGGCTTGAGCTCACCCTCGAGCCCGGGATGACGCGCCTTCACCGCGGCCATGGCGCCGGCGTAGAGCCGGTGATCGTGGACCACGTAGCATCCCGGGCGCAGCACTGGCATGTAGTGCTCGCGCAACTCCGCGCGGTCGAATGCTTCGGCGATCAGATCGAACCACTTCGACCCGGAGGCGGTGACGATCGGCGCCTCGCGCTGGAGTACCCCGCTAGCCCGCAGTGCCCTGACGGTCTCCACCAACCGTTCGCCGTAAGCGCACACCGCGGCCACCTCGTCGCCACCTGAGATCATGCCCTCGTAACCTTCGATACCGGCCAGCACCAGGGCCGGCTGCTCGGCGATCGCCGCCACCAGCGCTGCAACCTGGTCAGCATCGCGACAGCCGCAGCGCCCGCCCGGCACACCCAGCTCGATCAGCACGTTGAGCCTCTGCCCGCGAGCAGCAAAATAACGCCCCAGCGCAGCGACGTTATCCGCCCCGTCGACCACACAATGGAACTCGGCACCGGCCTCGATCAGCTCGGCGATGATCGCCATGTTGGGCTCACCGACCAGCTGGTTGGCGAGCAGCAATCGCTCGACCCCGGCAGCGAAGGCCGCCCGGCACTGTATCGCGGTGGCCAAGGTAATGCCCCAGGCGCCGGCGGCGAGCTGCCGCCGGAACAGCCCAGGCGTCATGGTGGTCTTGCCGTGCGGCGCGAGACGGGCGCCATGGGCATCGGCGAAGCGCTGCATCCACGCCAGGTTGTGCGCCAGCGGCGCCTCGAAGATCGCCGCCGCCGGCAGCGACACACCCTGCAGCAGGCTGGCATGCGACGCCACGGGCGCGCCTTTCTCGAGAGTCGCCGGCAACCTGTCGGCGGGGCTAGCAGCAGTCATGGCTTTCTCCAGTGAAAAAAGACCAGGCAAGTGCCATGGCCTGAAAGGATCACTCGCCGGCGGATAGCCCCTGGGCGGCCTCGCGCAACGCAGCGATCAGTGTTACACCGACTGCACTGGCGAAACACTTCAGCAACCATCAGGAAATCACACCATGAGTATCACGCGCTATGGCACCACCGGTGGTGTCGGCACCGGCGGCCAGTCACTCCCCTTCGCCCGCGCCACCCAGGCCGACGGCTGGCTGTTTGTCTCCGGCCAGACGCCGATGACCGATGGCGAGGTCGTCGAAGGGGGCATCGTCGAGCAGACGCGCCTGGCCTTCGACAACTGCCTGGCGATCATGCACGAGGCCGGATACGGCGTCGAAGACGTGGTGCACGTCACCGCCGTGCTCACCGATGCCCGTTACTTCTCATCGTTCAACAAGGTCTTCAGGGAGATCTTCGGCGACCACCCCCCGGCGCGTATCTGCAGCGTCCAGGACCTGGTGGTCGACTGCAAGGTCGAGGTCGACGTCAAATGCTATCGCGCCCCCACTGATCGCTGACCATCCAGCCGGTGTGATACGCCTCACACCGGCGCCTTTCTCATTGTTTATCCCTGCCACTCTTCTCCCGAAATCCACCCGCGCGTGCGGCGACCGAGCTCGTCTCGTCGCACCGAGGCGCTGTCGCGAGCCTTATGGTTGAACTCCGGAAACCAGGCGCCCGGCACTCAAGTCGTCCATGCTGAAGGGTAGGCATCCATCCACCTCAGGCACCGTCAGGACAGGCAGGGGAATTTCATGACCAGCCCAACAGAACAGACGCGCAAGGCCCTCTATGAGCAGGCCCAGCAGCAGGAGATTCCGGGGCGCTCCTCGATGAGCAAGGAGGAACTGGCCGCAGCACTTGAGCATCATGCAACCAAGGCGCCAGCGCCGGTGGTGGCGACACGTTATGAGACCTTCAAACGCCTGGCCGAGGCGGTGGCGGCCGGAGAGTTCGTGCTACTCCCGCGAGCACTGACCGGCTACGAGCGCCGCAAGCACGTCCGTCAGACATTGCGCGAGGATCACGCCACCCGCATCGCGGCAGGCTCCGAGGAGGCCGAAAGCAAGTTCGACAAGCTCTCCGATTCGCTCTACTCGTTCTTTCGTGGCACGGCGCTGCTGTTTTATCGCGACATGGCCGGCGACGATGCCTGGATGCCCACCGTACTCGCACTGGGTGATGTGCATCCCGAGAACTTCGGCGTCATGCCCAACGTCAACAATGTGCCGATCTTCTCGGTCAACGACTTCGACGAGGCCTATTACGCCCCGTTCACCTGGGACATCAAACGTGGTGCTGTCGGCTTCATGATTGCCGCAGAGACCGAAGGCGAGCTCAAACGCAAGCAGCAGATCAAGGTGGTGCGCCACTTCGTGCAGGGGTATATCGAAGGGACGCAGCGGCTGGCGCGCGAGGGCACCGAGCAGGATGAAGAGATGCGCTTCGACAACGCGCCGCCGCTCATCCGTGACCTGTTCGAGGATGCCCATGAAGAGCGTGCCGAATGGCTGATGGGTGATTACCTCGATGAGACCGGAAGTCGCTTTCGCTCGACCGAAAAACTGGTACCGATCACCTCGCGGCGGGAGGAATTTCAAAAGATCACCGATCGGCTGATCCGGGAGAATAATATCGAAGTGCCCCAACGTGCCGAGGGCATGCGCGTGAAGGACGTAGCGATCCGCCTCGACCAGGGCACCGCCTCGCTGGGTCTCAACCGCTACTACGTATTGATCGAGGGCCCCGAGCGGGATGGCACCGATGACCTGATCATCGAATACAAACAGGCCCGACGCTCCGCCCTCTCCGGGCTGGTACCACCTTCTTCCTATGAGATGGACACCCGCGCCGAGCGCATCAGCCACGCCCAGGCGGTCCACCTGAGCCACGGCGACCGATTCTACGGCCATGTCGAGTTCGATGGCCTGAGCTACATGTCACGCGAGCGCGCACCGTTTCGTGATGATATCGATCTCGATGATCTCTCCAAAAGCGAATGGAAAAACTACGCCCGCATTTGCGGCGGCGTGCTGGCTCATGTACACGCCCTCTCCGATGAATCCGGACGCATCGATTACGACATCGAACCGGCGATCATGAACGCCATTGAGCCGGCGGAACTGTTTATCGAGGATATGGTGGAATTTACTACGGAAGCCGCCGATCGCCTGCGCCGCGATCATGAGATGTTTCGCGAGGATCACGCCCGGGGCGCGTTCGAGCACCTGGACTGGGTGCATCGGTGAGAGACGATCTCAACCGGATGGATCACCATCCATCCGGGTGAATTCGCAGATCACCATCAGGACCTGACCACGCCTATCAACATTACGAAATCTGGCTGGGGTTTTACTGACCAGCCTCGCCGTTATCTGCATCTACACTGAGCATTACCTTCTGACCGCAGGCTCATTGGCGAACACCACCGCGGGAACCGCTTGACCCTTCCTGATTGAACTCTCATCCAGCCAGTATGCCAGGTTGCCCTTTCGGTGGCGTCTTGTATGCACTCTGGTTTCCTTTGAACTGGCGAATTTATCCAAAGCTGCCAATAATCGATTTCAGGGTCATGGCAGACGAGCCGAGTTCAATCATGAACAATAAATCGAAATCGTCCGAAGGATCGCTATCTCAATTCGAACAAGGATTCATCGAAGCCATTGAATCGGCACGAGTATTCGTTCCGCCGGACTGCGGTGACGATGTAGTAATTCGTGCCGATCTCATTCGGAAAATACTCCTGAATATTGATGTCGCGCGCGATTCTGACAGCCCACATAGTATTAAAGTTACTTCTTTCGGCATTCGTATCGGCTGTGCCACAGCAACGGCGCCAGCTGGCAAAAGTGGGTGGCACAATGCACCACGTACCAGAATCGAAGGCGTACTTGATTTAGCCGGGCTGGGCCCGTTCTCGAATGGTCAGCCGATCTATCTCGAGCTTGAGTGGTGTGATTTCGATCACTATATCGATCTATCCAATGCCACTTTGTCACATCTGTCTCTTTGCGGCTCGCGTTTCGGCGCTCTGCGTCTCGACAATGCTCGCATCGAGGGAGCGCTCGATCTGCGTCAATGCGGCCCGCGGGCCAAAGAGCTGAACACAAGCCGGGGAGGAACAACCGACCAGAGTCAGACCTGGCCTTTCGCCGGGAATCCGTTCCTTTTCGACGATCAAAAGGAAGATATTGGCTGGGTGGGCGCGTCCGCTACGCCCTCATTGCTGGCTACTGATGAGGCACTCTCGCCCTGCATCGTCAGAGCGCGCGATGCCCGAATAGCTGGCAGCATACTGATGGACTGTTCAGATTTCTGCCATGAACAGGATTCCTGCTCGGCGCTTCCTCCTTCCAGAGAGCCATTGAAAAGCGCACTTGATTTCAATGGAATGCAGGTGGAGGGACACATACAACTTCAGCAGAGTGCTGTTATCGGAACGTTCAATCTCGCCAGCGCACGTATTGGCGGCGATGTCTGGCTCAGCGGTTCCCGACTACTGACGCATAATCCCACCGAGTCTCCGAAAGCACTCAATCTGCAGCATACAAGAATCGGAGGCCTGCTCGCTATGCGGGTCATCGATTCCGGGCCTGATCATCGTCAGGACTTCGAACGCAATATCGTTTTCGGACAAATCTTTGGTATCGGTCTGCAGGCAGGTTCGATCTGGTTCGAATGCGGCTTGTTCGTTACTGGACTCACCCAGAGAGAGCCTGCCTTTTTGTTTTTCAAGGCAGCAAACATTGCCGAATCAGTGCGGTTCGGCCCCTATCACAGCTCCGGACAGGAAAGCGTCGGAGCGGACTGGTGTCGAATCGAAGGTGCCCTGTTTCTGGAAGATATTACTATCGGCGGCACCCTGCAGGTTGGTCGCGTGAATGGCTACAACTCGAATAAGTCACAGACAAGCGGGCACGAGGAAAATGCCCCAGCAGGCCATTATGTCAGCCAATTTGATCTCAATAAATCAGCGTCGTGTTGGATCAATGCAAGACAGGCGACGATTCGGCAAGATATTAATATCATGTACTCCCAATTAGGGGATTCCACCCACCAAGGCAACAGCTACGCTCCGCCCGCGATCGACGCTTACAAGGCATCCATTAGCACCGGTTTTCGAATTGATATCAAAAGCCAGTGCCATGGGCTGATTCTGCTTAATCATGCAAGCGTTCACCTTGGCGTTAGCATCGCTTGTAATGTTCAAGGAGCTTGTCAGAAGAACAGCCGAACACCAATCGCTGTGGATCTTTCGGAAACCGAGGTTCTCGGCAATATAGATATCGGCACAGACGGCAGCAATCGTACCGGATCAGCGAACCGATGCGATAATCAGATTACTCTAAAGGGCAGCCTTTTGCTGGCTAATACACGCGTTCACGGCAGCGTGCTGATCGGCAAGGTCAAATTTGAATTTGACACTAAAGCTTCTGAGGCCACCCCGATACCCGAGCTTGATGAGCATTTTACATATCGTCAGGGGGTTTCCTTCGCCGACGCCGATATCGCCGGTGCCCTGGAAGTTGGTGAAATCGAATGGTCACTGTCCAACTCTAGCGACTCGGCTGATGCTAATAATGAAACCGAAAATACCGAACCATACCAATCTCTTACCAAGTATTGTCGTGACGATAAGTACAAAATGGCGGTCTTCCGCCTGCCATTTTACAAGGACGTATTACTCATCGAGATCCTAAACCCCGAGGAGTCAAAGGTGCGGCGCATACTCTGGGACAAACAGAATAGGGTAGACTCCGCGGGAACGGCAGCATTCGTGGTTATCGATGGTAGCGCCGCACCAATCCATGCACTGAATGGACGACTCGGCACCTATGACGTCATGCGTGAGGATAGCCAGAAGAGCCGCTTGCGCCTGGATGAGCGTGCGAAATGCGAAGCCTACCTGGCGTTTTTTTGTGACTCCATCCAGGCAGACGATGGGCCATTCAAAATACAAGAGTTTCTGAATATCGACGATGCTACAAACCAGCTCAAGCGCACACTCTCTCCCAAGGATAATCCAGAGCTTTCTACAGTTATCAGAGCGCGTTTGCTATACGGAGAACATGTTTTTAATGCCAGTTTCGAACTGGACTATCGTGGTAGAGTCGCCATGTTGGAGGATAACCCGATTGGTGAAGAGAAGGGCACGCCAAACGATGAATTTTCAGGGTTCTGGCGACCGATACTTGATAATCGCTTCACTGCCTTCGACTATCGGTCTCATGAATCGTCTGGCCGGTACCATCTTCACCGACTCAGGTTTGCGCTGACACAAGCCCGTCTCAGGAGTCAGATAAAACAGAGATTTACGACTCCCTATTGTGATTTACGGCGCGATCAATCGGCCGTTGCCCTGAATCTTCAGGGCCTCAAATGCGGCTCACTAAAAGACGACTTCGGGCGAAACTGGCACCTGGGGACGCATCGAGTAATACTGCAGGCAGCCGGTATTCATATTGATAGACTCGAAGCCGCCACCGCTAGCCAAAGCCAGGATTATAACAGCCTGTCACCCGGAACAGGATCCAAGCCTGCACACACGGGAAGTCTTGGAAAGCACTTTGATGATAAAGCCTCAAAAGGCGCAGGTTCATACTCTCCGAAAGAACACACTCGTCGCCTTATCTGGCTGACTCATCAAACACCATTCCAGCCAAAGCGGGGAGATCATGATTACCTTCGTGGTGTGGGACGAATGGTGAAGAAACTCCTGCCACTAGTGAAGTGGCCCTCACGCATGATGCGCTGGTATCGCACCTTTGATAAAAAATCCTTCATACCGCAGGTTTATGATCGCTTTGCATTGGCTCATATCGAGGCCGGTGAAGTGTCACAAGGATACGAAATTCTGCGTGAAAAAAAGGATATCGCCAGCGCCATACGACTACGCGGTACAGTAAGGTTATGGTGGGGTCGCAGTTTTGCCAGGTGCGATACCCATTCGGAGAACCAACCAGAGAGAAAATCGCGTCGAATTCCTTATGGTTTTCTGCTGCTGGCGCTCGGTGTTATTGCGCTACTGGTGCAGGCCACGCTCCTGGAACCAGGTTCTACCTGGGAAAGCGTGCTGATCTATATGGCATGGACCTGTCTGCTTCTCGCCTTGTGGCCGGTGCTTGAGGCAATATTCATGCTCTTGTTCAGTGTCGGTTTCCAGTATGGCTTATCCGCACGCCGAGCTCTTCTCACGTTCGGGCTTTGTATTTTATTCGGCGCTGTCATGACACATATCGGTCGCACTGGCAGTCTTTTCCCACCAGCCGATTGGGCAGACCTGGCCCATGGCGAACTTGCCCCCGGTATCGCTATTGTGCTGGATGTGCCCTATCAGGCCCAAGCTCAAGGAATAGCGCCAATTACATCGGTTTATACCTCTAACAGTGTACTGGAATCACGCCTTGAGCCGCGAATTGCCGGGGAAACATTGATAGCACGCGCGTTACCTTGCAATCCGGGGATCGATGGCTTATTCGGTCATTTACTCAATAATTTTGTTTATGCTCTGGACAATTTTGTGCCGCTCATCGACCTGAATCATGCGCGGCACTGTTCGATTCGAAAACCAGCAGCACGCGCCGACGGAACGCTCAATCAAGAAGAAAGCACGGCCTACTATGCAGCCTGGTATCTCGGTAAAGCGTTATACATTGCTCTGGGCTGGATCGTGACCTCCCTCATGCTTCTGACCGTTTCAGGCATCATGAAACGGGATCTTGAGCGTTGACACCATTCCAAGGAAGCTCACACGTGTAGTAACGGCTTCCCCCAGCTCACTTCCAGCGATGCAGCAGCATGATCAAACGTCTATGAAGCTGCACATTACCGGTGACAGGAAATACGGCAGCAGCCAGCACGTGGCGCGCTCATTCGTTCAATGTGACACCCGAGCCACCCATTTCCGCCGGCACGTCCTGCATCTTCGGCAGCCCATCCCTGATGGGCAGCACCGTCTCCTGATAATGCACGTGGACCGACGGCTGGAAAGCAAAATCATCAATCACAGCCGCATAGACATCGACCAGGCCCCACTCCGGGTGCTCCGTGAACAGATGACCACCGCAACTCTTACACCACTTACGAATGCTCTGCGGCGTCTTGTTGAAGCTGCCGATATGATCGTCACCTTCGACCACCTGCAGCGACTCGGGCTTCCATAATGTGAATGCGTTGACCGGCCCAGCCGACCAATGCCGGCATGACTCGCAATGACAGTAACCCATGACCACGGGATCGCTGGTCAGGCGGATCCGAACCGCCCCACAGAAACAACTGCCTTGATAGAGCTTGTCCTGATTCATGGCACCTTCCCTCCGAATTGGACGGTCCCAACGATGGCCGCGGCCCCGGCGATCATTCGTGCAGAACATACCGCCGTACAAATGATCCCCGGGCGCGACGTAACGATACGACTCAGGCGGCTTCGAGCTCGAGCGGCGGGCCGGTGAGCTTCATTCCGTGCGTGGCGAAGGCATGCTCGATGTCTTCCCGGGTCGGCAAGCTCGCATGACGCGTGGTCTCGAGGATGAAATCCTCGAAAGTGTTCACCGGTGTAATCAGGGTCAGCAGCGTACCCGGCTCATCGCTGACACAGGCCCAGCCATGCGGCACCTCGCGTGGCGCAAACAGCGAAGCACCGGCGCCGAGCTGACAACGCGCATCACCCACTTCGAACACATAAACGCCCCGGATGATATAAAACCACTCGTCCTGACCGTAATGTACATGCCGCGGCGGCCCGCCCTTATCCATACCGGCATGCTCGAAAAGCATGAACTGGCCGTTCGTCTCCTGGCCGGAGACCTTGATGGCCAGCGGCAACACGCCCCAGATCATCAGATCATCGCGTCCGTACCGATCCCGCCCGGCTTCAACCTTACTAACCTGATTCGGTGTAATCGTTTCCATGAGCGCACCTCCCGCCCTGCCAGGTTGCACTCCTAATCTATGCCTCGCCGCATACGGCGACAATGGAAATGTGAGCGCGGGCAGATGGCCTTTAGGCCGCTGACCATAGGGCAAATGGCATTGGGGCGAGAGTAGCTTCTGATGTTTCGCGAGGATCACGCCCGGGGGTGCGTTCGAGCATATGACTCGGGTGCATCTGTCCAATCAAGGCGCCTTAGTCGAGATAGGGCGCCAGCACCTCTTCGATCCATTCCATGAAGACGCGGACCCGGCGCGACAGGTTCTGTCGATGGGCCACGACCAGGGACACATCGAGTGGCTCGGGGCGGAAGTCCGGCAGAACTTCCACCAGCGCCCCGCTCTCCAGGTGGCGGCCTATTCCCGTGAGCACCGCCTGGATCAGACCGATGCCCGCCAGGCCGGCGGCCTCGTAGGTCTGGACGCTGTTCACATGCAGGGCGCCGGGCAGCGGCAGCGTGGCGTAGTCGTCACCGTCCGGGTATTCCCATCCATAAGGGCGGGCACCGAGGGCACGGCTGTAATGAATCGTGCGGTGGCCTTGCCGATGCAGATCCTCAAGCACCACAGGGGTGCCGTACTGCGCGAGATAGGCTGGGCTGGCGGCGTTCACCATGCGTAGCCGACCCAGCGGACGGGCAATCAGCGTTTCGTCGCCGATCGGCCCGAGCCGCAGAACGCAGTCGAACCCCTCCTCGACCGGATCCACCTGCCGATCCGTGCTCGACACCTGCAGTTCCAGATCGGGGTAGGCTGCCATGAAGTCCGGCAGGGCTGGTACCAGCGTCGTGCGCGCCAGTTCGGTCGGAAGATCGACTCGCAGTCGCCCCCGTAGCGCAACGCCCTCCTCTGCAAACATCGACTGCAGATCATCAAAATCGGTCAGCAGTTCCCGCGCGCGTTCCTGAAAGCGTCGCCCGTCCTCGGTCAATTGCACACTGCGCGTTGTGCGGTGCAGCAACCGGGTACCCAAATCCTCTTCCAGCTGCCGCACGACGGTCGAGGCACGCCCTTTCTGAATGCCCATGCTTTCAGCCGCGCGGCTGAAGCTGCGCATCTCGGCGACCCGAATGAAGATAAAAAGATGTTCGAGGTTGTGCATCCGCATGCCCTATAGCTGTTCTCTCTCAAGAGAACAATGCGTTCCGTTTGGCATACTCAATTAAAACAGCATCGCAGGATACAGTGCGTCTGGGGAGTTACTTCACACGGGGAACATCAATCGATCTCGCTGCTGCTCGGCCTGCTGGCCAGGGGCGGCCTGTATCTGCCGGCGCCTCCGCCCTCTGCTGCCGATCCACCAGTAAGCCGGCCGGCCACGCGCAACGTCAATGCAACCCAACCTCGAACATCAGGACATAGACATGACCCAGGCAACCATCACCACCGCCATCGTCTATCACTCGGGCTATGGCCACACCCACCGCCTCGCCGAGGCAGTCGCGAATGGTGCGGCAGGAACGCTCATCGCCATCGACGCCGAAGGCAACATTCCCGAAAGCGCGTGGCAAACTCTCCACGCCGCGGATGCCATCATCTTCGGCTCGCCGACCTACATGGGCGGCCCGAGCTGGCAGTTCAAGAAGTTCGCCGACGCCACCTCGAAGCCCTGGTTCGCCGAACAGTGGAAAGACAAGATCTTCGGCGGATTCACCAACAGCGCCACGCTCAACGGCGACAAGCTCAATACGCTGCAATATTTCGTCCTGCTCGCCGGACAGCATGGCGGCATCTGGGTGAGCCTTGCGATCAAGCCGTCGAACGTGAAGGCCTCCAAGCGCGATGATCCGAACCGGATCGGGTCTTATATCGGCGCCATGGCGCAATCGGATGCCGACGCCGCGCCCGAGGAGATGTCGGTGGGCGACCTTGAAACCGCACGTCGCTATGGCATTCGTGTCGCGGAAGTTGCGGCCCGTTTCGCGGTGACGCGCTCGGCCTGAACGGGCAAGCCACATGGCAACGAGGCGCGATCCATGACCCTTGCTGAGCCATCCCGCTTCATCGGAGGGCGCTGGGCGACTTACCCGTCCATCAATCCCTACACGGGGGGGATCACGACCCGGGTGGCCGCGGCCATCTGCGCCGGGATCAAAAACAATCCGTATGTATTACACGCTTCAATTCTTTATCCTTGCTACTGCGAATGGACATAAAAAAGCCTGCTTTTCAGCAGGCTTTTCATTTTCAGTGACGCTTTGAAGCTAAACGATTATTCCCACTCGATCGTCGCCGGCGGCTTACTGCTCACGTCGTAGGTCACGCGCGAGACGCCACTGATCTCGTTGATGATGCGGCTGGAGACCTTCTCCAGCAGCTCATACGGCAGGTGCGCCCAGCGGGCGGTCATGAAGTCGATGGTTTCCACCGCGCGCAGGGCAATCACCCATTCGTAGCGGCGGCCGTCCCCAACCACGCCGACCGAGCGCACCGGCAGGAATACCGCAAAGGCCTGGCTGGTCTTGTGGTACCAGTCGAAGTTGTGCAGTTCCTCGATGAAGATGGCGTCCGCTTCCCGGAGGATATCGGCGTACTCCTTCTTCACTTCACCGAGAATGCGCACGCCCAGGCCCGGCCCGGGGAAGGGGTGGCGATAGACCATGTCGTACGGCAGGCCAAGTTCAAGGCCGAGCTTGCGCACTTCGTCCTTGAACAACTCACGCAGTGGTTCGACCAGCTTGAGCTTCATGGTCTCCGGCAGGCCGCCCACGTTGTGGTGCGATTTGATCACGTGCGCCTTGCCGGTCTTCGAAGCGGCGGATTCGATCACATCCGGGTAGATAGTGCCTTGGGCGAGAAACTCTACGCCCTCGATCTTCGCGGCTTCGCGGTCGAACACGTCGATAAACGTGTTGCCGATCAGCTTGCGCTTGGTTTCGGGGTCGTCGACGCCTTCGAGCCTGCCGAGGAATTCGTCTTCGGCATCGATACGGATCACCCGCACGCCCATGTGGCTGGCGAAGGTCTCCATCACGTGGTCGGCCTCGTTCTTGCGCAGCAGGCCGTTGTCAACGAACACGCAGGTGAGCTGATCGCCGATCGCCTTGTGCAGGAGTGCCGCGACCACCGAGGAGTCCACCCCGCCGGAGAGGCCGAGCAGCACGTGACGATCGCCAACCTGATCGCGCACCCGAGCGGCCAGATCTTCGATAATGCGCGCCGGCGTCCAGAGCTTCTCACAGCCGCAGATCTCGACCACGAAACGCTCGAGAATGCGCTGGCCCTGGGCGGTGTGCGTCACCTCGGGGTGGAACTGCACGCCGTAAAGACGCTTCTCCGCCCAGCTCATCGCTGCAATCGGGCAGCTCGGCGTGGAGGCAGTGATCTCGAACTCTTCCGGCACGTGCGCGACCTTGTCGCCGTGGCTCATCCACACATCCAGCAGCGCATCACCCCGATCCCCCACGTGATCCATGATGCCGCCGAGCAGCGGGTCTTCGCCGGCCACGCTGATCTGGGCATAACCGAACTCACGCTTGTTGGAGCCCTCGGTACCGCCGCCCAGCTGCGCCGCCATGGTCTGCATGCCATAGCAGATGCCAAGCACCGGCAGGCCGAGTTCATAGACGCACTCCGGCGCCCGGGGCGAATCCAGCTCGGCGACCGACTCCGGCCCGCCGGAGAGGATGATGCCGTTGGGGTTGTACTCGCGAATCTCCTCCTCGGTGATATCGAAGGCACGCACCTCCGAATAGACACCGATCTCGCGAATCCGCCGAGCGATCAGCTGGGTGTACTGGGAGCCGAAATCGAGAATCAGGATCTTGTGGGCGTGAATGTCGGTCATGAGGCGCTCTTCTCTGCAGGCAAACGTTCAGCGACGATAAAAACAGCAAGCGGGAAGCTGATGCTTCCCGCCTGAAATACAAAGCCTTTTTTTGGCTTACAAGGAATACAGGTGCTGGCTGAAAAGTAGGCGAGCGAAGATTCAGACAAGGCAAAAATTGGCGAAAAGACGGAGTTTACCGCGGTAAATGAGTACTTTAAGCCAATTTTTAACGCCGTATGATCGAGCGCAGCCACCTTTCAGCAGTACCTGATCAGCTCCGGTAGTTGGGAGCCTCCTTGGTAATCTGCACATCATGCACGTGCGACTCCGCAAAGCCCGCGCCGGTGATCTTCACGAACTGCGGCTTGGTGCGCATCTCGTCGATATCGTGGCAGCCGGTGTAGCCCATCGAGGCGCGCAGGCCACCCATCAGCTGGTGAACGATAGCGCTCATCAGCCCCTTGTAGGGCACGCGGCCTTCGATACCTTCCGGCACCAGCTTCTCGACACCTTCGGACTTGTCCTGGAAGTAGCGATCCGAGGAGCCCTGGGTCTGCGACATCGCGCCCATCGAGCCCATGCCGCGATACGCCTTGTAGGTACGGCCCTGGTAAAGCTCGACCTCGCCCGGCGCTTCTTCGGTGCCGGCCAGCAGGCCACCGATCATCACGCAGTGGGCGCCGGCAACAATCGCCTTGGCGATATCACCCGAGAAGCGGATACCACCATCGGCGATCAGCGGCACATCCAGTTCGCGCAGTGCATCGGCCACTTCGGAAACCGCGGTGATCTGCGGCACGCCCACCCCGGCGACAATCCGGGTGGTGCAGATCGAACCCGGGCCAATACCGACCTTGATCCCATCCGCGCCGGCTTTCGCCAGATCGCGCGCAGCATCCGCAGTGGCAACGTTACCGGCAATCACCTGCACCTCGGGAAAGTGCTCCTTGATCCAGCGCACGCGATCGATCACGCCGGCGGAGTGGCCGTGGGCGGTATCGACCACGATGACATCGACCCCGGCTTCGGCCAGTGCCTGGATGCGATCCGGCGTTTCGGGGCCGGTGCCGACAGCAGCGCCAACCAGCAGGCGGCCGTCACTGTCCTTGGCAGCGTGGGGATAGGTGCGCGCCTTCTCGATATCGCGCACCGTCACCAGCCCGCGCAGGCGGAACTGATCGTCGACGATCGGCATCTTCTCGATGCGGTTTTCCTGCAGCCGGGTCTTGATCTGATCAAGCGGCGTCCCTTCGGGCACGGTCACCAGCTTCTCGCGCGGGGTCATGATCGCCTCGACACTGTCGCTGTGATCCGGCTGGAAGCGCATGTCGCGTCCGGTCACGATGCCGACCAGGGTCTCCCCCTGGACCACCGGGAAACCGGAATAGCCGTACTCGTCAGCCATGGTCAACAGGTCCTGCAGCTTGGCCTGCGGGCTGACGGTGACGGGGTCCTTGACGATCACGCTCTCGTGCTTCTTGACCTTCTTGACCTCGGCGGCCTGAGCGGCGATCGACATGCTCTTGTGCACGATGCCGATACCGCCTTCCTGCGCCATGGCAATCGCCAGGCGAGCTTCGGTCACGGTATCCATCGCAGAGGAGAGCAGCGGAATGTTGAGGGTAATGTTACGAGTGAGGCGGGAGCGAAGGCTGACGTTCTTCGGCAGGACGTCGGAGTATCCGGGAACGAGTAATACGTCGTCGAACGTAAGCGCTTCCTGGGCTATACGCAGCATATGACAGGCGTCCACTGAGCGAGTTGTACGAACAGGCGGGGAAAGTTAATCGCATATTTTAACGCTGCCTGGCGGGTCGTACAATGTGCTCTTTCATATTCCTTCAGTCGCCCGTCACCCAGGGAGCCTTGCATGGCCGAAGCCGCCACCACCGCGCTGAGCGTCTCCGAACTCAATCGTCAGGCGCGTCAGGCGCTGGAGCGCAATTTCGGGGAGATCTGGGTAGAGGGTGAGCTCTCGCGCGTTTCGCGTCCCTCATCGGGGCATCTCTATTTTACCCTCAAGGACGATCGCGCTCAGGTCAGCTGCGCGCTGTTTCGCAATCGGGCCCGTTTTGTCGCCGCACCGATGCGTGAAGGCGATCACGTACGGGTACGGGCAAAAGTGTCGGTGTTCGAGCCGCGCGGCGACTATCAATTGATCGTTGAAGCGGTTCAGGAGGCCGGTCGCGGCGCGCTGCTGGCCGCGCTGGAGCGGCTGAAACAGAAGCTCCATGGCGAAGGGGTATTCGCCAATGCGCGTCCCCTGCCCTTTCCGCCGCGTCAGCTGGGCATTATCACCTCCGCCAGCGGGGCAGCGATTCGCGATGTGCTCGCCGTATTGAAGGCGCGCTGGCCGCTGCTCGAAGTGAGCCTGTTGCCGGTACCGGTGCAGGGTGATCAGGCGGCGCCTGCGATGATCCGGGCACTGGCAGCCGCGGCCCGGGATGGCCGTTTTGATGCGCTGCTGATGACCCGCGGCGGTGGCAGTCTGGAGGATCTCTGGTGCTTCAACGATGAGGCGCTGATGCGCGCGATCCATGCCAGTCCGATTCCGGTGATGAGTGCGGTCGGGCATGAGATAGATTCGACCCTGGCCGATCTCGCGGCAGATGTCAGCGCCCCTACTCCCTCGGCAGCAGCAGAGCGATTGGTGCCGGATCAGCAGGACCTGCGGCATCGTCTGAATGTGCTGAATCAGCGTATCGAACGCGCCGGCCGCTACCAGCTCGATCAGGCCCAGCAGCGACTCGACCATGCACGAGCACGGCTGCGCCACCCCGGCGAGCGGCTGGAAGCCCAGCGCCAGCAGCTCTCACGCCTGGAGCAGCGGGCCCAACGAGCGATGACCCAGCGCCTGGTCCGAGAGCGCGAACATTTCACCCACGATCAACAGCGTCTGCGCGCCTACTCTCCCGAGCGGGCGCTGCAGGAAGCGCGTACCCGACTGACAGGTCTGAATCGGCGACTGGAAGGTGCCACTACCCGCACTGTCAGCGCTCAGCGTCAGCGGCTACAGGCCAGCGCCCGTGCGCTCAATGCGGTCAGTCCGTTGGGTGTGCTGGAGCGCGGCTACGCCATTCTGGAACAGGATGGTGGCAGCGTGGTACGCCGTGCCCACGACACCCAACCGGGCGAAACGCTTACCGCACGGCTGGGCGAGGGTCGGCTCAAACTGGAAGTGAAGCGGCGACTGAAGAAGTAGCCCCTCCAGCTGTGCGGTCCTGCGCTCAGGAGGTGCGGACTGCCTCGCGGCTTCAGACCCGCATCTCGCTCTCTTCGCGGTGGGCACCGGCGAAAGTGAGCAAGACCGAGGCGTTCAACGTTTATCCGGCCAGATAGCCGTGTGAGTTCTCGAGTCCCGACTGACTCTCAAGCCCCCGGATCAGCGGCATCCAGCTGCTCAATTCGCCTTTTGAAGGCCTGACTGCCACTGTCATGGCAGTTCAGATCCACGACGAGATACAGATACCCGCGGTTGGCCACACACTGGAATGATGTGATTGGCTCGATATCGTCGTAAGGTGCCAATGCTTCTTCCAGCCGTCGACAAAAAGGCACCGCCTGCGTTTGGGTGCCTTCAATGGCGGCAAAGCCGTGCTGCCTGACCGCATCGACAGCGTCATGGACATTGTCTGTTGGCATGATAACGCGCATCACTTCCCCCATGATCACCCCATGAAGCTTCACGACAGCGCCATTAAGTGAAGCCTCCACAAGAAACGTCCGCGCGAACCAGGCCTATCCCTTTCCCTTGAAACTTGCCGGGTCCAGGTCATGACGGCTGAGCAACTTGTAGAAATCGGTACGGTTACGCCCGGCGATGCGGGCAGCCTGGGTCACATTGCCTTCGGTGATCTTGAGCACCTTGACCAGATAGCCGTGTTCGAAACCGGCGCGCGCCTCGTTGAAGGAAGGTAGCGCATTTTCATCCGATGCCAGTGCCTGCTCGACCAGCGCACGGGGGATGATCGGCGTACCGGAAAGCGCCACGCACTGCTCGACAACATTGAACAGCTGACGCACATTGCCCGGCCAACTGCGAGTCGCCAGCAGATTGATGGCTTCAGGAGAGAAGCCCTGCACCGAAGCATTGTGGCGCTCGGCAATGCGACTCACCATGTGCTTGACCAGTAACGGCACGTCTTCGGCCCGCTCCTTCAGCGGGGGCAGGCGCAGGTTGACCACATTGAGGCGGTAGTAAAGATCCTCGCGAAAGTCGCCGGCTTTCATGGCGGCATCAAGGTCGCGGTGGGTCGCCGAGATGATTCGCACATCCACGGCTATGCTGCGGGTGCTGCCCAGCGGACGAATCTGACGTTCCTGCAACGCTCGCAGCAGTTTGACCTGCAGCGTCAGCGGCATATCGCCGATCTCATCAAGAAAAAGGGTGCCGCCATCAGCCGCCTGGAAGAGCCCTTCGTGCGCACTGACCGCACCGGTGAAGGCGCCTCGCGCGTGTCCAAAGAGCTCGCTCTCCAGCAGCTGTTCGGGCAGTGCCCCACAGTTGATGGCAATAAAGGGATGATTGCGCCGATTACTGGCCTTGTGAATGGCATGGGCCAGCAATTCCTTGCCGGAACCGGACGGGCCACTGACCAGCACGCTGACATCGCTGCCGGCCACCAGGCGGGCCTGCTCCAGCACCTGCTCCATGATATCGGAGCGGGTAATGATTTCGGCACGCCAGCTGTCCTCTGCGGTGGCAGCGCCGGGCGTTTGAGCCAGCGCTTCATCCACGAAGTTGAACAGTTCCTGGCGATCGATGGGCTTGGTCAGGAAACCGAAAACGCCCTGGCGGGTGGCGCTTACCGCCTCGGGGATCGAGCCGTGAGCGGTCAGGATGATGACCGGCAGGCCGGGCTGACGATCCTGAATCTCGTGAAACAGGGCCAACCCATCCATTTCATCCATTCGCAGATCGGAAAGTACCAGATCGGGGCGGTCCCGCTCGAAGCAGTTCAGCGCTTCCCTGCCACTTTCTGCCGTAGTCACCCTAAAACCACGGCTCTCCAGACGCATGCTCAATAGTCTGAGCAGACTCACGTCATCATCAACCAGCAGTAGATGCGCTGCTTTCACTCCATACTCCTTGACGGCCCTCGCAGCGTACGGGCCCGGTATGTCAGGGCGAGCTCCGACGCTGATTCATGCTTTCTTCGATGGCGGTCAGCGCGTCAAGTTTCGCACTGAGGCGATCGTTTTCTGCCTTGAGCTTATCGATCCGTGCCTTCAGCTCGGCAGTATTCTGCCCTCGCTGGTGGCTGTTGGCCTGCATGTGACGACGCAGCTCAAGTTCACCCTGCCACTGCTCGAGCAGCGGGCGAATATCCGCCGGCGCATGATCGATATTGTCCTCGAACAGGCGGTTCGCTTCGCTCCAGTGCTCGGGGTCTCCCCACGCCAATGCCGTGGCACGCACCAGCTTCTCGCGCAGCGTATCGCCATCCATGTATTCCAGTACCTGATCGCGCCAATCCTTATCGGCAGTCTGCGACTTGAGGCCAAAGGCCACCCAGGTCGGCAGCATGCAGGCATTATCCACCAGCGTCGGGATACCGTGGGTGTAACATTGTATCCCGGCGGTCTGTTTTTCCTGTTCGATCTGGCATCCGCCCAGCAACAGTGTCAGCGCGATAAGCCAGGGTAGACAGCGATAGTTCATGTCTCGTTCAACCCTTGTGGGACAAGGCCGCCCCTTCACGATCGGCGGCACTGTTTTTGTCTTCAACCTGAAACCACGGCAACGTCAGCCGGAAACAGACTTCCGCCTGCTCCAGCGGGTCCTCCACCAGTGCCAGTTCACCCTCCTGGGCACGAGCACTCTCGGCCGCCACTGATAATCCGATGCCGGACCCCTTGAGTGGCCCCTTGCGCTGCGACCCACCCTGATAGAAAGGATCAAACAGGTGTGGTCGATCGTTTTCGGCAATCGGTACACCGGTATTGGCCACTTCCACGACAAGATGCTCATTGCGGGCTTCGACCCGAATCCACAACCGGCCGTTATCCTCGCCATAGGCGACCACATTGGAAACCAGGTTATCGAGGATGCGACTGGTGCGAACGCGGTCGGCCTGCCAGTAAACCGGCGCCCGCTGGACCTCCCAGCTCACGCCCTTCTGTTCCAGTGCGAGACGATGACGTGATACGACTTCGTGCACGACCGTGGCCACATCAAACCGGGTAATGGTCAGCCGCCGATTGTGTTGCAGCAGGTTGTAATCGAGCAGCTGCTCGATCAGCGTCTGCAGCTCCTGGCTGCTGTCATCCAGCAGCAGCACGATCTCTCGCTGACGTGGCGTCAGCTCGCCGACAATGCCATCAGCCAGCAGCCCGGCACCTTCACGAATACTGGACAGCGGTGTTTTAAGTTCGTGCGACATGTGGCGCAGAAACTGTTGCTTCTGCGCTTCCAGCTCCTTGAGCCGCTCGGAGAGCCAGGAGAGCCGCTCCCCCAGTTGAACCAGTTCAGCAGGCCCCGGCATCAGCTCGGATGAATCCGGCTCATCGCCACTACCGATGCTCAGAATACGCCGCTCGAGCTGTCGGATCGGGCGGATGATGCGCCAGGTAAAGAACAGGATCAGCAGCAGCGACAGCGAGACCAGCACCAGAGTCTGCATCCAGAGATGCTGACGAATATCGCGGGAGCGCGCCTGAATCACATCGATCCGGTTGTCGACCAGCTGCCGGGTCTGTTCGACCAGCGCATCGGTATTGGCGGAAAAGAAGTCGAACTCGTTGAGCCTCACCTGCCAGGTACTGGAGGGTGAGCCGGCCAGAAAGCCCATGGCGCCCAGCTCGGCACGAATGGCATCAATAGTAGGATTGTTGGGCATCAGCTGGCTGTGCTCATCGAGCAGTATCTTGTAGCGATTGAGCTTGTCGCTATAGATTCCCAGCAGGCTGACATCACCAACCACCGCATACTGGCGGGCACTGCGCTCCAGTTCGGTGGCAAGACTGCTGAGCATACGGGCACGGCGAGTAATATCGACGGATTGCCGAGCGCTGACCTCGGAGAGTCGGGAGAGCTCCGAGAGCCCCTGGCCGGCCTGAAAGATCAGTACGGCGATCGGTAGCATGACCATGAAAAAGGCCACGATTACCAACTGCAACAGGGAGCGTGGACGCCAACGGCGGGAAACCCTGGAGGTCATGGGCATGTTCCGGCAGGCAGTGTGATAAACAATGTAACGAATAAACACAGCATAACAGAGTCGGGATACACTATCCGCTTTATCGGTGACTTGAAAAGCGCATAAAAAAAGGGCCGGCAGAGAGCCGGCCCATAAGTACGCAGGGAACTGAAGGGTCAAGTGGTGACATTTCCCGCCTCCGCCTGGCCGGAGAGGTACCTTGCCACCATGGATCCCGAAGGATCCGAAGCCAACATGGCGAAAACTGACAGCCAGGTTTTCCACCATGCCCGGATGACGGGCATCATCCGCAGGCTTCTTCGGTAGAAAGCGCCACACTCAAGCGCCGCTTTCATATTCATCCCCTTTCGGGGTGGGCATCCATGCCCAGGCGTCCTTGCCTGGTCGCGCCATTCCTTGCCTTGCTCGGCGGCGCCTCATCACTCACCGATACACATCACGTGGAGCGTGAGCAGCAGAATCGATAACACACAGGGAGGAGGATACCGCTCTGCTGCCCATCAAGGCCGACGCTCATGGCCTTATCGCTCACCTACACTTATAGCGAAAGCCGTGCCATTAATCTGAAAAACATTACAAAACAAGGGCTTATAAAAGGCAGCAGCTCATCCGAACGCGCGCAACTTGATAAAGGCCACGTCGATAGCCATGAGCAAGCCGAAAAGCGTTGCCGTTTGGCGACACCAATTCATCAGGAAAATTTAAAAAAACCTGAAAATCAATTAATTAAGCGCGTCGCTCGGAAGCGACAATAGCATCGGACATGTCAGTTCAGAGCGACACGATCAGAACAGGCACCGAAGCTGCTCCCAACAGAGTGCTATAGCGGGCGTACCAGCACCCGGGAATTGCGCTGAGGGTTCCAACTCACTCGTCGTCGTTCGGGCAATGTCGAGACCTCTCCCTCAACGAAGCCGTGCTCGAAGAACCAGTGGGCCGTATGGGTGGTCAGCGCAAACAGCTCACTGAGCCCCTGACGACGCGCTTCACGCTCGATGGCACTCAGCAACAGGTTGCCACGATCGCCACCACGATAGTTGTCATGAACAACGACACAGGCCAGCTCACCACTGCCGGCCTCGCTGAAGGGATGCAGCGCGGCGCAGCCGATCACCATGCCGTCGCGCTCGATCACGATGTAATCCTCGATATCCTGCTCCAGCCGCTCGCGCGAACGGGTGACCAGTACGCCGCGAGCCTCGAGTGGCTGCAGCAGCGCCAGCAGCCCACCAATATCCTCGAGTCGGGCGGGACGTACCTGCTCATACCGTTCGCGGGTAATCATGGTGCCCACCCCGTCACGGGTGAAAAGCTCGCCGAGCAGTGCATCCCGGTCCTGCCAACTGACCAGGTGCGTACGCCCCACGCCCTGACGCGCAGCCTCGCAGGCAATGTGCAGATGGCGCCGCAGCTCGGCAGGCGGATTGACGCTCTCCTCCAGCGCATTCGCTTCACCCGGCGTGAGCTGATGGCAAAGTCGGCCCCGGGCATCATGCAGACCGGCCGCATGGCCGAGCAGGATCAGCTTGTCAGCTTCCAGGGCAATGGCGGTTTCGCGCGCCACCTCGGCGGCATCGAGATCAAAGACCTCGCCGGTACTGGAGTAACCCAGTGGCGGCAGTATCACGACGGCCTGTTGTTCGAGCAGACCGCGTATGGCAGAAGCACGGACCCGGCGCACCTCGCCGGCATGCTGAAAATCGACCCCATCGCGAATACCGACAGGACGCGCCATGACAAGGTTGCCGCTAAGGGCGTTGATTTCCATGCCATGTAATGGAGAGTTGGGCAGCCCTGGCGATAGCCGAGCTTCGATCAGCAGACGCAGTCGGGCAATCTCGCGTTCGATCACGGCCATGGCCGCATCATCGATCACTACCTGCTGCTGGTGCCGACGCGGCACGATACCGGCCACGCTCAGAGCCTGCGCTGTACTTTCGCGCACCCCGAAGACCAGTACCAGACGCACCCCCAGCGTATGCAGCAGAGCCAGATCCTGAATCAGCGAACTCTGCTCATGATCTGCAAGGGCTTCGCTCTCGACCAGAATGACAAAGGTGCGACCACGATGCGCATCGATATAGGGAGAAGAGTTGCGAAACCAGTCGGCAAAGGGAAAGGCGGTATCCAAGGGAAGCTCCGAGCGCTACTGAGAGGCAGGACCATGACTATATCAGCCAGCAGCCCGATGCCGCGCCCCCATGATGAGGCGCAGCATCGCTTCCCATGTCGGGCAGATCAGCCGAACATGCCCTTGAGCATGAAAAAGAACACGATCGACAGTGCTGCGCCAGCCGGTAGTGTGACCAGCCAGGAGATCACGATGGTGCCCAGCACTCGCAGATTGAGGGCACGCATCCCTCGGGCAAGTCCTACGCCGAGGACAGCGCCCACCAGCGTATGCGTGGTAGAGATCGGCAAGCCTGTGCCGGAAGCCAGCACCACTGTGGTCGCCGCTGCCAGGGTCGCCGCAAAACCACGCGAGGGTGTGAGTTCGGTGATGCCGGTACCCACCGTGGCAATGACCTTGTGGCCATAGGTCACCAGTCCGACAACAATGCCGCCCCCGCCAAGAATCAGAATCCACCATGGCAGTTCGGCCGATGCCCCGACACTGCCCTGGTGGGCGACCACACTGACCACCGCTGCCAGCGGCCCGACCGCATTGGCGACATCATTGGAGCCATGGGCAAAGGCCATGGCACAAGCGGTGAACATCATCAGGACACCGAAGATCTGCTCGACCCCGGAGAAGCTGAAGCGATCGTCACTCTTCTTGGTGCGCCCGATACGCCGTTCCAGCAGGATACCGATCAGCATCACCACGGCACCGATACCCAGCGAGAGCAGCAGACTCTCGCCAAAGCCCAGTGGCAGGCCCAGGTGGCTCAGCCCCTTGAGCAGGGTCACCATGGCGATGATGAAGCCCACCAGAAACATGTAGCCCGGCACATAACGCTTGGCGGCCGCAAAGGGATCGTCGTTTTCAAAGATCAGGCGCTGAATCGAGCGAAACAGCAGATAGGCGATCACGCCTGCCAGTAACGGAGATGTCAGCCAGCTCGAGACAATCTGGCCAATGGCAGTCCAGTGCACGGAGCCGGGACCGAGTCCGGCGACAGCGAAGCCGACAATGGCGCCGACCACGGAGTGTGTGGTGGAAACCGGCCACCCCTTGCGTGATGCCACCATCAGCCAGATGGCCGAGGCCAGCAGCGATGCCAGCATGCCATAGACCAGCAGTTGGGGATCGCTCTTGAGCAGATCGGGGTCGATGATGCCCTTGCGGATGGTGGAGGTAACTTCGCCGCCAGCCAGCCAGGCACCGAGAAATTCGAAGACGATGGCAATGAGGATGGCCTGGCGGATGGTGATGGCCTTTGAGCCCACCGATGTCCCCATGGCGTTGGCGACATCGTTGGCGCCAACCCCCCAGGCCATGAAAAAGCCGAACAGACAGGCCAGGATGACGAAGAGCTCGCCGTGCTGCGCAATGATGGTCATGTGAGATTTCGCTTATCGAACAACTGGCTTGCCGTGAAGCATTATGCTCAACGGGCCATCAGGATCTGCAGACGACTGCCGACACGCTCGGCGCGGTCGGATACTTCGCCGATCCAGTCAATGATCTGATAGAGGAAAATGACGTCGACCGGAGGCAGCTCGTTTTCCAGCGAGAACAGCTGGCGACGCACCACAACCTGCTGATCGTCGGCGAGATGCTCAAGTCGATGCAGTTCACGGATCTGATGATTCAGCATTTCGGAGACATTGCGGCCGAAGCCGGACTCCAGCAGATCATCCAGCTCGGCCAGCGCCTGGCGCGTCTGATGTACCGTGGCCACTGCGGTCTGGAGATACTCCCGCACCGGGCCTACCATACTGTCCGGCAACTGCATCTGCCGGCCGAGCATGATACCCGCCACATCCTTGATCTTGTTGGCTATCTTGTCCTGAACGCTGATCAGTTCCAGCAGGTCGGAACGGGAGACAGGCAGGAACATGCTGTTGGGCAGGTTGAGACGAATGCGGGTCTTGAGTTCATCCGCCTCGTGCTCGCCATCGCTGATACGATTGCGCAGCTCGGTCGCCCTGCTCCAGTCCGACTCATGGGCCGCTTCGAAGAATTCAAGCAGCAGATCGGCACACTCGGTAGTCTTGTCGATGTGTTCCAGCAATGGCTGGAAGGGCGATCGACCAAACAGCGCCGAAAAAGGGTTGGAGGTCACCATGTTGACGTCTGTCGCGTTGAAAATGGCTGCGCCAGTATATAAATGTGTGTGGCCTTCGTCATGAAAAATTCATCCTTGTTGCGGTCGATGATCGAATTGCCATGTTAAATACTGCTTCTCCCCGGGAAATCGAGCTCAAGTTTGCTCTCGGCGCCGATGCCGAACGGCTGCTGCCCGCCCATCCGCGGCTGGCCGATATGACTGCCAGCGTACACCAGCTGGCCAATACCTATTTCGATACGCCCGAGCGGGATCTGGAAAAGGCACGGGTGGCGCTGCGCCTGCGCCGCGACGGGGATCGGATCGTACAGACGGTCAAGACCGCCGGTCAGGGACAGGGCGGCCTGCACGAACGTGGCGAGTGGGAATGGCCGCGTGACGAGGAGTGTCTCGATACCGAGGGGCTTGCCCGACTCGGTCTGCCGGTGTTCGAACAGGCATCGGTTCGGGAGGCCCTGGTTCCGGTTTATCGAACCGACTTCGAGCGGCATGTCTGGCAGTTACCGCTGGATACGAATAACGCGGTAGAGGTCGCTTTCGATCGCGGCGAGATCGTGGCCGGTGAGCATCGCACGCCCATCTTCGAACTCGAGCTGGAATTGCGCGGCAGTGAGCCTGCCCTGCTCTGGCAACTGGCCGAAGCACTGGCAGACTCGGTACCGATGCGCCCCTCCAATACCAGCAAGGCCGAACGTGCGGTTGCTCTGCGCGAACAGCACTGGCCTCTGCCAGAGTGTCAGCTCGACTCACCAGAGCACTGCCTGGAACGGGCATTGACCGCCCTTGATGCCTGGCAGGACACCGGTGAAACCCGTTACCTGTTCACTGCACGCCGTGCTTTCGAGTCGCTGACCCGACATGATGATCCGGCGCTGGCCACCCTGGCCGCTCGACTGGCCAGTCATCTGAATCAGCGAGCGTGGCTCGACAGCGAGTTCGGCCGGCTCTCCCTGATGCTGCTGTCGCACCTGCGCGCCTCGGCTTCGGCCGCCTGATCCACCTGACCACTCCGGTGCTCATGCCGGGGTGGTTGAAGCTTGCGGAGAATGCCTTGACCGACTCATCCAGACCGGAGCATCGCTCGCTGCGCGCCCGGATCTTTCAGATTATCTTCGAATCGGATACCCCGCTGGCCAAGGGCTTCGATCTGGTACTGATCGCGGCGATTCTGCTCAGCGTCCTGGTGGTCATGCTCGATAGCGTGCCCCACCTGAATGCTCGCTATGGCTACTGGTTTGCCGTCATCGAATGGGGGTTCACCGGCCTGTTCACCGTCGAGTATCTGCTGCGGCTGTATTGTCTGGATCGTCCTCTGCGCTACGCCCGTGGTTTATACGGCATCATCGATCTGCTCAGCATTCTGCCGTCATGGCTGTCGCTGCTGATCCCCGGTGGCCAGTCCCTGCTGGTGGTACGCATCCTGCGCATCATGCGCCTGTTCCGGGTGTTGCGCCTGATGGAGTTCGTCGGCGAGGGCCACATGCTGATGGAAGCGCTCAAGCGCAGCCGTCAGAAGATTCTGATGTTTCTGGTGATGGTCATGGCGCTGGTGACCATCTTCGGCGCCATCATCTACCTGATCGAACCGCATGAAGCCGGCTTTACCAGCATCCCTCGCTCGATGTACTGGGCCATCGTCACACTCACTACAGTCGGCTACGGCGATATCGCCCCGGTCACCCCTTTGGGACAGTTCATCTCCGCGCTGATGATGGTCATCGGCTATTCGATCCTGGCAGTGCCGACGGGGGTTTTTTCTGCTGAAGTCATGCGTTCCATCCGCCGCGAACGCTATTCGGAGGAAGCCTGCCCGGGTTGCGGACACGAAGGGCATGAACGCGATGCCAAATACTGTCGTTTCTGTGGCACCTGGCTCGATGAGGACAGCGATGATCCCAATCTCGAGGCGCAGGAAAAGGAGCGCGAGAAGCTGGAGAAGGAAAGTGCTCGACTCAAGGAAGAAAGCGAAGCCCTGAAAAACGAGCGCAAGACACTCGAGCAGGAGCGCCGCGATGCGCCGCATGACCAGGGAGAGGACGGCGAGACCTCATGAAACGGTCTCGCCCTTCCATCATTTTGCCTTGTTTCAGATGATGATCAGCGAAATGGCGTGGTATCCCCGCGCCCTTCACGCACGATTTGCGGTGGCAGTTCGCGCAAATCCACCACTGTCGTGGGCTCGAGATGGCAGGCACCGCCATCGATGACAGCGTCGAGATGTACTCCGAAGCGCTCTCTGATCTCTTCGGCGTCGGTCATCGGCCACTCCTCCCCGGCTGGAATCAGCGTTACGCTCATCAGCGGCGTATCATGGGCTTCCAGCAGTGCTCGGGCGATGGGATGATCCGGCACGCGCACGCCGATCGAGCGACGCTTGGGATGCAGCAGTAGGCGCGGCACCTCGGTGGTCGCATTGAGGATGAAGGTATAAGGTCCTGGCGTGTATGCCTTGAGCAACCGGAAAACGGCATTATCGACCCTGGCATAAGTGCCAATGGCCGAGAGATCAGGGCAGACCAGGGTAAAATTGTGCCGATCATCGAGCGAGCGCAGCCACTTGATGCGCTCGATGGCTTTCTTTTCTCCCAGTGAACATCCCAGCGCGTAGCCGGAATCGGTGGGGTAGGCGATCACGCCGCCCTGTCGCACGATCTCCAGAGCCTGCTGGATAAGCCGCTTCTGCGGCGTTTCGGGATGAATCCGGAAGAACTGACTCATGACACACTCCCTGTGGTTGGCAGCGATTCGAAGGCCGACTGTTTCAGCTTATCGCTCAGTTTCGGATGCTGCCAGATGGGGGCAACAGCACTGGCTGGCAATGGCCCCAGCGTGCCGGGTGCCAGCGCGCCACCTTCATAATGAAAATCACTGCCAAGCGAGGCATACAGCCCTCGCCGTTCGAGCAAACCGGCCAGATCATGGGTGCGCTGCTCGTTCTGATAACCGCTGACCAGCTCGGCACCCTCGCCACCGGCTGCAGCGAAATCATCGAGCAGCTGGGTCAGCTTGCGGCGTGTCAGTCGATAGCGCAGTGGATGTGCCAGCACGGCTACTCCGCCGTCGCGCACGATCCAGTCGACGACGTCGGCCAGCTCAGGCCAGTGGGTTTTGACATCGCCGGGTCGACCGGCGCCCAGGTAGCGCTTGAAGGCGGCTGGCAGATCGGCCACCAGTCCGGCCTCAACCAGCGCCCGGGCAAAATCGGGTCGTCCCAGTGGACGGTCGCTACCAGCCTGCTCGCGAGCTCGCTCAAGTGCACTATCAAGACCGGCCCGTTCCAGCCGCTGGGCAATAACCGCCGCACGCTGATGGCGTGCCTCGCTCAACTGCGCCAGGCCGGCTTCCAGCACGCTACCGGGCGCCCCGGGCAGCAATGCCACGACATGAATGCCAATGCCGCGCCAACGACATGACAGTTCGGCGCCAGGCAGTAGCGTCAGGTTCAGACGCTGCGCTGCCTGGTGTGCTTCATCAAGACCGGCTACGGTGTCATGATCGGTGACCGCCACGGTGTGCAGCTCACGTCGATGGCAGAGCTGCATCAACGCTTCGGGCGTGAGACGCCCGTCAGAAGCAGTGGAATGCAGATGCAGATCAATGCCGCTTGCATCGCCAATGCGCTCGGGCAGAGCATTGGATGAGTCATCGGTAGCAGCCTGAGCACCGGCTGAAGTAAACATGGCAGTCAACGGCATTGGCATGACGCGGGTGAGCGTCTTTGTCAGAATGAGGCCTTTATGGTGCGCGCTGCCCTGTCCGGGGTCAACGCTCGCACTCCCTGTCCTGCTGGAGCCTGCGCATGAAGATGCTCGTCGACTTTCTGCCGATTGCGGTGTTCTTCCTCGTCTATCAGTGGACGAAGGACATCGTGATCAGCACCGCGGTCCTGATTCCGGCCACCATTGCTCAGGTGCTGTTTACCTGGTGGCGCTATCGGAAGGTGGAGCGCATGCATCTGATCACCCTGGCGCTGGTGATCCTGCTGGGAGGCGCGACCGTGCTGCTCGGTGATGGTGCCTTCATCAAGTGGAAACCGACCGTGGTCAACTGGCTTTTTGCCGCGGCCTTTCTGCTGTCACCGCTGATCGGTGGCAAACCGCTGATCCAGCGCATGATGGAGAAGAACCTGACGCTCCCGCGGCCGGTATGGATGCGCCTCAACCTCGCCTGGGTCGCCTTTTTCATTGTCATGGGCGCGGTTAACGTTTTCGTGTTCATGAACTTCAGCGAAGAAGTCTGGGTCGACTTCAAGCTGTTCGGCATGCTGGGTCTGACCCTGCTCTTCATTCTGATTCAGGGCGTTTATCTGGCCCGCCATCTGCCCCGTGATGGCGGCAATGGCGCAAGCGATGATCAGCGCCCCTCACCCCGCAAGGAAGATCAGCCATGATGTACGCCATCTACAGCACTGATGTGGAAAACTCCACCCCCCTGCGCCAGCAGGCTCGTCCTGATCATGTGGCTCGCCTTGAGCAACTGCGCGACGAAGGGCGTCTGGTACTGGCCGGGCCACTGCCAGCGGTGGACAGCAACGATCCCGGCGAAGCCGGCTTTACCGGCAGCCTGGTGGTGGCGGAGTTCGAATCACTCCAGGCCGCGCAACAGTGGGCGAATGCCGATCCCTATGTCGCCGCCGGCGTCTATGAAAGCGTGACCGTCAAGCCCTTCAAACGGGTTATGCCCTGAGCCGGGAGCCCCCTCCCATGCCACTCGAGCCGGCTGCGCTGCGGCCGTCTCGAGGCGGTATTCGACCGGGCTCGTGGATTACTCACAGCCTGTGTGGATAACCCTGTGAAATCTGCGAGCACATGTCGGCACAGCCGTGATGAATCGGCGCTCTCTCCGATCTGGTCATTTTTTATACAGCTTCGTGAATTTTCCATTTCCATTCGATGACCCACCAACGTGACCGATAACAGCCATCATGCCCGCCATGCCGCCTCTCCATACTCGCTGGGGCTGACACCCGCACGCCTCGAATGGCGCGAACAGGCGCCCTTCGATATTGATTTCAATGATGTCTACTTCTCCCGGGAAGGCGGCCGCGAAGAGACCGAACACGTTTTTATCCACCACAACAATCTTGTCAAACGGTTCGAACAGTGGCGCGAAGATCGCCCCTTCGTGATCGGAGAGACAGGATTTGGCAGCGGGCTCAATGTCCTGTGCGCCTATCACTGTTTTGTCGCTCACGCTCCCCCCGAAGCCCGGTTGCATATCATCTCGGTAGAGAAGCATCCCTTCACATCTGCTGCCCTGCAACAGGCCCTCTCGGTGTGGCCTTCGCTTGCGGAAACCGCAGGGCGGCTGATGCAACAGTGGCCGTCACCAGTGAAAGGTGTACACCGTCTGTTGCTCGACGAGCGTGTCACTCTGGATCTTCACTTCGGCGAGGCCAGCGAGATGCTGACCGGCCTGGACGGTCGCGTGGATGCGTGGTTTCTGGATGGTTTTGCGCCGGGGCGGAACCCTGAGATGTGGCAAACCGCCCTGTTCGAGGCGATGGCTACCGCCAGTCGACCTCACGCCACCCTGGCCACTTTCACTTGTGCAGGTAGCGTGCGCCGTGGATTGACTGCCGCAGGTTTCGAATGCCGCAAGGTCCCCGGTTTCGGGCGCAAGCGCGAAATGCTCAGCGGTCATCTGAGCCTGTCCAGCGCCGATGCCGCGCCCATCGAGCCCGGACGCGCTGCAACCCCCTGGTACCAGCCACCGCAAGCTGCCAAAAAGGGCTCGCGCATTGCCATCATCGGCGCCGGACTCGCCGGCGCCACCACCGCTCACGCTCTGGCTCGACGCGGTCGTCAGGTCACCGTATTCGACCCTCACCCACCGGGTAGCGGCGCCTCGGGTAATCGACAAGGGGCGTTGTATGTTCGCCTGGCCGCCGAGGTCAATGCGCAGAGTCGCTTCTATCTCACTGCCCTGCAGTACGCGATCAACTTCCTCGAGCGTCTTGATCCCCACCACACGCTTTGGCAGCCCTGTGGATTGCTGCAGCTGGCCACAACCGGGCAGGAAACCGAGCGTCAGCGCCGCAGCATCGAAGCGTTCGGCCTGCCCGAGGCGCTACTGACGCGGGTCGATCGTGAGCAGGCTGAAACACTGGCCGGCGTCACACTGGCCGACAGCGTCAACAGCGCACTCTACTATCCCGGCGCCGGTTGGGTGGCGCCTGGCGCCCTCTGCCACACGCTGATGACCACACCGGGCGTGCACCATCGCGCTCATCGGGTCAGTGCGCTTGCACGAACCAGTGCCGCGTGGCAGTTGCGTCTCGAGGATGGCACCACAGCCGAGTTCGATCAGGTCATACTGGCCTGTGCCGACCACCTGGAAACGTTCATCTCCTCCTCCTGGCTGCCGATTCAGTATATCCGCGGTCAGGTCAGCGAATTTTACCTGGATGACGAAGCCCTGGCCGCATCGCCCCGCTGCGTCGTTTGCGCCGAGGGGTATACCCCCCCGGCGCTGAACGGCGTCCAGAGCATTGGTGCCAGTTTTGCCCCTCACGATCGGACGCTCAGCCCCCGCCAGGCCGATCATCATCATAATCTCGAACGACTCGCCGCCGCCCTGCCAGAGCTGGCGCAACGCCTGCAATCGCGCGCTCCCGAGGCGCGGGTGGGCATCCGGTGTGCCACCCCGGACAAATCCCCCTGGATCGGTCCGATCCCGGAAGCCGAGCGCTGGCAACACGACTATGCGCTATTACGCCGTGATGCGACCCGTGTCCCTGCCACCCCCGGCGCCTGTCTCCCCGGCTTGTGGATTACTGCCGGACATGGCTCGCGCGGGCTGGTCAGCGCGCCACTGGCCGCCGAAATGCTGGCATCACGGCTGTGTCGCGAGCCGATGCCGCTGGAGCGCGAACTGGTCGATCATGTCCATCCCGGCCGCCGGCTGATCCGCGATCTGATCCGCAACCGGTAATCAGCGCTCGAAGGGAGATCGCTCGTCGAGCAGTTGCCGGAGTGCCTCGGGATCGAGGCGATGATAGGCAAAGGAAGGGCGGCCAACCTGGCCGTAGGCGAAGGATTCGCTGAGCAGACTGCGCCCGGCGAGATACTTGAGGTACTTGCGGATTGATACCCGGGACATGCCGGCAGACTCGGCCAGTGTTTCGGTGGAAAACTCATCACACTCGAGACTCAGGATGGCCGCCACCACCTGGCGCAGGGTGTGCAGGGTCAAACCCTTGGGCAGACCACCACTGCGTCCGGAAGCGCCCGCCCCCTCGGCACGAAACAGCGCATCCAGCGAGCGCTGATCGACCTCGCCAGACAGTTCCTCCAGCGCACGACGACGCTGACGACAGGTCTCCAGTGCCTCGCGAAAACGTCGGAACTCGAAGGGTTTGACCAGATAATCGGTCACGCCCAGCCGGCGCGCCTCGCGCACGGTATCGGGCTCCGAGGCCGCCGTGATCAGTACAATCTCGGTATCGGCCTGGCGTGCACGGAGCCAGTTGACGATTTCCAGGCCGCTGCGATGACCGAGATAGATATCCAGCAGCACCACATCAACCGTCTCGCGTTCGAGCACCACGCGCGCCGTGGTCACATCGCTGCAGCGTCCGACCAGCTGCATGCCATCCAGCCGCGCCAGATAGTCGATATTCAGTTTCATGACCATGGGGTCATCTTCGACAATCAGTACCCGCATTCCTTTCATCCATTCTGGCGCCAACAAGAGCGGCACCGTTTCATTACCCGCTACCCGCAGAATAAGGGAAGGTAATCTCTACCAGCGTTCCCTCACCCGGCGAAGAGTAGATGGCAATCTCACCCTGAGCGGTTTCGATCTGATCCCGCACCAGACTCAATCCCAGACCACGCTGTTTTCCCCGGGTGGAAAAGCCCTGATCGAAGATGCGCTGGCGGGTGGTTTCCGTCATGCCTGTGCCATTATCCTGGATGGCAAGCGACAGGGTATCGTCCTCCAGCACCATGTGCATGGCGACCATGGGGGCCTCGCGAGTCGTCAGCGCCTCGAAGGCATTTTCCAGCACATTACCGATGATGCTCACCAGGGCATGGACTGTTGCACTATCGGCAGCAGCCGGGATGGCGCCTTCCGCAACCAGCGTCAGGGTAATATTGCGCTCGCGCGCCTCACTCTGCTTGCCCAGCAGAAAACCGGCCAGGATCGGTTCACGGACACGCTCCACCACCGAGGCCGAAGCCGCGTGACGATGCTCGACCAGATCATGCAGATAATGACGCAGCGCCGCCAGATCACCCAGCTGCGCCAGCCCCTGCATGACGTGCAGCTTGTTCTTGAACTCATGAGTGCTGGCGCGCAACGCCTCGGCATAGCGACGCACACCCGTCAGTTCCTCGGCCAGTCCCTGAAGCTCACCGCTGTCGCGAAAGGTCATGACCGTACCGACCTGATGACGCTCTCGATACATCGGCCGGTGGCTGCCCAGAAACTGCACGCCGCCCAATCGAAGCCGTACATCCACACCCGATTCCGCTTCGGCGCTCTCCTCCCAGGGCGGATCGATCTGCTGCCCTGTTTCAAGCGGTCGGGCGCCAGCTTCGGCCAGCAGCCGATGCGCCGCTGGATTGATCAGGGTCACTCGACGCTCGGCATCCATGGCCACCACCCCTTCGTGCATGGCATCAAGCATGGCGCGGCGCTCGGCCACCAGTCGGGCAATATCGTCCGGCTCCATATCGAGCAGGCGGCGCTTGATGGTTCGTGCCAGCCATGCGGCGCCCCCTCCTCCCAGGATCAGAATCATGGTCAGCCAGGCCAGCAATTGCTGACGGGACGAAGCCTTGAGCGGTGCCAATCGGGACTGGGTCACGCCTACCGAGACCGCACCGATAACCCGATTCGCGTGATCGTACACGGGTGCAAACCCACGAATGCTGGCGCCCAGGGTTCCCTGGGCGGTCGAGACATAACGCTCTCCCGCAAGCGCCCGCCCTTCATCGCCACCACGAAAGTGATGACCAATTCGGGAGGGATCGGGGTGAGTCAGCCGCAACGACCGGGGTGTCATTACCACGATGAAATCCACCCCCAGCCGCTCGCGCAGAGCCTCCATGTGTTGCTGCAGCGGGGAGTCAACGGAGAAGGTTGTCGTCCCTGTCAGGGCATGGCGTACTTTCGTGGTCTCGGCCAGGGTCGTGGCCAGATCTTCGACCCGATTGCCCTGAAGGCGCCGCGTGGTATCCCACAATTGATCGCTGAACAGCCACCATGCCAGCAGCAGCGACGCCACAATCATCGAAAATGACAGCAGCGCGGCCAGCACGCCGAGCCGTATGCGCTGGCGCCGAAACCTCATGCTGGCTCCCGAAACGCTGAGACCTTGGTGGTATTCCCACCGAGGCAGACATTGTGATGAACAACAATCATTCGATTTCTTTAATTACAAAACACTTTGTCAATTTATCCAATCCTGTTCCAGCCCCACCGATTCCTTATCCTCGCCGTCGTGCGCTAACCCGACGTCCGATCGCCGGAGAGCAGCACCGAACCTTTCAATGCTTGTAGCTCACCTCCGGCTCGCTCGTGTGACCGGAATTCAGGAGAGATCGTGATGAGCGATTCGTCGACTCACGCTGCGCACAGCACGCAGCATACCGCTACCAGCGGTCTGGCCTCGACCCGAATATTCGGTCTGCCGCTGCCCCTGTTTGCCATCGCCGTCGGCGTTCTGATCGTCTCGATGGTGACCAACACCCTGCCTACCGGCATGATCGGTGCCCTGCTGATCATGATGCTGCTGGGTGAACTGCTGGGATTCGTCGGTGATCGACTGCCGATTATTCGCAGCTATCTTGGCGGCGGCGCTATTCTGGCGATCTTCGGTGCTGCGGCACTGGTCTACGTCAACGCCCTCCCCCAGGGGGTCGTGGACAACGTCACCGGTTTCATGAAGGGTGGCGGCTTTCTCAACTTCTATATTGCGGCCCTGATCACCGGCAGCATCCTCGGCATGGACTCGAAGGTGTTGGTCAAGGTCGGCGCCCGTTTTGCGCTTCCACTGATCTGCGCGGTGCTGTTTGCCTGCCTGTTCGCCATTACCGTGGGCTGGCTGCTGGGCTTCTCGGTACAGGATGCGGTCGTAGTGATCACCCTGCCGATCATGGGCGGCGGCATGGGCGCCGGCGCCGTGCCGATGAGCCAGATCTACGAGCAGTTGCTGGGTCAACCGGCCAGCTATTACATCTCGATTCTGGTACCGGCACTGGCGCTGGGGAATGTCTTTGCCATTATCATTGGCGGCCTGCTCAACGGCCTGGGCAAGCGTGCACCGCAGCTCACCGGCAATGGACAAATGATGCCGGGTGTGGAAATCGATGACAGCGAATCCACCCCGGAAATCGGCCGTCTGGGCGTCGGTCTGGTGGCCGCCCTGTCCTTCTTTGTCTGCGGGCAAATCATTGGCAGTTTCATTCCGCTGCATCCCTACGCGCTGATGATCATTCTCGTGGCGCTGGTGAAGATCCTCGGCCTGCTGCCCGACAGCCTCAACGAATCCGCCGCCCAGTGGTTCCGTTTCGTGGCACGAAACTGGACCTTTGCGCTGCTGTTCGGCATCGGTATTGCCTACACCGATCTGGGCCAGGTCATCGATGCCATCTCGATCACCTATGTGCTGATCGTTTTTGCCGTGGTCGCAGGCGCTGCTTTCGGCGCGGGCCTGGTGGGCAAGCTGGTCGGCTTCTATCCGATCGAATCGGCGATCACGGCCGGTCTCTGCATGGCCAACATGGGCGGTACCGGTGATGTCGCCGTGCTCTCTGCTGCCGGTCGAATGCAGCTGATGCCCTTTGCCCAGATCTCATCGCGGCTGGGCGGTGCACTGATCCTGCTGATCTCGAGCCTGATGGTGCCTCTGCTGTTCGCCTGAGGGCACCCTGGTCGCAACAGGTGATCGAAAAAGGCCCGCAGGTATCACCGGCGGGCCTTTTACATGGCGTTATCAAATTCAGTTCAGCACTTCAGAAGATTCGCCAGGGTATTGCGCGACTCGCCAGCCGGATCAGTCTGCAATCGGCAGCCCTGCTCATTGCGTACGACGATCAGATTCGAAAGCCCATGATCATCCTGAATATAGTACTGACAGTGCCCCGCTTCGATGTCGCGGATCGCCTGCACACTGGTGACCAGTACCCACGGCGTGGAAAAATTGCACAATCGGCTGATACTGCCCTGGTCATCACGACCAACCGCCATGACTCTGCGGTACTGCATCGAAAACCTCTCGTTGCCGCACTCAAAGGCCGATATCACATCCGGCAGTGACTGCAGAAAAAAACAGTCACATGCCGTTACAGCCTTACGGTAACGAAATTTCCGAACCGAGTTCAAACACGTACGTTCAAGGGCTACTCACCCTCCTCTTCATCATCGGCGAGCTGACGGCCGAAACGCTGCCACTGCTCAAGTGTCATCACTTCGGTAAACTCGGTCTGCAGATCATGCACGATCAGCAGTTCACCGCGATCGAGCTGCTGTCGGACGCTATCGATCCAGCCGCGCTCCCCCTGCTCGGTGTCGGTGGTGTCATACCCCTGACGGGTGACGAATTCGGCCAGCAGTCGCTCCAGCGTGTCCGCTGGCAGCATGCGCGCGGGCACCTCGATGAAACGCCCCTCACTCATCACGCACCTCCTCGTCTCCCTCGCCCTGCTCGATCGCCTCGAGCCAGGTCAGAAATTCAGTTTCATCGTAAACCGTCAGTTCGAGTTCATGAGCCCGCTCCAGCTTGCTGCCTGCACCCGGACCTGCCACCACGGCGTGCGTCTTCTTCGAGACACTACCGCTGACCTTTGCTCCCAGCGCCGTCAGTCGCGCCTTCGCCTCATCCCGAGTCATCGCTTCGAGCGTACCGGTCAATACCCAGGTCTGGCCCGCCAGCGGCTGCGGCCGATCAATGATCTCGACTTCCTCCCAGGTCACGCCCATCCGGCGCAGATCGTCGATAATGTCGCGATTGTGTTGCTCGGCGAAGAAGGCGTGGATATGCGACGCGACGATGGGACCGATATCCGACACGGCGGTCAATGCTGTTTCATCAGCGGCCATCAGACGTTCGAGCGTACCGAAATGAGCCGCCAGCGCGCCCGCCGTGGCTTCTCCCACTTCAGGAATGCCCAGCGCGAAGATAAAGCGTGTCAGCGTCGTCTGACGGGATCGATCAATGGCATTGACCAGATTGGTCGCAGACTTCTCCGCTACCCGTGGCAGTTCGCTCAGGCGCGCCACCTCAAGCCGGAACAGATCGGCCGGTGTTTTGACCCACTCCAGCTCCACCAGCTGGTCGATCAGCTTGTCACCCAGACCGTCGATATCGAGCGCACGACGACTGGCAAAGTGCTTGAGCGACTCCTTGCGCTGCGCCGGACAGAAGAGTCCACCGCTGCAAATGGCATCGACTTCACCCTCCGCACGATCAACCCGTGAGCCACAGACCGGACACTCGGCGGGCATTTCGATCGCCCGGGTCTGCTGTGGGCGTTTTTCAACAATGACCTGAACCACCTGAGGAATGACATCGCCGGCACGACGCACAATCACGGTATCGCCAATGCGCGCATCAAGACGGGCAATCTCATCCATGTTGTGCAATGAGGCGTTGGCGACCGTAACACCGGCTACCTGCACCGGCTCGAGTTCGGCCACCGGCGTCAATCGACCGGTTCGTCCCACCTGAAAACGCACATCGTTGATGGTGGTGGTCTGCTCCTGGGCGGGAAACTTGAACGCCATCGCCCAGCGCGGCGCGCGGGAGACATAGCCCAGTTCACGCTGCCAACGGTAGTCGTCGACCTTCATGACAGCGCCATCGATGTCGTAATCAAGCGTCTCGCGCTTTTCGCCCAAACGCTGACAGAAATCGATCAGGCCTTCGGCACCGGTGACCACCTCCAGGGCCGGACTGGTACGAAAGCCCAGCTGACGCAGACCGTGCATCTGTGCCGAGTGCAGGCTCTCCCAGCGCGCCTCATCGATCCGCGCTACCTGATAGGCACAGAATTCCAGCGGCCTTGAGGCAGCGATCTGCGGATCAAGCTGACGCACGCTTCCAGCTGCTGCATTGCGCGGGTTGGCGAACACCTTGCCGCCGGTTTCGCGAGCCTGCTCATTGAGCCGCTCGAAACCCGAATGCGACATGTAGACCTCACCACGAACTTCCAGCAACTCGGGCGGATGTTCGCCACGCAGGCGTAGCGGAATCGATTTCAGTGTCCGCAGATTGGCCGTGATGCCTTCCCCCGTGCGGCCATCGCCTCGCGTCGCGCCCTGTACCAGCACACCCTGTTCATAGACGAGTGACACTGCCAGGCCGTCGAGCTTGGGTTCACAGCAGAAATCGATCGTTTCCGGATCACGCTCGAGCCGATCGGCCACCCGTCGGGCAAAAGCGCGCACCTCATCATGATTGAAGGCATTATCCAGTGACAGCATGGCGATCGCATGGCGCACTTCCGGGAAACCCTCGGAAGGTGGCGCGCCGACACGCCGAGTCGGCGAATCGACCGTTACCAGATCAGGATGCTCGGCCTCGATCTCCTGAAGCCGACGCAGCATGCGATCAAACTCGGCATCGGGAATAACGGGCGCATCTTCGACATAGTAATGGTAATTGGCCTCTTCCAGCTCGCGGCGTAGCCGGGCAGCTTCGCGGGCCGTGTCATCGTCACGCTGGCTCATCGACGTCCTGTAATCTGATCACAACGGATTCGCATTATAGGCAATCGTCGCGCCGGCTTGCACCGCAGGTATTGCCCGGCATTAACGCAAAAGGGGCCCCGAAGGGCCCCTGCAACAGGATAACAACACCACAGTCAGTGTGCCTGGCGATGCAACCGCCAGCGTCGTTCGAAATCGCGCACCCGCTGACGGGCAAACTCGATGGTTTGCGCTGTCATCACACTGCGATTTTCATCCTTGAGCTCACCGCCCAGATTGCGCACCAGCACCATGGCGGTTTCGACCATGGCCTCGAATGCCATGGGAGCATCTTCAGCACCGGGGAGTGGCATCAGAAAGGTCACGCTCGGGAGAGTGCCATCATCCATGTCATCCAGATCGAAAGTACCAGGCTTGAGACTGTTGATCATGGAAAACTGCAGCCCGCTGTCAGCCGCCTCGGTCTCGAAACGATGAAAGACGCCCATCTCTTCGCAGTAGCGCAGACCACAGGCAAGCACCAGCTGCAGCAGATCGGGACGATTGAACCCTTCCTCGTCACGTGAATTGACACTGATGACGATGATCTCTTCGGCATCCGACAGCGCATTACGGGCTCTTCCCGCCGAGACATGATGTCGACGAGCACGCTCCACGGCCGGATGACGGGCGATACCACGTGACGATTCGAACGCCTCATCGGCAAAGTCGTCCGACATCTCATGAGATGACAGGTGATCTTCTTCATCGGCATAAGACGGTGGCCGGGGTGGAGACTCCCGCATGGCCGGCTGATCATCCTGCGGCGGCAGATCCCGCACGCGCTCATGCTCGGGCGCTCCCTTCCGGGCCGCCGAGGCAGGCGCCTGACGACGTTCGGCACTTTTCTCTTTTTTCGCCTCTTCCCGCTGCCGGGCAGTTGCCTCTCGCCGCTGGGTCTGTTCCGAACGTTTCTGATCCAGCGCATCAATCTGCGACTGCGCCCAGTCACGCAGGCCGGACAACGGACGACGGCGAGGCGGCTCGTCATACGCTTCTTCATCATCCAACGCTTCATCATGAGGATGAGAAGAAGCATCGGAGTCATCGAACGCCTGCCAGCGCTCATCACGCTGTGCCCGGGTGTCGCGGATCAACGGCGGACTATCGGGATCTTCCAGCGGATCGAGCCTGTCATCATCACGACTCGCCGCCAGTCGAGGACCACGCAGTTCATCGTTGAACGGCCAGTCATCCGCCTCGTCGTCATCGTGATCACGCGCGAAAGACTCATCGGCTTCAAACTCGGGCCCGGCGGCTTCCCCGCGGCGCTGCCAACGCTCTTCCATCCGACGATTATGTTCCTGCCAGTCGGGAGCGCGTCGGTCCGTCAGGTCGACTTCTTCATCTACCTGATGACGGCTATTCGAACCGGCAGCTACAGAGGGCTCGTCATCGTGTTCATGCTGCTCGGGCCGCACCACACGAGCGCCACCATTGGGCAACTCCCAGCTGACCTGCTCCTCACGGCGTATATCGTCCTGGTCCCTGGGTGGATCATCGGGATCGATATCACGCGAGATATCAAGACGCAGGCCACGACGCTGGCGCTGCAGACGCCGCACCCCATCGACGATGATGATGGTCACCAGCACCAGCCCCAGGATGATGAGCCATTCACGTAATTCCATGGACCTTGCCTGTCTTTTGTATATGGGCGCCACGCTGTCCGTCGCATGGCCCGATCATCTGAATTCACCGGCGAGCACCCGAACGGATACCAGCGCTGTAAACATGTTCGATTATCCCTGCACCCTTGGGCTATGCCAAGTTGGTAACTTCATTTAAGCCGGGATGCAAGCATTTCACTCCGATAGAAGCGACTTTTGGGACATATTCATGCCTCTGCAAGTGCTGCGGCCTCTTCTACCCCTACTGCGACCAGCCGCGAGACACCAGGTTCCTGCATGGTGACGCCCATCAGACGATCACCCGCTTCCATGGCGATACGGTTGTGCGTGATATAAATGAACTGCACGCTCTCCGACATCTCTCGAACCAGCTTTGCATAGCGACCCACGTTGGCATCATCGAGCGGCGCATCGACTTCGTCGAGCATGCAGAATGGCGCAGGATTGAGCTGAAAGATGGCAAATACCAGTGACAGCGCAGTCAGCGCCTTCTCACCGCCGGAAAGCAGATGGATCGTCGTGTTCTTCTTGCCCGGCGGACGTGCCATGATCGCCACGCCGGTATCCAGCAGATCCTCGCCGGTCATGGTCAGCCAGGCAGCACCACCGCCAAACACCCGTGGAAAAAGCTCGCCGAATCCGGCATTGACGTCATCGAAGGTCTGACGAAAGCGACTGCGCGTTTCACTATCGATCTTGCGAATCGCTCGTTCCAGGGTCTCCAGCGCTTCGGTCAACTCGCGATGCTGCCCCTCGATATAGTCTCGCCTTTCCGCCTGCTGATCGTACTCCTCGATGGCGGCCAGGTTGATCGCACCCAATCGCCGTATCTTCTCGCTGACCGACTCCAGCTCCTGTTGCCAGCTCGACTCTTCCGCATTCTCGGGCAAGCCGGCAGCAAGCGCATCAGGATCATGTTCCTGTTCCTGAAGCTGCTCGAACTGGGCATCCCCCTTCAGCGATAGTGCCTGAACTTCCATCCGGCGCTGTTCGAGCTGACCTCGCAGCTCCTCGATACGTCGCTCATGGCCCTGACGGCCACTTTCCAGACTGCGCATGCGCTCTGCCAGTCCACTGGCCTCATCACGCCGCTCATTGAGCGCCTGCTCCTCGCGAGCGCGGCGATCGAGGTACTCTTCGAGCCGCTCCTTCATCTCCTCGATCGGTTCGACGCCTTCCTCGCGCTGCGCGATTAAAAGCTCACGCTTCTCTTCAAGCCGCTCGCGCTGATCCCGCGCGCGGGCACGCTGTGACTCGATGCCTTCACGCTCGGTGACCAGCCGCTGGCGTTCCATATCAAGACGATTGAGTGACTCGCGCCGGGGCGTCAACTGATGCGACAGCGATTCCCAGTGTTCGCGAGTATCGCGCCGGCGAGCATCGAGCTGTTCACGCTGGTCGGCATTCTCCTCGACCGTCGCCATGGCTTCACTGTGGGTGGCACGTGCCTGCTCGAACTCCTCGCGACGCGTTTCAAGAGTTTCAGTCAGCGATTCGTGCTCTTCCTCGAGCTCACGCCGGCGCGACTCGACGTGCTCTACCCGACTCGCCAATTGTCCTTCACGCGCTACCAGTGGTTGACGCTGGCCATCGAGCTCACGCTGGCGCCGATGACATGACTCAAGTGCCTCACTGGCCTGACTGCGACGCTCCCGAGCCTCGCGCAGCCGATCATCCACGGCCTCGAGCTGTTCATCGAGCTGTGCCAGTTCGGTGTCGAGGGCATCGCGACGCTGACGATTGGCAATCACACTGTCATGACGCTCACCACCGCCATGGCGCAGCGCCCAGTGTTTGCCCAGCCAGAGGCCGTCCGGTGTCAGGACGCTCTCTCCCGGAGATAATCCGGGGCGCTGCGCCATGGCTTCTTCATGAGAATGTGCCAGCCGAATACGTCCCAGCCACTCACCCAGGGCCGGAACACCGCGAACGACGGCAGCCAGGGTATCAGCGGGTGGCGCACCGAAGTCGTTACCTTCCTCCACCAGTCGCAGCTCGCCACCGGGCAGCGTGGTCAATGCTTCAAGCGAGGTACCGGGCGCTACCGTACGTGCGGACAGCCAGGGTGCCAGCACCTGATCCGCTGCCGCCGCCCAGGGCTCATCGGCCTCGAGCCGTTCACCCAGCACCGGCAGGTTCTTCAGCTCATGCGCCTGGATATGATTCGCCAGGGTCTCGTCATCGCTCTCCAGTGCCGCCCGGATCAGCGCCTCCAGAGAGGCGCGTTCGCCTTCCAGGCTGTGACGACGTGCCTGATTACGCTCGCGCTCGCCACTCGCTGTCTCGATGGCCTGTTCGGCCTCGTCATAACGCGCGCGTTCAGCCTGGCGCTGTTGTTCGAGTTCTTCGCGTTGCTCATCCAGCATGGCCAACTGTTCGCGGCACTCACTGCGCTCTTGCGCCAGCTCGCTTGCCTCGGGCAGCTCCGCCAGACGGCTGTCGCTTCGCGATAACTGACTGGCAAGCTCTGCAATGGCACGTTCAAGCCGCTGCACTTCCCCCTGGGCTCGTTCGGCAGCAAACCGCGCCTCACGATCCTGCTCGTCAAACGTCTGCCACGCCTCCTGAGCGTTCTGACGCACCTCGTCAGCTTCCTCGAGTTGCGCCTCCAGTGTTTCCAGTGCCTCGGCCGCCTGCTCACGTTCCGGGTCGAGTTCGGCGAGCCGCTCATTGAGCTGCGACAGACGTTGCTCATCATCGCTGCCCAGCCGGTCGATTTCGGCCATGTCGCGCGCTACCGAATCAATATCGCTGGCAAGCTGACGCTCACGAGCACGCGCCGCCTCAAGTTGTTGTTCGAGACGGGCAATTTCAGCCCCGGTGTCATAGAACGCGCGTTGGTGCTGCTCCAGGGTTTCACTCATGGCGTCGTGATCCTGGCGCGTCTGCTCAAGCAGGGTTTCGCTTTCACGCAGGCTCAGCAATTCGCGTTCAATGCCGGTTTCCAGCTCGCTGACTCGCGCTTCCTGCTCACGCTGCTGCGCGCGCAGGGCATTGCCACGCATCAGGGCCAGCTCACCACGTAATCGGTGTTCGCGCTCCTTGAGGTCACGGTAGCGGCGCGCCGCGTCTGCCTGGCGCTTGAGACGTTCAAGCTGACGATCCAGTTCCTCACGCAGATCATCCAGGCGCTCGAGGTTTTCCTGGGTACGGCGCATGCGATTTTCGGTTTCGCGACGCCGCTCCTTGTATCGCGAGATGCCGGCAGCCTCTTCGAGCGTGGCGCGCAGCTCCTCGGGTCGCGCCTCGATCAATCGCGAGATCATGCCCTGGCCGATAATGGCGTAGGAGCGTGGCCCCAGACCGGTTCCCATGAAGAGATCGGCGATATCGCGTCGGCGGCACTTCTGACCATTGAAAAAATACTGGGATTGCCCGTCACGCGTGACCACGCGGCGCACGGCAATCTCGGCATAACCGGCATAGGGCCCGCCCAGCTTTCCGGCGCTATTATCAAACGTCAGCTCGATTGATGCCTGCCCTACCGGCTTGCGGCCGGTCGAGCCATTGAAGATGACATCCGCCATCGATTCGCCGCGCAGATATTTGGCCGAGGATTCACCCATGACCCAGCGTACGGCATCAATGACATTGGACTTGCCACAGCCATTGGGCCCGACGATCGCCGTCATGTTGGCCTCGAAAGGCACCGTAACCGGGTCGACGAACGACTTGAAACCGGCCAGTTTGATCGATGTCAGGCGCATGCGCGTCCCGTTTCTCCCGCTTGGCTGATGTTGCAGCTTCGTCGCCCCCCGGCGAAGCGCCCTGACTTTCCCCGCTGTTATCGATGGCGTCAAGCAGGAAGCAACAGGTACTTTGCAGATGACCACACTTCACAAGCCTATGCAGAGCCCCTGATCATGCAGCATCAGCAGAGTTGGCCGAGTGTCGGTAATACTGTTCGAGAGAATAATAATGGCAAGAACTGTCCGGACAATCCCGAGGATTCAGGTTATCATGTGTTTTTTGCAGTGCGAGAAAACTCATGTCAGTCAGTGAGCCGTGTACCGATATCCGGCTGATCAAAAAATATGCCAACCGTCGTCTTTATGATACGCGCACCAGCAGCCATGTCACACTGGCCGACATTCGCAGGATGGTAATTGAGGAAGAGCCTTTCCAGGTGGTGGATGCCAGAACCGGGGAGGATCTTACCCGGGTCATTCTGTTGCAGATCATCCAGGAAGCCGAAAACGACGGCGAACCTATCTTTTCCAGTGATATGCTCCGCGACCTGATCCGTTTCTATGGTCCGTTCCAGAACGAGCTGGGGCGCTATCTCGAACAGAGCATCAAAACCGTTATCGATATTCAGACCGAGGCCGGCAGGCAATCAACCCGGGCATGGCAGGAGTTCATGCAGCGCCAAACGCCGGTATTGCAGGAGCTGATGCATCAGCATGTCGAACATTCCAGAACCCTTTACGCCAACTCCAGGCGGATGTGGGACATGTTTTCCGGTTTTCCTCCCCAGCCCCATAAGAAAGCAGATCGAAAAGAAGATGACGACGAACAGGAGTGATCGTCGTCATCCTGATAACTGATCTTCACCAAATACGGATCAGCTTGTCTTTTTACCCTGATTGGTCTGGTTGCTACCGGACGCCTTGCTCTTCGTCGTATTACCGGTGGACTGCCCGGTCGCTTTAGCGATGTCGTCAGCCGTCTGCCGAGTCGCCCTGGCAGCACCATCGGAAGCCTTCTGCGCGGCGTTGGCCGTCTCCTCCGTCGCCTGCTGCGCAGCCCTGGCACCCTCCTCGGCGGCCTGCCGGGTCGCTGTGCCGGTGTGATTGAAGGCCTGCTGCGTTGCCCGATCCGCATTCTCGTACATATTACTGGCGGTTTCGACGGCGCTCCTGAACATGGTCATCGCCGGGTTGGCGCTGGAGGGGGCGTTGCGGCTGAACTCCTCTTCCATTTCCTGAACCTGCTGCGCCGTGGCAGTGATCTGCCGCTCGGCCAGCCGGGTGATTTCCGCCTGGAGATGAGAGAACAGATCGTAGGCCTGACGATTGAACTCCATGAAGCGTTCGGCCTGCTCATTCGGTCGTGCCAGATAGGTCGCCTGCAGATCGAAGAAGGCCTGTGGATCACGCACCGAAAGTAGCTTGCGCACGTGTTCACAGTGGTCAGTGGTCGCAGCGTGAATATTCTTCAGATAGAGACGCGACAGCTCTTCGGTATCCTGATACACGGTTTCCATGAGCTGTTGAAAGCCATCGAGATGGGCTTTCTGAAAACTCTGCATTCTTTCCATGCCGAAGGAATACATCTGGTACCTCCTGCCCTGGTGCGGGTCTGATAGTCGGCAGTCATCAATGCGTGCACTTCGTCTCGAAAGACGGCTCTCATTATTGCGGCGCACAAAAGAGAAATGCAATTCTTTTTTTGCACTGCACAAAAACGTGAATCACGGTTTTATCATTATTGTCGGGTCAAAATACCCCGGCCATACGTTGTTGCATTTTCCTCATTCGCATCACGGACAGGCAGACGAAATACCCTGACTGTGGAAGACTCCTTCTCCTGCTGTTCTCGCAGCCGACGGTGATGGGCACGGTACTGTCCTGGCGTCATGCCAAACCAGCGTGAGCAGGCTCTGAAGAAGCTGCTGTGCTCGTGAAAACCCAACCGATAGGCGACTTCCTGCAGCGTGATGTGTGAATGACACAAAAAGAAGTGTGCCTGGTCACGTCGGGCAGCATTGAGCAGATCCTTGTAGAGCGCCCCTTCTCTCTTGAGACAGCGCTGCAGGGTGCGCTTGCTGACGCAGAGCGACTCGGCAATATCCTCGATGCCAGGCTCCCCGCTCGAAAGGCGGGACATGATGAGCTGCTGAACACGCCAGGCGCTCAATCGTGAACCCAGTTCATTCAACCGCTGCTCGGCCAGCGCTTCATGGACCCTGGCCAGAGCGTCATCCGCGAAACTCAGCGGCCGCTCCAGCGTGGCGCGCTCGAAGATCAGAGCATAGCGGGGGGCACCAAAGTTCAGATGACATTGCAACAGGCGACGATAGGGAGCGGCATATATTGGCTCCGCATGCATGAACTCGGCCTGTATCGGTCTGAATTGCAGGTCGTCACACAGCCAGCGCAAATAGAACATCAGCGCCGCGATTTCGAAATCAAAGAACTGATACGGCAGGCCATCCTTTTCACTACAGGCCTCGAACTGCAGACAGGACAGCTGGTCCACCGTGGTCAGGGAAACATTCAGCCCGGTGACGATGAGAGGATGGAAACGCGTAAAACGTTCCATGGCCGCTTTCAGGGTCGGGCTCGACAGCATGGCGTAGCCCACCACGCCATAGCTGTCGGGACGAGTGCGACCGTACACCTTCAGGCCGAATGCCGGATTGCGACGGCGTACTGCAGCCAGATTCAGCAACTGCGCAAAGTCGCGTAGTCGACATCCCACCCGGCCAGTGAACGGATCATCTGGCAGGCCGGCCTGCTGCAGCAGTTCCGCACGATTCAGGCCTTCGGCTCGCAGCATCTCTTCGACAAGCCGTACAAGACTGTAGCTGACTGTGAACATGGTTCGTACCCATTACACAAGTTCGATCCAGTAAAGCGTCTCCCTGATTCCCGCCCATGCTTGCTCAAGCCTAATCAATATTTCTGCGCCGATCTCACCAACCCGCGGTGCCTGTCATCCAGAGCCAACAGGATGTCATCGAAAGACACTTCCGCTTCACAGGCCTGTGCCCAGAATCAGTATTGAATCATGTGTCATCCAGATGCCGCGTCAGAGATATATGCGCCGGTTATCGCTATTGCACAACATTCAGGGGAAGGAAGCCCATGAGCCATAACAGGATTGCCTTCGTCACCGGTGGAACGGGTGGAATCGGCACGGCCATCTGCCAGCGTTTGCATCAGGAAAGTTTCAGGGTTGTCGCCGGTTGTAGTCTGCACTCCGAACGCAAGCGGGACTGGATGGCTGCCCAGCACGAAGCAGGCTTCGATTTCCACATCTGCGAGCTCGATGTGGCTAACTGGGAAAACACGCAACAGGCCATCGCCGAACTACGCGAGCAGATTGGGCCCATCGACGTTTTGATCAACAACGCCGGGATCACCCGGGACGCCAGTTTCCGCAAGCTCACTCCGGAAAACTGGCAAGCGGTGCTCGACACCAACCTCAACAGCCTTTTCAACACCACCAAACAGATCATCGGCGACATGCTCGACAAGGGCTGGGGGCGCATCATCAACATCTCCTCCGTCAACGGCCAGCGAGGCCAGTTCGGCCAAACCAACTATTCGGCGGCCAAGGCCGGCATCCACGGTTTCACCATGGCGCTGGCACGAGAGGTATCCGGCAAGGGCATCACGGTGAATACGATCTCGCCCGGCTACATCTCAACAGCCATGACCGATGCCATGCGCCCGGAAGTACTCGAACAGATTACCGCCACGATTCCCGTTGGCCGGCTGGGACAGCCGGCGGAGGTGGCCAGCCTGGTGGCCTGGCTGGCATCAGAGGAGTCCGCCTATGCCACCGGAGCCGACTTCTCGCTCAACGGCGGCATGAACATGCAGTAGATGACAGCAATGCGAAAAAATTATCGCTATCTGTAAGGTATTGATTTTTATGAGGTGCCATATGACAGAAGTCGTCATCGTTGCTGCAACCCGTACGGCAGTGGGCAGTTTCCAGGGTACCCTGGCCGGAACGCCAGCGACCGAGCTGGGGGCAGCCGTGATTCGCCGGCTGCTCGAACAGACCCGGCTTGAGCCGGAGCAGGTGGATGAAGCCATTCTCGGCCAGGTCCTGGCCGCCGGCGTGGGCCAGAATCCGGCGCGCCAGGCGGCGATTGGAGCAGGGCTGCCGGCAGGTATTCCCTCCATGACCTTGAACAAGGTCTGTGGCTCGGGACTCAAGGCGCTACATCTGGCGACACAGGCCATACGCTGCGGAGACGCGGAGGTAATCGTGGCCGGAGGCCAGGAAAACATGAGCCTGGCCAACTACGTCCTGCCGCGCGCCCGTACCGGTTTGAAGATGGGCCATGCCACTCTCATCGACAGCATGATTCAGGATGGGCTCTGGGATGTCTTCAACGATTGTCACATGGGCATAACGGCGGAAAATCTGGCGGCCCGATACGGAATTAGCCGTGAGGCTCAGGACACCTTCGCCGCCGCTTCGCAGCAGAAGGCAGTGGCTGCCATCGAGGCTGGGCATTTCCGCGAGCAGATCACGCCCATCACGATCCCCCAGCGCAAGGGTGACCCGATTGTGTTTGATACCGATGAGCAGCCGCGCGCGGCAACCACCATCGACTCCCTGGCCAGACTCAAGCCGGCTTTTAACAAGGAAGGTAGCGTGACCGCTGGTAATGCCTCGAGCCTGAACGATGGCGCCGCGGCTGCCCTGCTGATGAGTGTCGAAAAGGCAGAGGCACTTGGACTACCGGTACTGGCGCGAATCGTTGCTTACGCCAGCGCAGGCGTGGACCCGGCCATTATGGGGATCGGCCCGGTGCCAGCGACCCAGCGCTGTCTGGAAAAGGCTGGCTGGAAAATGGATGAGCTTGATCTGATCGAAGCCAATGAAGCCTTTGCAGCCCAGGCGCTGAGTGTCAACAAGGAACTCGGCTGGGACCCCGACAGGGTCAATGTCAATGGTGGTGCCATCGCCCTGGGTCATCCGATCGGGGCTTCGGGCTGCCGCATTCTGGTGACCCTGCTGTATGAAATGATTCGGCGGGATGCCAGCAAGGGCCTGGCCACCCTGTGCATCGGTGGCGGACAGGGCGTCGCGCTTGCCATCGAACGCTGAATACGGACGGTCGAATACTGCATGACAACACGACCACTCCCGACTGTTTTTACGTCATTTCAGGACAGTGTCATGTATCAGATACCTTCGTTCAGCAGTTACTGGTCTGCACAGGTACCCTTTGTCACGACCATTGCCTTGCAGCAACTGCGTCTCTGGATGAGCGAAGTGCCCTGGTTCAGGGATCGGATCAATTCGCAATGGTTCGATATCCCGGTCTCGCGACTGCAACAGCTGCAGATGGATTATCAGCAGGAGTGGTATCAGCTCGGTCTACAGTCGCTCACTCAGACCCCCTTCAGTTTTAACGACAAACGGTTTGAAAGCGACAACTGGCGATTACCTTTTTTCGGCTCGCTGGCCGCCTTCTATCTTCTCAACTCGCGTTACATGATCAAGCTCATTGAAGAGCTGAAGATCGATGATGAAAAATCCCGGTTGCGGTTGCACTATCTGGTGGAACAGACCATTGCCGCCAATGCCCCCAGCAATTATTTCGCCAGTAACCCGGATGCACTTGACCAGTGGATCACCAGCGGAGGGACCAGCCTGCTGTTTGGCATGTTGCATCTGGCCAGCGATATCCAGGAAGGCAAGATGCGCCAGAGCGATCCGGGCGACTTCGTGATCGGTCGCGATCTGGCAACGACCCCGGGCGACGTGGTCTTCGAGAACGAACTCTTCCAGCTCATCCAGTACCGATCGCTCAGCGAGCGGCAATACAGGATTCCACTATTCATTGTTCCGCCTACCATCAACAAGTTCTACGTGCTCGATCTGCGTCCCGAGAACTCGCTGATTCGATATGCACTCGAACAGGGGCATCCGGTTTTTCTCATCTCCTGGCGCAACTTTGATCTTGAAGAAGCCGAACTGACCTGGGATGACTTCATCCAGGATGGGGTCATCCAGGCCATCCAGGTGACACGCTCCATCAGCGAGTCGCCTCGGTTGAACTGCGTCGGCTATTGTATTGGAGGCACCCTTTTAACCTGCGCACTGGCAGTGCTGGCGGCACGAAAAGACAAGAATGTGGCCAATACCCTGAGTCTTTTGACCTCCTTTCTCGACTATTCCCAGACCGGCTCCATCGGACTTTTCATCGATGAGGAACTGGTGTCACGTTACGAGCGAACCATAGGCGGTCAGGGAGGCGCTCCTGGCATCTTTCGCGGCGAAGACATGGGTAATACCTTCTCGTTACTGCGTCCCAACGAGCTGTGGTGGAATTACAACGTTGACAAGTATCTGAAGGGTAAAAGGCCCAGGGCGCTGGATTTCCTGTACTGGAACAACGACAGCACCAGCCTTCCCGGCCCCATGTTTTGCTGGTATTTGCGTCATGCCTACCTGCAGAACGACTTCAAGTCCGGCGATGTCGAGTGCTGTGGTGTCCGGATTGAATTGAACCGGATCAATGTGCCGACCTATCTGTTCGGGACACACGATGACCATATCGTGCCATGGCGCAGCATCTATACCGGCCTTGATCTGCTACCGGGGGATAAGCGCTTCGTTCTTGGTGCTTCAGGACATATTGCCGGCGTGATCAACCCACCTGTCCACCAGAAGCGTCATTACTGGATCAACACGGAGCTGCCGGCTGATCCCGAGACCTGGCTTGCGACAGCCGAAAAACATTCGGGCAGCTGGTGGGAGGACTGGTTCTCCTGGCTTGCCGAGCACAGTGACGAATTGGGACCAGCGACCCATCATGCTGGCAGTGCCGAATACCCCCCTATCGAAGCGGCGCCCGGCCGCTATGTCAGAAAATAAGCGAAGCGAACAGCCTCAGGCCTTGAACCGGCAACTGCCGGACAACGCCCTGCACCTTACCCCATTCGTTACATTCCACGTCCCGTGCGCGGCTGCTATGATGCCGGTTGGTTCTCCGGCCACTGTCAGGGAATGTGACGATGGCCTGCACGAGGCGTCAGCCTCGTCGATTACCCGCAGGATGCCTCGTTTTCGTCGCAGGGAGTTATCGCATGCCGTACGCTGAACCGCGTTTTCTGCACCGCCGCCCCAATATTCCACTGACCGACGATGCCTGGGAGGAGATCGACGCCAGTGACCTGGTAGATATCCCGCTGCTGGGCACGGTGGCTGCCGGCCTGCCGATGGAGGCCTGCCAGAACGACGAGACGGTGCGCATCCCCTCGCGCATGGTAAGACGCAACACCTACGCACTACGGGTGCGCGGCGAATCGATGATCGACTGTAATATCCATGATGGCGATATCATCATCATCGAGCGTTTCGAATCCGCTGAAAACGGTGAGACCGCCGTGGTACTGATCAATAATCAGGAAGTTACCCTCAAGCGACTCTATATCGATAAATCCGGTGTCCGGCTCGAGCCGGCCAATCGTGAAATGGCCCCGATTCATCTGAAAAATGATGATGTCCAGGTGCTGGGACTGGTGATGGGCGTCGCCCGCCGTCCGGCCCCGGACCAGGCAGCCTGACCTCCGGAATCACCCTTGCGCTATTACATGCCCGCCGTCGGTGTCGATAACTGCCACGTGGCCGACATCGAGGTTAACAAAAGTCGTTTCATCGGCTGGTGCGCCGCCGCGAAAACACCGGAAGTTGCCCAACAGCTGGTAACACGGGCGCGTCAATACTATCCGGATGCCAGCCATCACTGCCTGGCCTTCATTGCCGGCCCACCGGGGGAACAACAGGCGATTGGCTTTGCCGATGATGGTGAACCCGGCGGTACTGCCGGACGTCCCATGTATCAGGTGCTCGAAGGCAGCGGACTGGGCCGGATCGCCTGCGTGGTAACGCGCTATTTCGGTGGCACCAAACTGGGTACCGGCGGATTGGCTCGCGCCTACGCTCAAACGGTGAGCCGAACACTCGACGCACTGCCGACGCGTCTTGAAGTGCCCCGCCGCAAGCTGACACTGGGTGTCGATTTTGCGGCAGAGCATCTTGCCCGCAGCTGGCTGGATGAGCATGAGGGCGAAGTGCTCAGCGCCGATTATGGCGCCGAAGGAGTCCTCCTGACGATCGCCTGGCCCGAGGATGGCGGTAATGACTTCAGCGAACTCACTTCGCGCGTGGGTGGGCGACTGAGCCTGCACGATCCCGCAACGAGCTGACGGCCTCGCTACTCATTACAGCTTTGCAGGGCGACCGTCCAGGAGAGTTCAATGTGTGCCTCAAGCAGGGCCCGAGCCTGTTGGGCATCACGTGCCAGCGCATACTCGACCAGCCGGGCATGCTGATCGTCGAGCTGCTCGCGCCGTTGCTCGAGCTGTGGCGCCAGCCGTCGATAGCGATCAAACTGATCGTAGAGTTGTTCCAGAAATCGCAACCGCCACGGCGAGCCACAGCCAGCCACCAGCGCCTTGTGAAAGCGGGCATGCATCAACTCCCAGTGTTCGTGGGATCTACTGTCGAAATCCCCCTGATGCTGCCTGAGTCGATGCAATGCTGCGACCAGCTCGACCTCCCACTCATGGTCTCCCCTGGCAATGGCCTGCTCCAGCGCCTCCCCTTCCAGTTGTCGCCTGAGCGTGGCGACATCATCCAGTGCCGCCCGGGTGAGACGCGGCACCCGGAAGCCACGCTGATGGGACTGCTCCAGTAATCCCACTGCTGCCAGTCGGTTAAGCGTCTCGCGTAGTGGACTCAGCCCTACCCCATAACGTTTTTTCAGCGTCGTGATCGCGAGCTTTTCACCGGCCCCATAGCAGCCGTTGATCAAATCGCGACGCAAGGCATCGTAGAGCTCGGAAACGGATTCGGCAGTCATTGCAACGGGATGACTCTCTTGCAGGTGAACAGGCGTTGACAGCGTCAAGCGGCGCTCAGCATAGTAAGTCACAGAAAATCGATTTTCTGGATTTAATCGATTCCTGTTTCGTCAGCAGCATACACATCGGCCTTAGCCGACAACAACTCACAACATCGGCATGGAGACCACCTCCGGTGACGCCCTTCTCCCAGCAGAATCCGTACGCTTCTCAGCGCAGTGCCACCTATGCCCGTAATGGCATGGTCGCCGCCACTCAGCCGTTGGCAGCGCAGGCCGGCCGCGACATGCTGGCGCGCGGCGGTAACGCCGTTGATGCCGCAATTGCCACGGCGGCCGCCCTGACCGTAGTTGAACCGACTTCCAACGGCATCGGTGGCGATGCCTTTGCGCTCGTCTGGATACGTGATGACAGCGGTCAGAGCAAACTGCACGGACTCAACGCCAGTGGCGTGGCGCCAGCCGCCCTGACCCGAGAAGCAGTGACAGGAGAAGGCCACAAGGAGATGCCACTCTACGGCTGGACACCGGTCACCGTACCCGGCGCACCTTCGGCCTGGGCAGCCCTGTCACAGCGCTTCGGCCGGCTCGATTTCGCCGAACTGCTGGCGCCCGCCATTCAACTGGCGCGCGAGGGTTTTCCGGTCTCACCGGTCATCAGTGAACTCTGGCAGCGTGCCGAAGCGCGCTTTCGTCCGGTTTTCACCCAGGCCTCGACCCGGGCGTGGTTCGATACCTTTACGCCCGGCGGCCGAGCACCGCAACCCGGCGAGCTGTTCACCAGCGAGGCACATGCTCGAACCCTGGAGTCACTGGCGCAGACGCAGTGCGAGAGTTTCTATCGCGGCGAACTGGCCGAAAGCATCGATGCCTTCTCACGCGAGACCGGTGGCTATCTGCGTGCCAGTGATCTTGCCGCTCATCAGGCGGAGTGGGTCGAACCGATCTCGACGAATTACCGCGGCGTCGATGTGTGGGAGATTCCGCCCAACGGCCAGGGGCTGGTGGCTCTGATGGGGCTCAACATCATGAGCGGCTATAACGACCTGCACGGTCGGGATGATGTCAGCGTACTGCACCGCCAGTGCGAGGCGATGAAGCTCGCCTATACCGATGGACACCGCTTCATCGCCCATGCCGAACACATGCGCACCCCGGTCTCCACGCTGCTCAGCCATGAGTACGCTGCGACCCGTCGCCGCCTGATCGGTGAGCGGGCAATCGACCCCGTGCCGGGCGAACCGCAGGCCGGCGGCACTGTCTATCTCGCCACCGCCGATGGCGAAGGCAATATGGTCTCCTTTATCCAGAGCAACTATCACGGCTTCGGTTCGGGCGTGGTGGTGCCGGAGACCGGTATCGCGCTGCACAATCGTGGGCACGGCTTTACCCTCGATCCCGATCACGACAATACCCTTGCCCCCGGCAAGAAGCCGTTTCACACCATCATTCCGGGTTTCCTGACCCGCAATGGCGAGGCGCTGGGGCCGTTTGGCGTAATGGGCGGGTTCATGCAACCACAGGGGCACATGCAGGTGGTGATGAATCTGCTCGATTTCGGACTCAATCCACAGGCGGCACTCGATGCACCGCGCTGGCAGTGGATGGGTGGCCGCCGTATCGGTATCGAGCATGGCTATCCCGCTCACCTGGTCCGCGAGATGGCCGAGCGCGGCCACGACATGGAACTGGCATTTGATCTTACCGGCTTCGGGCGTGGTCAGATCATCATTCGCGACCCGGCCAGCGGTGTGCTCTGTGGCGGTACCGAGCCGCGCGCCGACTCTGCCATCGCGGTGCTCTGAACATGAGCGGCATGCTGCATACCCAGGGGCGACTCTGTCTCGCTTTTCTGCGCATCGGGCTGCTGGGCTTTGGCGGCGGACCGTCAATGATTCCGCTGGTGCACGCAGAAGTGGTCAAGCGCTACCAGTGGATGAGCGACGATGAGTTCTCCGATGTGCTGGCCATCGGCAATACCCTGCCCGGCCCGATTGCGACCAAGATGGCCGGCACCATCGGCCATCGTGTCGGCGGACTGATCGGAGCACTCAATGCCACCCTCGCTGTGATGGTGCCCTGCATCATCGCCATGATCGCACTGCTGGGGCTCTATATGGCGCACCGCGACGAGCGCTGGATCGCCGGCATGGGCCAGGGCGTGGTGCCGGTAGTCATGGTGATGATGATTCAGCTCACCTGGGATTTCTGGCAGAAGGCGCGGCAATCGCTGGGCTGGTGGCTCGCCGCACTGATGGGACTGGTGGCCGCAGGCCTGATCTTCGGGCTGGGCGTACACCCGGGCATCGTCATCGCGGTCCTGCTGATGGCTGCCCTGTTGCGCCCCGAACCTCGCCGCCACCAGAAGGACCAAACCGAATGATCTACTGGCAGCTGTTTCTGGCCTTTTTCATTCCCAACATCATCGGGTATGGCGGTGGGCCGGCCATCATTCCGCTGATCGAGAACGAAGTGGTCGGGCGTTATGGCTGGATGAGTGCCGAACATTTTGCCCAGACGCTGGCACTGGGCAATGCATTGCCCAGCCCGATTGCCACCAAGATGGCCGGCTATATCGGCTTCGACGTGGCAGGAACCCCCGGTGCCCTGATCGCTGTTTTCGCCACCGTGGCGCCCTCGCTGATTCTGATGCTGGTCGCCCTCGGTGTGCTCTACCGCTTTCGCGACTCGATCAAGGTGAAGTCGATGAGTCAGTGGGTCCGGCCGGTCATCATGGTCCTGATGGGCGCGCTGGTCTGGTCATTCTTTCGCGAAGGCATGCAGGGGCCGGGGCTCTGGCAGACGCTGGGTATCGGCACGGTGGCCGCCGCATTGCTGATGGGCACCCGATTGCATCCCGCTTTCGTGGTCTGTCTGGGGCTCGGCTACGGCGCCCTCTTTCTGGGCCGATAAGCGCCCCGCTGAGAGATCAATCCATCGATCACAATCCACTATCGGAGGCAGGTTTCAACAAAGACGACCAACAGACTGAACACAACGCATAACGGCATCGTTTCGCAATCCGCCATCAAACAAGGACAACACCATGCGATTCAATTCCCTGAAACAGCGATTTATCCCTATCGGCGATACAGCGCATACATCCCCGCGGCCACTCGTGCTGGCCCTGGCGCTCGGCCTTGCCATGAGTGCAGCGCTTCCGGCTGCCCAGGCTGCCGATTATCCCGAGAAACCGGTACAGTTCATCGTGCCATGGTCGCCGGGCGGCGGCAGCGACACCCTGATGCGGGTCGTCTCCAATCACATCGAACCCTATCTCGGTCAGCCGATGCCGGTCATCAATCAGCCTGGCGTCAGCGGCACCCTGGGCCTCAAGCAATTGAGTCAAAAAAAACCCGATGGCTACACGGTCGGTCAGGTTCATGAGGGGCTGCTGGTCTCCCATGACACAGGCTTGACGCCGCTGAACTGGGACGATTTCACACCGGTGGCGGCCATGACCGCATCGCCTCAGTATCTGGTCGTCAACGGGGACAGCCCGTGGCACACCTATGGCGACTTCGTGAAATACGCGAAATCCCACCCCGGCGATATCCGCATGGGTGTCACCCTGGGGGGCGTCCCGCATGTGGATGCAGCACTGATCGAGGATGCCGAGAACCTGCAGTTCCACTATGTCGGCTTCGAAGGCACCGGAGCACGCATTCGAGCCCTGGTCGGCGGTCATATCGACGCTGCAATCGGCGATATCTCTTCATCGCTCGAATTCGTCAAAAACGGCGACCTGCGCTTTCTCGCGGTGGGCAGCGACAAGCGCCTCGAGCGTACACCTGACGTTCCGACCTTCAAGGAACTGGGAGACGATATCGAGCTGACTGTGGTCCGCGGCATTGTCGCACCGAAAGGAACGCCGCAGGATCGCATCGACATTCTGGCGCAGGCTCTGAAAAAGGAGTCGCAGGACAAGGACTTCATTCAGGGCGCCCATAACGCTGGTGCCGAAGTGGAGTACATGGGCCCCGAAGCCTATGGCGAATATCTCTCCGAAACCGATGAGACCTTCAACCGGCTCTCCGGGAAGCTGAAGAAATGAGCGCCGGTCATACCTCTGCCACCCGGTCCGAATCGGACCGGGTACGCGGCAGCGCGCTGGCACATATTGTCTTCAATGCACTGCTGGCAGGCGGTTTCGCTCTGCTGTTCTGGCACGCCGAGGATCTACCCGCCTCGATGTGGGAACCGCTGGGTTCGGGCAGCTTTCCACGGCTGGTGCTGGGTACGCTGATCCTATTCAACCTGGCGATCATCGTGGAACAGCTGCGTCTGCTGCCAGGATCTGCGGCTATACCGAAGGCAGCCGTACGTCAGTGGCTCTGGCAACACCGTCTCGCCTTTGCCGTACTGGGGCTCTTCGCCGGCTACATAGCGACGCTAGCCTGGCTGGGATTTGCAGTGGCTTCGCTGCTGTTTCTACTGCTCACCCAGGTCCTGCTGGGCGCCCGCACGCCACGCCGCCTGGGGGTGGCCGTCGCGATTTCGCTGGTGTTCTCCTTCGGGCTGGCATGGCTGTTCGCAAGCGTGTTCAGCATCATGTTGCCCACCGGCGTACTGGGATGAGTCTCCGCTTCCGATAACAACAAGGCTTCCGGGAGATCGATCATGGATGCGCTGTTCAGCAGCATCGACCAACTCTTTACCCTGAGCACTCTGCTCACCATGCTGATCGGGGTGATCGCCGGGGTTATCGCTGCGGCCATTCCCGGCTTCACGATCACCATGGCCATCGTGCTGACCCAGCCACTGACCTTTCAGATGCCCCCGCTACAGGGTATCGCCACCATGCTGGCCGTGTATGTCGGCGGCTCTACGGGCGGACTGATCAGTGCGGCGCTGCTGGGTATCCCGGGCACGCCCTCTTCGGTTGCAACCACCTTCGACGCTTATCCCATGGCACGTAATGGCGAACCCGGGCGGGCGCTGGCCATCGGTGTCTGGGCCTCGTTCTTTGGTGCGGTCATCAGCGCCATCGTGTTGATCATGGCAGCGCCGCCGCTGGCGATGGTGGCGGTCAAGCTGGGGGCCTGGGAGTATTTTTCGCTGATCGTGTTCGCCATGACGGTGGTGGCCAGTCTGGTGGGGCGCTCGGTACTGCGCGGATTGATGAGTGGCCTGCTGGGACTGTTGCTCGCCACCATCGGCCCTGACCCAATGATGGGAGTGCCCCGTTTTACCTTTGATACCGACCTGCTGGCCGCCGGCTTTCCATTTCTGGTGGTGCTGATCGGCATTTTCGCCGTCAGCCAGTTGCTCGGTGAGGTGGAAGACGCCGAGCAGGTCCGACATGGCAAGGCGCTGATTCCCAGCCATGTTTCGTTTCGTCCGCTGGACGCCATGCGTGAGACGCTGTCGCGCCCGCTGGGGCTGCTGCGCTCATCGCTGGTCGGCGTTTTCATCGGCGCCGTACCCGGCGCCGGCGGCAGCATCGCCAATCTGATCGCCTACGATCAGGCACGGCGGGCCTCGAAAACGCCGGAGAAGTTTGGCACCGGCACCCCGGAGGGCGTTATTGCCTCGGAGTCGGGCAACTCGTCAACCGCCGGGGGTGGATTGATACCGTTGATCGCGCTGGGCATTCCCGGCAGCGCCGTGGATGCCGTATTGATGGCCTCACTGATGATTCATGGCATCGGCATCGGACCCCGGTTGATTCTTGATCATGCCGACCTGGTCTATGGCATGTTTCTGGCCATGTTCGTGGCCGCCTTTCTGATGCTGGCAGTCTGCATGACCAGCATGCGGCTCTTCCTGCGAGTCACCAGCGTGCCCAAATACGTGATCGTGCCGGTGGTATTGACCTGCTGCGTCATCGGTGCCTATGCGCTCAACAATCGTCTGACCGACATCTATCTGCTGCTGGGCATCGGTGTGCTCGGCTATATCCTGAGCAAACTCCGCTACCCGCTGGCGCCGCTGGTACTGGGTGTGATTCTGGGACCGATCGCCGAGACCAATCTGCGTCGCGCCCTGATGACCAACGAGGACTGGACCCTGTTCTTCACCCGGCCGATCTCACTGGCACTACTGACACTGGCCGTCATTTCCATTGTGATGACCCTGCGGCATCGCTGGCGAAATCGCCCTGCCTGAATGGCGCGCTCGCCATGTGCGGCCCGTCATCTGACGGGCCTTTTTCCGGCTGCTCTTACTGACACCATCACTTTCATGAACGTCTGTGACCGCATGATGTATCATGCGGCTCCACACCGCTCACTCACGCCGATTCGTTGCACGTCATGTCATCCACTTCTGCTGTCGGCCGCATCGGCCTGGCGCCCATGGAAGGCGTCATCGACGTCATCACTCGTGATCTGCTGACGGCCCGAGGCGGTTTCGACTGGGCCGTCACCGAGTTCGTCCGGGTGACCGATACGCTGCTGCCACCGCGGGTCTTTCACCGTATCTGCCCGGAACTGGTTCACCGAGCCGAAACATCGTGCGGTACGCCGGTGCATCTGCAACTACTGGGTTCCAACCCGGAAAGACTGGGTGACAATGCCCGCCGGGCTGCCGAGCTCGGTGCGCCTTGCATTGACATCAACTTCGGATGTCCTGCCAAAACTGTCAATCGCCATGACGGGGGCGCTTCACTGCTCAAAACACCACAGCGGGTCGAAGCAGTCGTCGCCGGTGTGCATCGGGCACTGGAAGGGAGCGGCATTCCGGTCACTGCCAAGCTTCGACTGGGCTTCGAGGACAAGCGGCTGGCAGTGGCATGCGCCCAGGCCGCTGAGGCTGGCGGGGCCGCTTCTCTGGTCGTCCATGCCCGTACCCGACGTGAGGGATACCGTCCTCCCGCCTACTGGCAGTGGGTGCGGCGTATTCGCCAGCATGTGAGTGTCGAGACCGTCGTCAATGGTGATATCTGGACGCTGGAAGATTATCAGCGCGCCCGCGCCATTTCCGGTTGTGACCATGTCATGCTGGGGCGTGCGGCTCTGGCCGACCCACTGCTGGCAGCCCGCATTCGTCACTGGCAGGCCACCGGGGAGCATCAGCCCCCCACTCGTTGGCAGGATCGCAGTACGATACTGAAAGAATATGCGTATCAGGCGAGTCAGTCGGTACCGGAGAAGGTGGTGGTGTCCCTGCTCAAGCAGTGGCTCAATATCATGCGCCAGCATGACAGGGACGCTGCGGAGCGCTTTGTCGAATTGCGGCGCATCCGTGAGCTCTCTCCATTTCTGCAGACCCTGAACCCATCAGATCACAGCGAGAGAGAAGAGAAAGAAGAGGCTTTCACAGCGCTTCAGACTGATCGGCAATGAGGGCGGAAACGAGAAAACCCTGCCGTTTGGCAGGGTTTTCGGAATCTGGCGCGCCCGGGAGGATTCGAACCTCCGACCACCTGATTCGTAGTCAGGTACTCTATCCAGCTGAGCTACGGGCGCTTGTAAGATCTGCGATATTTACCTGTCGGCGTCACACGCCATCGGTCGATATCGGATACTGCAATTCATGATGGCGCGCCCGGGAGGATTCGAACCTCCGACCACCTGATTCGTAGTCAGGTACTCTATCCAGCTGAGCTACGGGCGCGTAACAGGAATACCGTTACTCATGAAGGCGTTTGCAGGAGATGCTGTTTTCAGCACATGCTACGTCGACGCCGACGACACTACCGAAATGGCGGAGAGAGAGGGATTCGAACCCTCGATAGGGCTATAAACCCTATACTCCCTTAGCAGGGGAGCGCCTTCAGCCACTCGGCCACCTCTCCTTGATCGGTACGGCGCGCATATTACAGAAGAGACCGCGCCCTGTCCAGAGAATGATAAAAATTCCTTTGGCAACCGTGAGATACTTATCGACCACTCCAGCCGGTGATAGCGCGATCAGCGCTCCTCGCCACCGGTTTCGTCCTCGGTACGCTCAGTCTGAATGCGCTGATAGATCTCTTCACGATGAACCGAAACATTGCGTGGCGCGTTGACACCGATACGCACCTGGTTGCCCTTTACCCCCAGCACGGTCACGGTGATGTCATCACCAACCATGAGGGTTTCGCCGACACGGCGAGTAAGAATGAGCATTATGACCTCCTTTTCAGTAATACTGCCTGCGCACGGATTGTGAGTAACAGTTGGCAAACAAGCGCCGCATTATGCGTCATCTGCGCCTGCCAGACCAACCTGGGTTAACCAATCGCGCCCGATTGATGTCTTCCATGCGCCTGACGCCGCTCTCCAGCGGCGCCGTAACCAGCTCGCTCACCCTTCCTGTTGAATACTCTGCTGATCCAGTCCGAAAGCGGTATGCAGGGACCTGACCGCCAACTCCAGGAACTTTTCATCTATCACGACCGAGATCTTGATCTCTGAAGTCGAAACCATGCGAATGTTGATGCCTTCCTTGCCAAGCACACCGAACATGCGTGTCGCCACGCCAGCATGAGACCGCATGCCGACCCCTACCAGCGAGACCTTGGCGATCTTGTCATCGCCGCGCACCTCACCGCTACCAAGACTCGGCAGCACCTGCTGCTCGAGAATACGCTGAGTCTGGCGGAAATCGTTCTTGGCCACGGTGAAGGTAAAGTCGGTGTAGTCACCGGTGGGTGCCACATTCTGCACGATCATGTCGACCTCAATGCCGGCATCCGAGATCGGCCCCAGAATCTTCAGCGCCACCCCTGGTACATCGGGCGTATTGAGTACGGTCAGCTTGGCCTCATTGGTATTGAAGGCGATACCGGAGATCAGCGGTTCTTCCATGTTGGCACTCTCTTCCTCTTCAGCCACGATCAGGGTGCCCGGCCCGTCCTCGAAAGAGGACAGTACGCGCAGCGGAACGTTGTACTTGCCGGCAAATTCGACGGCCCGGATCTGGAGCACCTTTGATCCAAGACTCGCCATCTCCAGCATCTCTTCGACGGTGATCGTCTCCAGTCGCCGTGCCGCATTGCAGACGCGCGGATCGGTGGTATAGACACCATCGACGTCAGTGTAGATCTGACATTCATCAGCACCCAGCGCCGCAGCCAGCGCGACACCCGTGGTATCCGATCCACCACGGCCGAGGGTGGTAATATTGCCCTCCTCATCGACGCCCTGGAACCCGGCCACCACTACCACCTGGCCATCATCAAGATCAGCCTTCAGATCATCGGTTTCGATCCGCTGGATACGCGCCCGAGTATGCGCACTATCAGTTCGAATACCGATCTGTGCACCCGTGTAGGAAGTAGCCGCCACACCAAGACGTTGCAGCGCCATGGCCAGTAGCGAAATGGTGACCTGTTCACCCGTGGAAACCAGCATGTCCATTTCGCGCGGTGTGGGGTCATCGTTGATCTGACCGGCCAGTTCGATCAGTCGATTGGTTTCACCACTCATGGCCGAAACCACCACTACTACCTGATGTCCCTCGTCCCGAAAGCGTTTGACCTTCTCGGCCACCGCCTTGATTCGGTCCACCGATCCTACCGATGTACCGCCGAACTTTTGTACATAGAGCGCCATAGCTGTATCCGTCACTCCCTGTTGGTCACCTTCCAGCGGCCGAATCACGATCTCGCCGCGGTTATTGTTGGCTCAGCCTTGCCTGAGCTGTGATTCAACCCATTCAGCCACACTATCCAACGCCTGCGGCAGCGCCGAAGGGTTGCTCCCCCCCGCCTGTGCCATGTCGGCACGTCCGCCGCCACGACCGCCGACCTGGCCGGCTACTACATTGATCAGATCGCCGGCACTGAGACGATCGGTCAGGTCCTTCGTAACGCCAGCGACCAGATTGACCTTGTCATCCCCGGCCACACCAAGTACCACGACGCCCGAGCCCAGCTTCTGTTTGAGCTGATCGAGCATGCCACGCAGCTCTTTCGCCCCAACGCCTTCAAGTCGACGGGCAATGACCCTGACGCCAGCCACTTCGGTAGCCTCTCCGACCAGGTCATTCCCTGCCCGACTGGCCAGTTTGCCACGCAGCTGTGAAAGCTCGCGCTCGAGCTCCCGGTTGCGCTCCAGTACGCTATCAAGGCGTGACTCAAGCTGATCGGGACGGCTCCTGAGCTGTTCCGCGAGCGCGTTCAGGCGCTGTTCCTGCTCATGAAAGTACGTCAGTGCCGCCTTTCCGGTCACCGCTTCGATACGGCGCACCCCGGCAGCCACCCCACTTTCGGCCACCAGATGAAAGGGGCCAATCTGACCGGTCCGGGCGACATGGGTACCACCGCAAAGCTCGATCGAAAAATCGCTGGTCCCCATGGTCAGTACACGGACATCCTCACCGTAGCGCGCCTCGAACAGTGCCCGCGCGCCCAGATTCCTTGCCTCATCCAGGCTCATCTGACGCGTCGTCACCGGTGTGTCGGCCATGATCTCAGCGTTGACCATTGACTCGACCTGCGCCAGCGCTTCCGGCGAAATCGCTTCGAAATGGCTGAAATCGAATCGCAGTCGATCCGGGCCGACCAGCGAGCCCTTCTGCTGTACATGATCACCCAGCACCCGGCGCAAGGCCTCATGCAGCAGGTGGGTCGCCGAGTGATTGCGCATGACGGCCTCGCGCCGCTCGGCAGTCACCGTCGGCTTCACCCGATCTCCCACTCTCAGGACACCCATTTTCAGATGCCCACCATGCAAATGGTGCTCATCCTGTTTCTGGGTATCGCGCACTTCGAAGCGCGCCTCATCGTTTTCCAGCAGGCCACGATCCCCGACCTGTCCGCCCGATTCGGCGTAAAAAGGGGTACGCGACAGGACAATGGTGCCCTCCTGCCCCGCCTTGAGCTCTTCGCAGGAGGCGCCATGCTCATCCAGTAGCGCCACGATTTCAGCCTCGTCTTCCAGCTGATCGTAGCCGGTAAACTCGGTACGCCCGGCAATGCTGATCTCGCTACCGTAATCCGCACCGAAACGGCTGGCGGCTCGGGCACGCTCACGCTGCGCTTCGAGCTCACTTTCAAAGCCCTGCTCATCAAGCTCAACGCCGCGCTCCCGGACGATATCTGCGGTCAGATCAAACGGGAAACCATAGGTATCGTAAAGCTTGAAAATGGTCCCACCATCGAGCGTATTGCCTGCCAGATTGCCAAGCGCTTCCTCCAGCAGCCGCATCCCGTGATCCAGGGTGCGCGCGAACTGCTCTTCTTCGCGCAACAGGATCTTCTCGATTTGGGCGGCACGCTCATGCAGGGCAGGATAGGCCTGCCCCATCTCGTCATCGAGCGCAGCGACCAGCTGATGAAAGAAGGGTTCGCGTGCACCAAGCTTGTGGCCGTGCCGCACCGCCCTTCGAATAATACGTCGCAGCACGTATCCGCGCCCTTCATTGGAGGGCAATACGCCATCGACAATCAGGAAGGCGCAGGAGCGAATATGATCGGCGATCACGCGTAATGAAGGTTGATCGAGGTCGCTCTGCCCGGTCGCTCTGGCGGCTGCCTTGATCAGGTTGACGAACAGGTCGATCTCATAATTGGAGTGCACACCCTGTACCACAGCGGCCATACGCTCCAGCCCCATGCCGGTATCGATCGACGGGCTGGGCAGGGGATGAAGGGTCCCTGCACTATCGCGATCGTACTGCATGAACACCAGGTTCCAGATCTCGATATAGCGATCGCCATCCTCATCGGGCGAGCCGGGGGGACCACCAAAGACATCAGGGCCGTGGTCATAAAAGACTTCGGAGCAGGGACCACAGGGGCCTGTGTCCCCCATCTGCCAGAAATTGTCTTCATCGAGTCTTGCCAGTCGCTCGGCTGGCACCCCGATTTCATTGATCCAGATATCGGCGGCTTCATCATCACTATGGTGCACCGTCACCCAGAGCTTCTCTGCCGGCAGCTGGAGCACCTCGGTCAGAAATGACCAGGCATACTGAATGGCCTCGCGCTTGAAATAGTCGCCAAAGCTGAAATTGCCGAGCATCTCGAAAAAGGTGTGATGGCGGGCGGTATAGCCGACATTGTCCAGGTCGTTGTGTTTACCGCCTGCCCGGACACAGCGCTGCGCCGAAGTGGCGCGAACATAGGGGCGCTGGTCGCGGCCGAGAAAGACATCCTTGAACGGCACCATGCCGGCATTGGTAAACAACAGCGTGGGATCGTTCTCCGGTACCAGTGAGCTGGAAGGTACCAGGGTGTGGCCGCGCTCTTCGAAGAAATTGAGAAAGGCTTTTCGTATCTCGGCGCTTTTCATAGATGTTCCGTGAGCGATGGAAGGGCTGGATGCGTGGCCGCTGTTCAATGGTCGGCAGCGCTTCTCCGGGCGCGCTACTAAAGCGGCGCTCGCGGATACCATTCGTTCATGACGCCATCATGTTAGCGTCCATGGAACCGAACAGTATAACGACTTCGCATCCTGACTAAAGCGCCTGCACGCCCATGGCCCGATAACAGGTCAAATCGAGGCAGGGTCAGAGCTCTTCCGAAGACGTCCAGGCATGCTCAAGAGCGTGATATCCCTGTTCCCCGTCGAAGCCTCTTGAGGCCAGAAAGCGCAGCCGTTTGGCCTGCTCGCGCCGATCATTGCCGGGTCCATCGAAGCGCCGTCGCAAAGCCTGGCAGGCAAGCGCGAACCAATCCACTGTACTCTCTGACAGGGTCGTGACAATCAGCGCCTGGTCGATACCCCGCTGGCGCAATTCGGCTTCGATCCGGCGCGGCCCCTGCAAACGGTTAACCCGTGAACGCAGAAACTGCTCGGCAAATCGGCTATCGGATTGCAGTCCCTCGGCTTGCAGTGCATTCAACACCTGCTCGATCGTCTCTGGCTCATGCTCGTGGCGTGCCAGCCGTTCACGCAGTTCGACAACCGAATACTCCCGGCGCGCCAATAGCACGATGGCATCCTCGCGCGGATCACGTTGCATCTCACTCATGTTTGCCCTCCCGGTTACCAGGCATGAAAAAGGGGTGTGCGCTTTCGGCGCACACCCCACTTTCCGTTACTACTGCGGCATATCGTCAGACTGCAGCCTACAGTAGCTCATCCTGGTCATCGGCATCAGCGGGTGCCGCCGAAGCCTCTTCTTCCTGTTTGCCCTGTTCACTCTTCTCTTTCTGACCGGGCACAGTCAGCAGCTGGGCGCGGATGGCATCCTCGATCTCCTGCATGACTTCAGGATTCTCCTCGAGATACTGCGCTGCATTGGCCTTGCCCTGACCGATCTTGTTGCCCTGATAGCTGTACCAGGCACCTGCCTTGCTGACCAGGTTGCACTGTACGCCGAGATCCACCACCTCGCCGGCATGATAGATCCCCTTGCCATAGAGAATCTGGAATTCGGCCTGACGGAACGGGGGCGCGACCTTGTTTTTGACAACCTTGACGCGTGTTTCGTTGCCAACGGCCTCGTCGCCCTGCTTGACCGAGCCGGTACGGCGGATATCGAGACGCACACTGGAGTAGAACTTCAGCGCGTTGCCGCCGGTTGTGGTCTCGGGATTGCCGAACATGACGCCGATCTTCATGCGGATCTGGTTAACGAACATCACCATGCAGTTGGCATTCTTGATGTTCCCCGTCACCTTGCGCAGCGCCTGCGACATCAGCCGCGCCTGAAGACCGACGTGGGCATCGCCCATCTCGCCTTCGATCTCGGCGCGCGGCGTCAGGGCGGCTACCGAATCGACCACGATCACGTCGACGCCACCCGAACGTACCAGCATGTCGCAGATTTCCAGCGCCTGCTCGCCGGTATCAGGCTGCGACACCAACAGATCATCAATGTTGATACCCAGCTTTTCGGCATAAGTGGGATCAAGTGCATGCTCGGCATCGATAAAGGCGCAGGTCTTGCCCTGCTTTTGTGCCTGGGCAATGACCGACAGCGTGATGGTTGTCTTGCCAGAGGCTTCCGGCCCGAAGATTTCGACAATTCGTCCATAGGGCAGACCACCGACGCCCAGGGCGATATCCAGCCCCAGCGAACCGGTCGACACCGAAGGGACGGCGACCCGAGGGGCTTCGCCCATGCGCATGACCGCGCCCTTGCCGAACTGACGTTCGATCTGGGAAAGCGCGGCATTGAGCGCCTTGGTGCGATTTTCATCCTGAGCCATGGAGTCCTCCTCTCGATTCATGGCGAAGGAGACGTCCGATGCAACCGGGTCCACCCGGATTACCGAAGCAAATTGTCATCGAACGGCTCGAAATGTCTGTATGTTTGTCCAGTATTTTATAACAAATAAGCGCCAACGCACAGCCGATGATTCAGGTGAAAATTCTTCAAGCACCTGTTTCGAGAGATTCGATCAACCCTTCCAGGGACCTGATGACAGCGGCACGCCGCACCTCGTCGCGATTACCGGGAAAAACATGGCACTCGGCTGTCGTTCGACCACCGTACGCCCACGCCAGCCATACTGTACCAACCGGCTTGTCGGCAGACCCACCATCAGGACCAGCAATACCGCTGATGGCTACCCCCAGTCTGGCCCCACTATCCTGACACGCCCCTGCCACCATCTCACGAACCACCGACTCACTGACCGCCCCCCAGCGTTCCAGCGATGCCTCCGAGACCCCCAGCAGGCGCTGCTTGGCGGCATTGGAATAGGTAACGTACCCGGTTTCGAACCATCCCGAGCTGCCGGCAATGGCAGTAATGGCTTCAGCCACCCCGCCTCCGGTACAGGATTCGGCAGTCACGACCTGGCAGTCGTAACGGCGGCAATGCTCGCCCAGCGAGGTTGCCAGGCGTCGGATCGTTTCATCGATCATGCGTCGAATTCTCGTGGCAGCGATCTACATCCTGTCGTGCATACAGTAGCACAGCCGCTACGGCGACAGCGCGCCTCTTCACTACGGACCCCAGGCATGCAGACACAAAAAGGCCCCGAGCCGGGTCGGGGCCAATACATGTCGGTACGGTGATCGTTTACCAGCCGTTGACCAGCATCATGTCAAAGCTGTCAGGCACCGTGAACTCACCGGTAGTGCGCTCACGAAAGTACAGCCTGACGCCCTTGCAGACACCATAGGCTTGCCATGACCCACTATAGGCATCGATAACCTCCCAGTGGTCGAATTCGGCATCGGTATCATTGGTGGTCACCCATAGCCTGGGGCTGCGCGTCTCCATGTGGTTGTTATAAAGATGTATCGCATTGTCCTTCACTTCACTGACATCGAAGTAGGCAGAGGCGTCGCTGCCCTTGCCTGCGGTATAGGCACCGCTCCAGTGAATAATGAATGGCATGGCCGAAGGCACCCGACGGACAGTGCGCTGAGTACTGTCAGATGGGTCGGTATTCAGCACCGGCACTCTGGCGCTGAACATGTTCATGCGATCCGGTTGCAGCTGCAGCGCAGTGTCCACTTCCTGGTCACGCAGCTTGCTGACCGGATAATTCAGGATCGGTTTGTTACTCTCATCGCTGATTGCACCATCACCCTTGCGGATATTGATATAGCCATTGCTGGCACGCAGGTTGATGGCATTGCTCGAGTTCAACCCGATATCGGCGCCGCCGTTTTTATTGGAAGTCGAGCGAATACCCAGCTCCACGCAGCCCTTCCACTCATCAAGATACTGCTGGAGTCCGTCGGTTCGAAGCGCAACACCCGACCCTGTGGCCTCGCTGACAATCACCTTGTTGGTATCCAGATTCACTCCGCCAAAGCGGTTGTTGTATTCGTGATCCGAAGGCGCCAGGGTGTTGATCCAGCCACCACCGTGGAAGTTGTTACCAGCGGCCCAGTTCTCCCGGTTTTGCTGATAAGTCGTGTTATCAATGATGCGAATGGGGTCATCCGCATTGCCACCGCCTTCGATCCAGTTGGTCACGAAACCGCAATTGAAGACCACCTGGGCCACCACCATGGAGCCGCTACACGCCTCCCAGGTGTTATTGTTGAACTGTGAGCCCCAAAGCTGCCCGGCACAGTTCATCAGGTGGCCAACGTACTGACAGAGATTGGCGGTGAAGGTATAGGTAGTGACGATTTCGCCTTCCCCATGCGTCCGCACGGCGTTCTGACAGCCAATGAAGTGACAATAGACAATATCAATGTTGGCTCCCGCCCAGGTCACGATGCCGTCATTGGGCATATTGAACGAGCAGCGGGTCACCTTGTTGACGTAACCGTCCAGCTCCAGGGCGTGATACGCATGCCCATCGCGCTTTTCATCCGGGCCGAAGAAGGCCAGGCCTTCCGCCATGTAAACATGCGTGAACATGGCACCGTTGACTTCCGGCCCCGGCTTGATTGCCGCCCGGTCACGGAAGTAACCGAAGTGCGACCACATCCTTGAACGCAGGATCATACGGGCCTCGCCCTGGCGCTTCACCGTACCGTCATTGGCCACGGAAGAAACCGGTTGCATGCTTACCGTGCGCTCGATCACGAAGACGCCTTCGTTGGGAAAGACGATGGTACCGGTCAATCCGGAATCGACGATCCGTTGCACCGCCTCGGCCGAGCCGAGCGTGCCGGTAGGGTCGGCCCCCCACAGCAACACATCGCCCTTCTCCTTCGTCCCCCATTCACGGCGAAAACGATCGCCGTTTTCAGTCACGATCATGGCGCCACCATCATCCCGGCTGGTGACGTTATCAGGCTCGTGATAGAACAGCCCGCCCCCGTAACCACGTACGGTATGGTACTCGACCCATACCCGCTCGCCGGCGGTTTCGGGTGTGGTCTGCCGAAGCGCATCGATATTTTCCACCAGCCGCGCAGTGGCCCCCGGCTTTTCGCCCTCTTCGATGGTCACGGTAACCTGTGCGTTGCTGGCATTATATTGCTGTGGCTGTGCAGTCATTACAGTCTCCCTGTGCGTATCGCTACCTGCCGGCTCGTGTCGGCAGTCGTTGTCGTGTCCGGACACGACTTCAGGGTGGGACAGAAAACTGTACATTCATACAGTAATTTACCTGGCTTACACCTCTGCAATCCGCGGCAATATTTCAATACACCCGGCGGCCGGCCCGCTCCTGTAAAAACGCCAGGTCGAACGCTGCTGACCTTCAGCGCTCATGGTAACCTTGCGTCATCGCAGGAAGAGGTGATGCAGAGCGGCGCTTCGATGCTCAGCCACAATCGTCCGCGGCCCACGCGGGATGACGCAGCCTTCGGCCAGCATACCGAGGCCGCCTGCCCCATTGCCTCCCCGGCTCACCTATCAACGAAGCGGGAATCCGATTGAACGTGGCTCAGGACGATCTCAACCGGCACACGCCCATGATGGCGCAATATCTGCGCATCAAGCGCGAGCATCCGGATATTCTACTGTTCTACCGCATGGGGGATTTCTACGAACTCTTTTATGACGACGCCCGGCGTGCCGCTGCGCTGCTCGACATTACGCTGACAGCTCGCGGGCAATCAGCCGGTGCCTCTATTCCCATGGCGGGCGTGCCCTATCACAGCGCAGAGTCCTATCTGGCACGCCTGGTGAAGGCGGGCGAATCGGTCGCCATCTGCGAGCAGATCGGAGATCCGGCGACCGCCAAGGGACCGGTCGAGCGACGCGTTGTCCGCATCGTGACCCCGGGTACCCTGCATGACGAAGCACTGCTTGATGAGCGTCGCGACAATCTGCTGGTGGCACTGCATCCGCAGGAGCAGCAGTGGGGCATGGCCTGGCTTGAACTCTCCAGCGGACGATTCAATGTGCTGGAAGTGGAAAGCGAAGCTGACATGCTCGCCGAACTTCACCGCCTCGATCCCGCTGAATTGCTGGTAGCCGAATCACTGCGTCTACCCGAAACCCTGGTCTCTCGTCCGGGACTGCGACGCTGGCACGACTGGCATTTCGATTACGATACAGCCCTGCGGCTGCTGTGCGATCAATTCGGTGTTCACGACCTGCAGGGGTTCGGCTGTGCTCATCTGACCCGGGCGATTGTTGCCGCCGGGGTACTGGTTGATTACGCCCGCGATACTCAGCGCTCAGCCCTGCCTCATGTGTCAGGGCTGAGCGTAGAGGCGCGTGATGAAGCCGTAGTGATCGATGCCGCCAGCCGGCGCAATCTGGAGATTGATACCAATCTTGCCGGTGGACGCGACAACACCCTGGCCAGCGTGCTGGACACCACCGCTACGCCAATGGGTTCACGCCTGATGCGTCGCTGGCTCAATCGGCCGCTACGCGACCGAGGCCGTATCGAGGCACGCCAGGCGGCAGTCGGTGCACTGATCGATGGCGATCGTATCGATCCTTTCCGCGAACTGCTCGGACGGATTGGTGATATCGAGCGTATCCTGGCGCGAGTCGCTTTGCTCAGTGCACGACCGCGTGATCTGGCGCGTCTGCGCGATGCCCTGTGCACCCTGCCCGAACTGGCCGCACAGCTGATCGATTTTGCCCCTGATACGGCCATTGACGACCTGCGCCATCATCTGGTGCCCTGGCCGGAGATGGCAGACCTGCTTTCGCGAGGCATCATCGATAATCCACCGGTCGTCATCCGCGATGGCGGGGTCATCCGCGAGGGGTTCGATGACGAGCTTGATGAACTGCGAACCCTCCATGAAAACGCCGGCGACTATCTTGTCAGGCTCGAAACCCGTGAGCGTGAACGCACCGGCCTGCAGGGCCTGAAGGTGGGTTACAACCGGGTGCATGGCTATTACATCGAGATTCCTCGTGCGCAGGCACGCGAGGCGCCTGCTGACTACATTCGTCGCCAGACACTCAAGAATGCCGAGCGCTTTATCATTCCCGAACTCAAGGAGTTCGAGGACAAGGCCCTGTCGGCAAAAACCCGGGCGCTGGCGCGCGAGAAGATGCTCTATGACAGCCTGTTGGAGCGCCTCAATGCTGAATTGCAGCCACTTCAGGCCACTGCCCGGGCGCTGGCCACTCTGGACGTGCTGACGGCCTTCGCCGAACGTGCCGAAAGCCTGACCCTGACGCGCCCGGTCATACAAGACGCGCCCGGACTGAATATTGAAGTCGGTCGCCACCCGGTAGTGGAACACGTCTCCGCGAATCCTTTTGTCCCCAACGACCTGCGCCTGGACGAACAGACACGCATGCTGGTGATCACCGGGCCCAACATGGGGGGCAAGTCCACCTTCATGCGTCAGAATGCGCTGATCGCGCTACTGGCCCATACCGGCGCCTTCGTACCAGCTGACCGGGCCGAAGTCGGCCTGGTCGACCGTATCTTTACCCGAATCGGGTCTTCCGATGATCTGGCCGGAGGCCGCTCGACCTTCATGGTGGAGATGACCGAGACCGCCAGCATCCTGCATAACGCCACGCGCGAAAGTCTGGTGCTGATGGATGAAATCGGCCGTGGCACCAGTACCTTCGATGGCCTGTCGCTGGCCTGGGCAACGGCAGAGCATCTGGTGCAGACCGGCGCGCTGACCCTGTTTGCTACGCACTACTTCGAAATGACGGCCCTCGCCGATCAGTTCGACAGTGTCGATAACGTGCATCTCACTGCCACCGAGCATGGCCATGACATTATCTTCATGCACCGCGTGGAACCAGGCCCGGCCAGTCAGAGCCATGGTTTGCAGGTTGCCCGTCTGGCCGGTGTGCCGCCGGCCGTCATCGAGCGTGCCCGAACTCGACTGGCTGAACTCGAAGCCCAGGAATTCGACCATGTCCCAACCTGTCCGGGCGACAGTAACACCAGGCGCTCACCCGATCCGGTACAGTCGGATCTGTTCACTGCCCCTATACACCCGATAGTCGAGGCACTGGGAGAACTGGATCTCGATGCGCTGACCCCTCGCGAGGCCATGGCGCTCCTCTATGAGTGGCGGGACCGCCTGTAACAGCGCTCGAACGCGGTCGGCACGCTTGTCGAAGCGCTGCCGGCCCCTCTAAAATATGCCCCCTTTTCACGCCTTCGTGTCATCGGGCCGGCCATGGTCCGATAACACCTGTGCGCAGCCGGAAACCGCCTCCGGTATGACCGGACGCGATGGCGTTCGGGGCCCACCATTGTCAGGGAGCCTGCGATATGACGTTCGTTGTGACCGAAAGCTGCATTCGCTGCAAATACACCGACTGTGTGGAAGTCTGCCCGGTCGACTGCTTCTACGAGGGGCCCAACTTTCTGGTCATTCATCCCGATGAATGCATCGACTGCGCGCTATGTGAGCCTGAATGCCCTGTTGATGCCATCTACTCCGAGGATGAGGTTCCGAAGGATCAGGAAGAATTCATCGAACTCAATGCCGAACTGGCAGAAGTCTGGCCCAACATCAACGAGCGTATCGACCCACCGTCGGATGCCGATGAGTGGAAGGATGTGAAAAACAAACGCGATCAGCTCGACCGCAATCCACCGGCCTGACAAGTGCCTCTTCCAGACGCTTGCAACGGACACTAAAAAGGGCGGCCGCAGCCGCCCGTATCCTACGTCCTTGCCGAGCAATTCCCTTTGCTCATATCCATTGGCGACTTCCCTGCGTGGATCACGCATCCTGCGCTACCACGCGCGCCATTCAAAATCCCTGTGCCCGATCGTCATCCTGACGTCCCGAACCATCCTGGTTCGGGCGGAAATCCTTTCCGCAAGGGCAAACATGTCCCGTTATCAGTATTGCTGATAACGCTCTGGCCCGAGTGGGCGGAGTGATTGGAGAATGAGGGTCACCGAATTCAACCTTTTCCCTGAAAGGCTTTTAATTCAATGAGTTGAGAGAGGAAGACAGTGAAATGACGAGGCGATCCCGTTCGCCTCCGGATATGGCTCATACTGGTAGCTGGCCGACCAGGGGTCAAGCCAGTCCAGACGCTGTATCAGTTATCAGATAGCCATCATGAAAAAATCCGGCCGGATGCACCGACCGGATTAAATCCCATAATGCAAAATTGACTCAGGTTATTAAAAACCCGACTGTCCCTTGATTTCGGAACGCCCCTGGTAGCGAGCCTGATCCCCCAGCTGATGCTCGATGACCAGCAGCCGGTTGTATTTGGCAACACGATCACTGCGTGACAGGGAACCGGTCTTGATCTGGCCAGCCCGGGTACCGACTGCCAGATCGGCAATGAAGGTATCCTCGGTTTCGCCACTGCGATGCGAAATGATGGCGGTATAGCCGGCATCCCGTGCCATACGTACAGCTTCCAGCGTCTCGGTCAGCGATCCGATCTGATTGACCTTGATCAGAATCGAGTTGCCTACCCCCTTGTCGATGCCTTCCTTGAGAATGCGGGTATTGGTCACAAACAGATCATCGCCGACCAACTGGACTCGATTGCCAAGACGGTCGGTCAGCAGCTTCCAGCCATCCCAGTCGGATTCATCCAGGCCATCCTCGATCGACACCACCGGATAGTCGTTGACCAGCTGCTCCAGATAATCGACAAAGCCCTCGCTGGAGTAGCTGCGGTTTTCGCCGGAGAGCTGGTACTGCCCTTCCCGGTAGAACTCCGAAGCAGCGCAGTCGAGCGCCAGCGTAATGTCACGATCCAGCGTATAACCGGCATCACTGACCGCCTGCTTGATGGCCGCCAGTGCATCAGCATTGGATTCAAGATCCGGCGCGAAACCACCCTCATCCCCTACGGCGGTAGACAGGCCTCGACCCGCAAGCACCTTCTTGAGCGCATGAAAGACCTCTGCCCCCATGCGAAGCCCTTCGGCAAAGGTCGGTGCTCCGACAGGCTGGATCATGAACTCCTGGATATCGACATTGTTATCGGCATGCTCGCCGCCATTCATGATGTTCATCATCGGCAGCGGCATCGAATACTGGCCCGGGGTGCCATAGAGGTCAGCGATATGCGAGTAAAGCGGCACCCCTTTCTCACGGGAAGCCGCCACGGCTACTGCCAGTGAGACCGCGAGAATGGCGTTGGCACCCAGAGACCCCTTGTTATCGGTCCCATCCAGCTCGCGCATGGCGTCATCGATCGCCTGCTGATCCAGCGCATCCATCCCCTTGAGACGCTCGGCAATTCGGGTATTGACCGCCTCAACGGCCTTTTTGACACCCTTGCCCAGATAGCGCGACTTATCACCGTCACGCAACTCCAGAGCCTCGCGCGAGCCGGTAGAGGCGCCAGACGGAGCCCCCGCACTTCCCCGAGCACCGCTCTTGAGCGTCACCTCGGCGAACACGGTAGGATTACCGCGGGAATCGAGGATCTCGAGCGCCTGGATATCAACAATTTCTGCCATCTTGAGCGTCCCTGGTGGAGGTTGAATGAAATGAAACGAGCGTCCGGGCCCATGTCGCAATAGCCGCCGGGCATTGCATCACTCGCCAGCGCCCTCTTCGGACACCAGGATAGCACGCCCGGCGGCATTGTTGCCCATCACGAGCCAATCATTGTCCGATAATTTAGACCGCAACCCCGGAGATGGGCCAATCCTGCATACCATTTCGATGGCTACCGGTTGTCGGTCATGCGCACAAAAAAAGAGGGCCATCGATGATGACCCTCTCGTCAATGCTACCAGAAGCACTGTTATCCCGATGGTTGTCGCGATCCGAAGATCGCCACATTTCTCGTCTCGGCTATTCTGCCACGTCCGGACCCAGATCAAGCGGCGCCATACCCTTGACGGTGCGATCCAGCAGCTGCACCTGCTCGAGAAAACCCGGCAGCCGATCAAGCGGTAATGCACAAGGACCATCACACAGTGCCCGATCAGGATCAGGATGGGCTTCCACAAACAGGCCGGCCAGCCCCACTGCCACCCCGGCACGCGCCAGATCGGCGACCTGGGCGCGACGACCACCAGCGCTGTCGGCACGTCCACCCGGTTGCTGGAGGGAGTGGGTCACATCGAACACCAGTGGATAACCGGTCGCCTTCATCGTGGCGAACCCCAGCATGTCTACCACCAGATTGTTGTACCCGAAGCTCGATCCACGCTCGCACAGCGTCAGACGCTCGTTGCCGGCCTCGCTGAACTTGGTGATGATATGGCGCATCTCGTGAGGTGCGATGAACTGCGGCTTCTTGATGTTGATCGCTGCCCCGGTTGCAGCCATCGCCATAACCAGATCCGTCTGCCGGGCAAGAAAGGCCGGTAGCTGAATCACATCACAGACTTCGGCCGCTGGTGCCGCCTGGGCCGGCTCGTGAACATCGGTCAGCACCGGGACATCAAAGCGCTTTTTGATTTCGTCCAGAATGGCCAGCCCCTTGTCGAGACCGGGACCACGGAAAGAGTGGATCGAGCTCCGGTTGGCCTTGTCGAAACTGGCCTTGAATACCCAGGGTATACCGAGCCGTCGGGTCGCCTGAGCCCAGCCGTCAGCCACCTCGATGGCCAGCTCGCGCGACTCCAGCACATTCATGCCACCGAACAGTGCCAGCGGCCGGTCATTGGCCAGACTGACGCCTCCGATCTCGATCACACGCTGAGCGCTCATGTCTTGTGAATCAGCCATCTTCTCTCCCCTGAGCCTTCTGATTGCGTGCTGCGCGATGTGTCAGCGCGGCGTTGACGAAGCCGGTGAACAACGGATGGCCGTCACGTGGCGTGGATGTGAATTCCGGATGGAACTGACAGGCCACATACCACGGATGATCGGCCAGCTCGACCATCTCGACCAGCGCGTTATCCACACTGCGGCCCGAGATCACCAGCCCTGCGCGCTCAAGATCATCGATGAACTGTTCGTTGATCTCGTAGCGGTGACGGTGGCGTTCGACAATGGTTTCCGCGCCATAGATTTCGCGTGCCTTCGAACCCGCTTTCAGATTGCAGCTCTGGCCGCCCAAACGCATGGTACCGCCCAGGTCCGATGCTTCATCGCGCACCTCGATCCGCCCCTCGGGGGTAATCCACTCGGTAATCAGACCGACTACCGGATGGCGGGTATCATGGGTAAATTCGGTGGAGTTGGCATCACCCCAGCCGGCAATATGACGAGCAAACTCGATTACGGCGACCTGCATGCCCAGGCAGATTCCCAGATAGGGAATGTCGTGTTCGCGAGCATAACGTGCGGTAGCGATCTTGCCTTCAACACCGCGTGAGCCGAAACCGCCAGGCACCAGAATCGCATCCTTGCCTTCAAGGCGGCCCACACCATCGCGCTCGATATCTTCGGAATCGATATAGTCGATATTGACTTTCACCCGAGTCTGGATACCGGCATGAATCAGTGCTTCATTCAGCGATTTGTAGGCATCCAGAAGCTCCATGTACTTGCCGACCATCGCAATATTGACGGTCTTGAGCGGATTGAGCTTGGCATCCAGTACATGTACCCACTCCCCGAGATCGGCCTGGGGCGCTTCGATGCGCAGCTTGTCGCAGATGATTTCATCCAGACCGAAGTCATGCAGCATCAAAGGAATGCGATAGATGGTATCGGCATCCTGCATGGGGATGACTGCCCGCTGTTCGACGTTGGTAAACAGGGCAATCTTGTTGCGTTCGCCCTGCTCCAGCTCAACCTCGCTACGACAGACCAGGATATCCGGCTGGATGCCGATCGAGCGCAGCTCCTTGACACTGTGCTGGGTCGGTTTGGTCTTGGTTTCACCGGCGGTCTTGATATAGGGCACCAGCGTCAGATGCAAAAACAGCGCTCGGCTGGGTCCAACCTCGGTACGCAGCTGACGGATGGCTTCCAGAAAAGGCAGGGACTCGATATCCCCGACCGTGCCACCGATCTCCACCAGAGCCACATCATAGCCGTCACCGCCCGCCTTGATACGGCGCTGGATTTCATCGGTAATATGCGGAATGACCTGCACCGTGCCGCCCAGGTAATCACCGCGACGCTCCTTGCGCAGAACGTGCTCATAGACCCGACCGGTGGTGAAGTTGTTGGCCTGGGTCATGCGCGAGCGGATGAAACGCTCGTAGTGACCCAGGTCGAGATCGGTTTCGGCACCATCCTCGGTGACAAACACTTCACCGTGCTGAAAGGGGCTCATGGTGCCCGGATCGACGTTGATATAAGGGTCGAGCTTGAGAATCGTGACCTTCAGGCCACGCGCTTCCAAAATGGCGGCCAGGGAGGCAGCGGCGATGCCCTTGCCGAGAGAAGACACAACGCCACCGGTCACGAAGATATATCGCGTCGTCATGGAGGGAACCTGTCGAGTGCTGAACGACGGCCCGCGCGGAGAGGCAGACCAGGATGGGACGCCAGTCTAAACGAAACGGGGGAAGCGCTCAATTCGGACAGTCAATCGATCGGTCAGCGCTCGGTCGAATCCTTCAGTTCCATCGGGGGCGGACCGGATTTGACCGTCCGGGTCACGATATAGGTGAAATAACGGCGAATGGCGAGGCCGCTGATCAACCACTGATCGATCAGTCGCTGATACTGATCAATATCAAGCGCCTCGACACGTACCAGGTAGTCCACGCCACCGCCTACGGCCACGCATTCGGTGACCTCCGGCGTTTCCCGCATGGTGCGCTCGAACCGTTCGAAGACATCGAGCCCATGATGATCGAGTTCGACCTGAATCCATACCGGAGTGCGACGCACCTGCACCCTGGGGTTGATGCGGGCGCTGTAGCCTTCGATGATGCCGGCCTTCTCCAGACGTCTGACACGCTCCCAGCAGGGGCTGACCGAGAGATTGATCGACTCGGCCAGCCGCGACTTGGTAATGCGCCCATCGCGCGACAGGATGGAGAGAATTTGCAGATCAAAGCGATCGAGTTTCACAAGGCCTCACAGCAGTTCGGGGCATCCATGCCCGAGGAAGACGCCGGGGCACCTTGCGCCAGGCTATCGCCCGATGCCTGTTCCCCCGGCAGGGCTCAGCGCTCGAGCGTCTCCACTACCTCACCGATCACCACGATGGTATCACCCATGTCGACCCGTGCCGGAAACCGACGGGCCAGTACCATGCCGTCACGACCGGCCCGATATTCCACCGGCTCGACGCCGGTACGTGTCATATCATGAATACGCGCCACCACTTCCCCCTGACGCACCAGACCACCCAGTGCACAGGTCATCTCCAGCAGACCGGCATGCTCGCTCTGCACATAACAGGAAGCATCCGGCATCTCGACAAAGGTTTGTCTGGCCGGTCGTTGAAGTTCGCCCTCGGTGATCCCGGCAAAGATCAGGAAATTGCGAACGCCACGCTCACTGATCTCCATGCTCGCAGGGGTTGAGGTGCCGCCACCACCCAGTTCGGTAGTGACCAGTATCTTGCCCTGGTTTTCCACCACGGTGTCATAGAGCGCTGCAGCATCAAGTTCATACATCATGATGGCCGTACCCGCACCAAAATCGATCGCCCCTTGCAGGCTGCGACGTTCCTGATCACGATCCTCCAGTCGATGCGCAGCGGCAAAGGGAAGAATATCGAGGGTACGTCCACCGGAGTGCAGATCGAGCGCATAATCGCACATTGGCACCAGATAGCGGGTGAAGTAGTCAGCAATCTGCTTCGTCGGCCCGCCATCGGGATCACCGGGAAAGCTGCGATTGAGATTGCCGCGGTCCATTGGAGACGTGCGCCTGCCCGCCTGTGCAGCCGGCTGATTCATCATTGGCACGATAATGACCCGGCCCCTGACCTCGTCCGCTCGCAGTGATCCGGACAGTTTCAGCAGCGCAGTAATGCCTTCGTACTCATCCCCATGATTACCACCGGTCAACAGTGCCGTGGGGCCGTCACCGTTTTTCACCACAGTGACCGGAATCATGACCGCGCCCCAGGCGGACTCATCATGGGAGACCGGCAGTTTGAGAAAACCGTGCTGGACACCATCGGCATCGAAATCGACCGTGGCGGAAATCGGACTGGCACGCATACGAACTCCTTTTCGGACAGTTCACCACCGCTGAAGACGTCATTCGGAGTGAGGCAGGTCACCATTCCCCGAGACGATCACTTCACGAACAGCTGGCGAGGAAATTCACACAGGGTTTCGGCACCCTGTTCGGTGATCAGAATGGACTCGGTAATCTCCAGCCCCCACTCATCCATCCACATGCCGGGCATGAAATGAAAGGTCATGCCTGGTTCAAGAATGGTTTCATCACTGGGGCGCAGACTCATGGTGCGCTCACCCCAGTCCGGTGGATAACTGATACCAATCGGATAGCCGCAGCGCGCGCCGCCCCGATCAAAGCCATATTTGTCCATCGCCGCCCCCAGGGCCATGGCGATATCACAGCAGCGATTGCCGGGTCGGGCCACTTCGAGCCCGTTTTCGATGCCCTCCAGCAGTGCCGATTCGCCCCGGAGGAATTCGCGCGAAGGCCGACCCAGGAAAATGGTTCGTGACAGTGGCGCATGGTAACGCTTGTAGCAGCCGGCAATCTCGAAAAACGTCCCCTCCCCTTTTCGGAAAGGCGTGTCATCCCAGGTCAGATGCGGCGCGGCAGCATCAGCGCCGGTCGGCAGCAACGGTACGATGGCAGGATAATCGCCGCCGTAGCCATCGGCCCCTTCGACACCCGCACGATAGATTTCGGCCACCAGTCGATTTTTTGGCAGTCCGGGTTCGATCATGTCGAGAATCGAGGCGTGCATCTCATCGACGATGCGGGCCGCCCGACGCATGTAGGTGATTTCAGTGGGCGATTTGATGGCGCGACACCAGTTCACCAGCGCCGTGGCATCCTGTAAATGCGCCTCCGGCAGATGCTCGCGCAAGCTGGTATAGGCCCGAGCGGAAAAATAGTAATTATCCATTTCCACGCCGATGTTGCCGCGATGCCAATCCCACTGCGGCAGAATCGACTGGGCGAGATAGTCCATCGGATGCATTTCGGGATTCTGGACATAGTAATCCGGATACCAGGCAACGTGCGTTTCAGGATCCATCCAGCAGGTGCGGATCGCTCCATTGCCATCCTGACGACGGCCATACCAGACCGGATCACCGGACAGGCCAATCAGTACGCACTGATGAACGTAGAATGACCAGCCATCGTAGCCGGTCAGCCACGCCATGTTGGAAGGGTCGGAGACGATCAGAACGTCCAGTTCGGCACGAGCCATCGAGGCCCGCACTCGCGCCAGCCGCTGCGCGTACTCCTCGCGGGTAAAGGGCAGAGAGGGAATCGTCATCGACTTTTGCTCGATTTTCATGGCACTCGGGTTCGGAACATTCAGCCTGATGGCCGTCTGTCCCGGGGTGACAACATCCGGGTTTCGCGCGCCAGAGGCGTGGAATCAATCCCGCGCCGCGATCACGATATGATGAGCATGTCGTAACTCGCCGGCCGACCATGATCGGATTGTTATTACACTCCAACCCGAGTCTGCACCGATGCTCGCTACCGGGTCAAAAGCTTTCCAGCTCGGCACGCCGCATTATTTCACTGACCGGGCCCAGCACCTGCCCTGTCCAGGTATAGTTAAAGTTTTCAGGCATTTTTCCGATGACCTTCGTTGAACAACACCTGTTTGGCCGTACTGCACTGCTTCATTACCACCGGCATCGGCATCCACAGGTATCTGGCCATTCGGAGAATCATCATGTCGCAAGCCCTTGCCCCGTCCAGAGAACACCTGGAGTCACTGTGGAATGCCATCAATCGCACTCACGCCGTCATCGAGTTTGACCTGGAAGGCCATGTACTGCATGCCAACGAGCTCTTTCTGGAGGCAACAGGCTACCGGCTGGCAGCGATCATCGGCCGCCACCATCGCCTGTTCTGCGACAACGACTATGCAGACAGCGAAGAGTACCGCCGCTTCTGGAAAAAACTCTCGAGTGGCGAGTTCGTTTCAGGCGAGTTCAAGCGACTGGACAGCCATGGCCGTGATATCTGGTTGCAGGCGAGCTACAACCCCATATTTGATGCAGATGGCAACCTGACCCGCGTGGCCAAGTTTGCCACCGACATTACCGAAGAGAAGCGGCGCCACCTGGAATACGAAGGCAAACTCAATGCCATTGATCGTGCTCAGGCGGTCATCGAATTCGATCTCAAGGGCAACATCCTTTCCGCCAATCGCAATTTTCTCGACACCCTGGGCTACCAGCCCGATGAAATCCTCGGGCAACATCACCGTATGTTCTGCACTCAGGAACATGTCATCAGCAGCGAATATCGTGACTTCTGGCTGGCCCTGGCGCGCGGTGAGTTTTTTGCCGGCCGCTTCATGCGCCTGGGCAAATTCGGTCGCAAGGTCTGGATTCAGGCCACCTACAACCCGATCCTCGACAACGATGGTCAGCCTTACAAGGTGGTCAAGTTTGCCACCGACATCACCGCCCAGGTGGAACTGGAACAGCATATCCAGGCGCAGTCGGAGGCTATGAGCGTATCGATTCATCAGCTCAATGCCTCAATCGGTTCAATTGCCGAAAACACCCGTTTGACTCGTGAATTGGCACGAACCACCCGACGTGATGCGGAAACCGGCACCCATGCCCTGCAGGAGTCCACGCAAGCGATGGCCGCCATTCAGAAATCGGCCGAAGACATCGAGGAAATCGTGGGCGTTATTGGCGAGATTGCCTCGCAGACCAATCTGCTGGCCTTCAATGCCGCCATTGAAGCTGCCCGTGCAGGCGAGCATGGCCTCGGTTTCTCGGTAGTCGCCGATGAAGTGCGCAAGCTGGCGGAAAAATCCGCTGAAGCAACACGCCAGATCAATCGTCTGCTGGCCGAATCCATCAAGCGTATCGACAGCGGCAATGACATTTCACGCCGCGCACGCGAGGCCTTCGGCCGGATTGCCGAAGGCGTGGAACAGACCACCGATTCGATCGAAGAGATCGCCACCACAACCGAAGCCCAGCTGAGCACTGCCGATCACGTCGATCAATTGATCCGCCAGCTCACCAAAGCGACCGAAAACGCCGATCAGCAGCGCAGGCATCAATCCGGCAGCAAGAGTGCAGCGGCATGAGCGAGCGCATTTTCGGTATTCTCGATCTTGATGGCAGTGATATTGCCCTGGATGCCTGCCACCTGCTGGAAGTGACTGCATTGCCGAAAACCCTTGCGCCAAGACCATTGGCGCCGGCCTGGTCACTGGGCAGCTTCGCGCTGCGCGGAGCGCTGATCCCCACGGTTGATCTGGCACGTCTATTGGCGCTCGATCATGATGATGCCCCCCGCCCGACCGGCGACCATGTTGCCATCGTCGGCTTTCGCGGTGGTCGTTTCGGCTTGCGCGTTCACAACGTCCGCGATGTGGTGACTATCGAGGATCACCAATTGCAGACCCTGGGTGCCAGTCGGAACACACCCGATACGCTCACGCCTCGGGTGTTTATCCATCCCGATGAACAGCGTCCGATCCATGTACTCGAGCTGGAGGCACTATTCAGACTGGATGGCATGATGCTTACCTTCGATGACGCCGCCTGTGAGGGACCAACGGCTGAGGAGGTCGCCGCCGTGGAGCTGCCGCCGGATCGACACCGGGCGCTGATCGTCGAGCACGGCACGCTTCGCCTGGCAATAGATGCTGCGGTCGTTCGGGAGGTGGCCGAATACGGCCCGCTCTCTGCACCGGTGACGCGTGTCAGCGGCTATCTGGGCAACCAGATACTGCGTCAGAACACCATCCCGGTGTTCGATCCCGCTATCCTGCTGGGTCATCGCAGCGCATCACCGGTAGCGCAACGCATCGTGATTCTCGAAGGCCCCCGCGGTCTCATCGCACTGGGCATTACCCGCATCGAGCGCATGGTGGATTACAGTGACGCAGCATGTCGTCCCCTGGCGGGGGACGAGGCCGAGGCAGACTGCATCCGTGGCCTGTTGAGCTCACCGGGACTGGATGACGCTCTACTGATCGATCACAAGGCACTGTTGGAAGAAGCCACCCTGAGCGGGCTGGCCGATATTCATGCCTCGTTGAGCCTCACTTCAGGAAAGGTCAGCGAAGAACGGCAATGGCAGCGTTTTGCCTTCATCAGTTATACCGCCGGAGGACAGTACGTCACTCCACTCAATCAGATTGATGCCGTACTGCCACTACCGGAGAAGATAACGCCGCTGAGTGGCGATGGTCCGTTCACGGGGACGTTTCGCCGTCTGGAGCGGACGGTGTCTCTGATCGATCTGCGCCAACTGCTCGGGCGCAGTACGGAAGCCGCCCCAGGGCAGGTGCTGGTGGTCAACCATGGCGACAGCGCGATCGGCTTCATGATCGATGAAGTACGTCTGATCGACTATATCGACGCCCCGGCCGATAGCCTGGTCATCCGCTGGCGTGGTGACAGGCGCGCTGACGCATCGGCCCTTGAAAGCTCCAAGCGACTGATTGCCATCGGTGAAAAGGAGCGTCTGCGCATTCTCACCGTGCTCTGTCTCGAAAACCTGGCCTCCAGGCTGTCCCGGGATATGTCCCTGAGCTGCGATCTGGACGCCCTGGCCCGGGTCTGACCTGGCCCACCCGGGCCGGGTGATTCGGGCAAAAAGCACTGGCAGAGCGTGCCGCTCTCTGGGATCATCGCGGCGCGCCGCCGACATGCCCGCTCACTCGTTTCAGGAACGTCGCTCATGATTCGCACCTTCATCCTTGAGCACCAGAGCATTCAGGAACTCTCCGACGCGCCTCTGAGCGATCGGCTTTCGCGTGCGACCTGGATCGATGCCCATGAAGCGGATGAGGAAGAACGCGAAGCTCTCAACGCCTTTCTCGCCGATGAATTGCCGGCCAGTACCGATGTCGAGGAGATCGAATCTTCGGCGCGCTATTTCGCCGACGCTGACGGCGTCCATGTGCACTCGCTGTTTCTTTCCCGCAGTGAAGGCAAACACAGCAATGCCACGGTCGCCTTCATCCTTCAGCCTCAACGACTGATCACCCTGCGTGAGGATGATCTGGCGGACTTCCGCCTGCTGCGACTGCGCGCCAGGCATGGTCAGATCGAAGTCGACTCACCACCGGCACTGATGGTGACTGTCTTCGAACAGAAAGCGGAAAATCTGGCCGATAGCGTCGAAGACATGCACCGGGACCTTGAGCAGGTCAGCCATCTGGTACTGGAAGAGGAAGATTCCGATCTCGAAGACGCCATCGATCGACTCGCCATGGTCGAGGATAGCGTCGGCAAGATTCGTCTTTGCCTGATGGACACCCAGCGCTCCCTGCACTTCCTGTTGCGCCATCTGCGGCGTCACCCCGAGCTTCAGGAACAGGCCCGCGAAGTATTACAGGATGTGGATGCCCTGATGTCGCATACCACTTTCCTGTCGGACAAGGTGAACTTCCTGATGGACACCACCCAGGGCTTCATCAACATCCAGCAGAACCAGATCATCAAGATATTCTCTATTGCTTCGGTGGTTTTCCTGCCGCCGACCATGATTGCCAGCATCTACGGCATGAATTTCGATGTCATGCCTGAACTGCACTGGCCCCTGGGTTATCCGCTGGCAATCGGTGTGATGTTCCTCTCCGGGCTTTCACCCTATTTGTACTTCAAGCATCGCGGCTGGCTGTAGCCAAACAGGCTGCAATGACTCGGCCGACATAACCGTGCCAGGATAGCCTTTAAAAGCATGACTGACACGAGATAACGATGCTGATTCTGATCCACGCTCCCGATGCCGAGCAGTGGCGTGCCGAGCTGGCACGCCATTTGCCTGAAGCCACCCTTCGCACCACTGCGCAGGACGGTGAACAGCCGGCGGACTATCTGGTGGTCTGGCAACCGCCGCAGTCACTGTTCAAGGCTCAGGACAAGCGTCTGCGGGCCATCCTCAATACCGGCGCCGGTGTCGACGCTCTGCTCGACAACCCTGCCCTTCCTCGAAACGTGCCTCTGGTGCGCCTGCGTGATGCCGGCATGGGAGACGCCATGGGCGATTATCTGCTCTATGGCCTGCTGCATTTTCACCGCGGCATGGATCACTACCAGCACCAGCAGCGCGAACAGTGCTGGCAGGAACAGCCGCTGGAAGAGAAAAGCCGCTGGCCGGTCGGTATCGTGGGCCTGGGCACCCTGGGTCAGGTCGTTGCCCGACGAATACAAGCGCTGGGCTATCCGGTCCAGGGCTGGAGTCGCTCGGCCAAAACATTCGACGATCTCACCAGCTACCATGGTGATGAAGGTCTGAATCAGTTGCTGGAGAGCTCACGGGTCATTTTCAGTCTGCTGCCAAACACCCCACAGACCCGGGATCTGCTTGATCACGAGCGGCTTGGCCGGTTGCCCAGGAGCGCAGTAGTCATCAATGCCGGACGCGGCAGCAGTCTGGTACTGGAAGACCTGCAGGCGTTACTGGATACAGGACATCTGCGCGGCGCCCTGCTGGATGTTTTCCCCGAAGAACCGCTACCCGCCGATCACCCACTCTGGCAACACCCTCGGGTATTGATCACGCCACATGTGGCGGCACCCACGCCGATCGCTCCCGCTGCGCAGCAGATCGCCGAGGCAATCGCTGCACTGGAGCGCGGGGATACGGTGGAAACCGTGGACCCGGAGCGCGGCTACTGAAGCCGCGCAGCCATCATCGTTACAGCAGCGCGATGAACTGCTTCAACCAGGCGGGGTGAGCGGTCCAGACCGGGGCGGTGACCAGCTTGCCACAGGTGACGGCCTCTTCCAGCCCGATATCGGCATACTTCCCCCCGGCCAGACGCACATCCGGCGCACAGGCAGGATAAGCAGAGACCCGCCGCCCCTTGAGTGATACAGCCGAAGCCAGAATCTGAGCGCCGTGGCAGAGGACTGCCATGGGTTTGTCAGCCTCGAAGAAGGCGCGCGTGATCGCCAGTACGCGCTCATCGATGCGCAGATATTCCGGTGCCCGGCCGCCGGGTATCACCAGGGCATCGAAGTGCTCGGCTTCAACACTGTTAAAGTCGGCATTGAGGCGAAACCTGTGGCCCGGCTTTTCGGTATAGGTCTGTTCAGCACCGAAGTCATGAATGGCTGTCTGAACAGTATCGCCTGCCTGTTTGTCCGGACAGACGGCAAGAACCTCATGGCCAATCGCCTGCAGGGCCTGAAACGGCACCATGGCTTCATAATCTTCTACATAATCACCGACCAGCATCAGGATGCGCGACATGGTGCTCTCCCTGGCAATAAAGAGGAAATGGCGAATAACGACATTCATGTGGCACAAGCCAACGCTCTCCAGCATAGCAGGCCATGACTGTTTGCCATGCCAACCCCGTCGTGCTCGCCGATTTTCGCCTGTCAATCGGGCAGTTCTCTGCGGCGTTCTCGGGCTACTGTCCTTTTGCGCCTCAACCTCCCGTGCCGATGCATCAAGGAGCGATCCGGTCCCCTTTCGGGCCGGTTATCACCTGAATGTGGCGAGCTGGCCGGATGCCAATGTCACCCATACACTCGCACGCGACGAAGATGGCTGGCGCGCCACGCTGCACGCTTCAATCCGGATTGCCACCGGCTACGAATTCAGTCGTTTTCGCCTTGGCGATCAGAATCGGATCAAACCATGGCAGTTTTACAGTCGTTACCGGCTGTTCGGTTTTGGTGATGACTACCGACTGGATGCCAAAGCGATGATGCAACTGCCGGATCGTGAAAGCGCGCTGTTTCAGTGGAGCCGTGCAGCATTCCGGCAACACTGTCGAAGGCCCGAGGCGCCCTGTATGCTTGACTGGCTTGATCATCGTGGTCGGCCCCGACATCTCCAGTGGCATATCATCGGTGACAGCACGCTACCAACACCGGCAGGTGTATTGGCCACTCGACATGTCGAGGCTTGGGACCCGGATAAACCGACGCGGCAACTGCATTTTTACTTCTCGCCGCACTATCCTGGTCTGCTGGTACAGGTCGAAGTGTTCGACAGAGGCACGCGTACGGCAAGACTACAGCTGATGTCGCTGACAGTTTTCCCCGAGCCGGCCACGGTACATTAACCCCGTCCCATTTATCCCGCTGGAGTCGCGCTGGAGTGCTGATCGGTCTGCTACTACTGCTGTTACCACTGATCCTGGGCTATCTGGTGGTGCTGAATGACGAACGCTGGCGCACTCTGGTGTCGCGTAGCGTCGGCGCGACCATTCACTTCATTCTCCTGCTGATGGGGCTCTCCCTGGCGGGGCTGGATGATCTTGCCAGTCAGTTTTCGCGCATGGGGGTTCAGGCCCTGGTACTGTTTGCGCTGACCGCCTCGCTCAATCTGAGCGCCCTGGCGCTGCTCGATCGATGGCGACATCGACGTCAGAGCCCGGCCACCGGTAACGACTCATCTGGTGGCGCCCTGACTGTATCGCTATTGGACGGTGGTCGACTGATCGGCGTCGTCGGACTGGGTGTAGCGCTGGGTCTGCTCTGGCCACAACTGACCATGCATGCCGATCGGGCCACCGAGATGGCGCTTTACGTGCTGCTTGGACTGATCGGCATCCAGCTGCGTAACGCCGGCGTTGCGTTGCACAGTATTGTGCTCAATCGATTTGGGCTGGCCATCGCCATGACACTGGCAGGCAGCTCGCTGCTGGCGGGGCTGCTCGTTTCTCCGCTACTGGACTGGCCCTGGGCACAGGGTCTGGCCATGTCGGCAGGTTTTGGGTGGTATTCGCTATCGGCTGTCGTCATCGGAGATCAGCTGGGGCCGGCGCTGGGCGGTGTTGCGCTATTCAACGACCTTGGCCGTGAACTGCTGGCCATGCTGCTGATCCCCCTGCTGACAAGACAGCGTCCTGCGATGGGCGTGGGCTATGCCGGGGCCACTGCCATGGATGTCACCCTGCCGATGATTCAGCGTGCTGGCGGCCTGGAGCGGGTCCCACTGGCCCTGGTCAGCGGGTTTCTACTCTCGCTCGCCGCGCCACCCATCATGCTGACTGTACTGGCACTGGGCTCCGGCACCTGAAACACGGTATGTCCGGTCCCTGCAGGGCCAGCAGATCCACTATCCCTCACGCCTGCCAGGCGACGATGGGCTGCGTCACTTAAATAATGACATTGCGTGCCTCCCTGCCTGATAACCTGTCATACTCATGGTCATGACTCGCGTGGCGAATTCTTCACGCTATATCAGCGAGGATTCGCGGCCGTAACACGAATAATGAGGTCAGGGATGGCACCATCTTCTGTTGATCGAATGCCCCACATTGCCGAAATGCTGATCCGGGATATCCTGGCCGGGCACTATCAACCCGGCGATTTCATTCCTCGCGAACTGGATCTGTGCCAACAGTTCGACCTGAGTCGAAATGTGGTGCGACGCCAGCTCTCGATGCTGGTGGACGGTGGCATTATCGAACGTATTTCCGGCCATGGTTCCCGTGTTCTTCCCTGGCAATCATGGAATATTCTTGATCCGGTAGTGACTGACTGGATCGCGCGATTCGCCGCTCCCAATCAGGAAATCCTGAAGGAAATTCTGGTTTTTCGCCTTTCGGTAGAGCCCTTCGTCGCCATGACAGCCGCACAGCAGGCAACGGCTCATGATCTGGTCGCCATCGAAGAGGCCTGGAACGCGCTCTATCGGGATTTCTATGCAAGCCCCGATGGCCCTCCCCGCCATATGCACAATGACCATGACGTGGCCTTCCATGTCGCCATCTATCGCGCGACACACAACGTGGTATGGTCACGTCTTTCGCATGTCCTGCGTCCTTCGATTCAGCTGGTGGTCGTGGAATCCAACACCAGTACGCCCAATCCTGAAGAGAGCCTGGACCGTCACCGTGCCCTGATGGAGAGTATTCGTATGCGCCAGCCAGGCCAGGCTTTCGAAGCCGCCCGGGAAGTCCTGCGTGGTACGGCCATGGCACTGGGCATGGATACCGCTCAGGAACCTCTCCCTCAGGACATGGCAGGCGCATGGATCATGTCATCGTCCCCATAATCTCATCCGTATCACCTGAATGACCGTCGCTGTCGGGCAACTACCACCTGATGGCGCTGGTGTCACGTTCCACTCATCCCATTATCGACTTTAGTTTCTTTTACCAAAGTTTACTCCTGTTTTCTCTTCTCTTTTTGCCTCCCCCTTCCTTACTGAAGCCATCCTTCAACCTCATGTTTTACTGGCACTTTGTGCACTCAAACAGTACGGCACATGCACTACTGGCCATCGTGTTAGTGCTAACATGTACGACATAATGCAACTAATGTTCAATAAACCCGCCAGCGCGCTTCAGTCATAAATGATCAAACCGGCGCACGCCTGCAAGCGAAGTGACTGAACAACAGATTCAGATCGACATCATGTCTTTCTGATCATGTCTTTTTTCAGGTGTGCCGGAGTGGGTATTTGCCCTGAATTGACGACTTTCGAATGGGCCACACAAAATCCATCAGGATTTACGAAGCGCCAGCAACCGGGCAGATATCATAGCGAAATTCAGTGAGGCAAATGACTGCCTCGAGGGAGTCGATTCCCATGTATAAATCGCTTGCCTGCGTCTCCATTGCCAGCCTTGTTGCCTTTTCCGGGGTCTCTATTGCAACCGAAACCGGCACCAGCGGCCATGAGACTTCAATGAAATCAGACATGCAGCATCAAAGTGATATCAGCATTTCCAACTTCGGCAAACTACCCAATGGACAGGAAATAAAGCGGTATCAACTGACCAATAATAATGGCATGGAAGTTTCCATTCTAACCTATGGCGGTATCGTGCAATCCATTCGGGTACCGGACAAGAATGGGCACTTCGATGATATCGCTCTGGGCTACGATACGCTGCAGGGTTATCTCGATGATCAACAGAAAAATCATACCTATTTTGGTGCTCTGATCGGCCGCTATGCCAATCGACTGGCCGGTGGCCGATTCACCCTCGATGGCAGCCAGTATCAGGTACCTGCCAATAACGGCCCCAATGCCCTCCATGGTGGCCCTGAGGGATTCGACACACATGTCTGGAAGGCACATACCATCAAGGGTAACGGCTGGCGAGGGGTAGAACTCAGCACGCTCTCCCCTGATGGCGAGATGGGGTTCCCCGGCGACCTGACCGTTACCGTACGCTATACGCTCAACAACGATAACGAACTGCGTATCCACTATACCGCCATCAGCGATGCCCCGACGGTCATCAATCTGACCAATCATACTTATTTCAATCTTGCCGGCGCTGGCAAAGGCACAGTGCTCGACCAGCTGGCAATGATCAATGCTTCCCACTATACGCCGATGAACGAGCAGCTGATTCCTACCGGGGAGATCGCCACGGTACAGGGCACCCCGATGGATTTCCGGCAGCTCACACCCATCGGGGCACGCATCCATGCTGACCACCCTCAGTTGCATTATGCCGAACCCGACCAGGGTGGCTACGACCTCAACTGGGTGCTCGACAACCCCGGTAAGCCCATGGCGCTTGATGCCCGGGTCATTGATCCGGAATCCGGCCGTCAGGTGGAAATGTATACCACCGAACCGGGCGTACAGTTCTATACCGGTAATTTTCTCAAACAGATCAAGGGCAAGAACGGCAAGACCTATCAGCACTGGGGTGGTTTCACGCTTGAAGCACAGCACTTTCCCGATTCACCCAATCAGCCGGACTTCCCTTCAACACGGCTGAATCCGGGCCAACCCTATACCCAGACCACCATTTTCAAGTTCCTGCCGCTTTGAAGTCGTGACACCCCCTGAAAAGCGACGCCCACCGGAGAACAACATCATGAAAGAGCAGCACCCATCACTGGATGAAGAAACCATGAAGGAAATGGAACCCTCGCGACGCGCCCTGCTCAGGCGAGCAGTAGGCACCGGGGCACTGGCGTCACTTGGCGCCCTCGGACTGGGGATGCCGGGACTGGCTCGGGCAGCAGACGGTGGCGGGGCCGGCAACTTTCCCGAACATCCGAAATGGAAGTTCGTTTTCGTCAATCACGTCACCACCAATCCGTTCTTTGTCGCCACCCAGTACGGCATCGAGGACGCCTGTGCCCTGTTGGGTTGCACCTATCAGTGGACCGGATCGCAGAAGTCGATCGCCAGTGAAATGGTCAATTCGATCAATGCTGCCATTGCCGGCGGGGCTGACGGGCTGGCCATTGCCCTGGTCGACCCGAATGCCTTCAACAACCCTGTCGATCGCGCCCTGCAGGCCGGTATACCGGTTATTTCCTACAACGCGGATGTCGACAACCATCGGCTGGCCTATGTCGGTCAGGATCTGTTTCTGGCCGGCAAGGCATTGGGCGCACGTATCGCCTCCATGGTGGACGGGGGAGAAGTTGCCGGTTTCATCGCCACACCCGGGCAGCTCAATATTCAGCCTCGACTCGATGGTGCCAAAGAGGCCATCAAGGAATCCGGCAAAAATATTCAGCTACGTGAAGTCGCTACCGGCCCTACCGTTAACGAGGAGGTTTCCCGGGTCGAGTCCTGGTATCTGGGCCACAAGGACGTCAAGGCCATGTTTGCTGTCGATGCGGGTAGCACCATGGCTGTCGGCAAGCTGATGCAAAAGCACAATCTGCATGAGCAGGGCGTCAGGGCCGGGGGCCTCGACATGCTGCCTGGCACTCTGGATGCCATCAAGGCCGGCGCCATGGACTTCACTATCGATCAACAGCCTTATCTGCAGGGGTTCTACACCGTACTCGAACTCTTCCTGTTCAAGCTGTCGGGTGGACTGACCGGTCCGGCCAACATCAATACCGGTCTGAAGTTCGTCACCCAGGAGAGCGTCCAGCCCTATCTCGATACCAAAACCCGGTTCGAAGGCAACAGCCGACAGCCTCAACTGGTCAAGCGCTCCGGCCCCATTACGGTTGAATAACGCATGACGACATCCGATCACCAGAATGCAGACAGCCGGTCCACCCAGGGGCCGGCAGCCACAAAAGGCAAGGTCGGTGGCTTCTCCGGGGTAGGCCGTAAAATGGCACAGTGGCGTGAAGCCAGCATCCTGCTGGCAGCCATTGTACTGGTCATCTACTTCCAGGCGACGTCTCCGGCCTTTTTGACCATCAACAACATTGGAGTGCTTTCGCAGTTCGCAACGGCGGTCGCCATCATCGCCGCCGGCGAAGTCATGGTACTGATCTGCGGTGAGCTGGACCTATCGGTGGGTCAGGTCTATGCCCTCACCCCCTTCGTCATGTACTTCGCCCAGCAGGCGGGACTGCCACTGGGCATTGCCATCGTGCTGGGACTGGTAGTTGCAGCGCTGATCGGGCTGATCAACGGGCTGATCACTATCGGCCTGGGCGTCTCCTCCTTCGTGACGACACTGGGCATGCTGTTCTTTATCCAGGGCCTGACACTGACCATCTCCGGGGGGTTCCCGGTACAGCCCGAGGCAGGTGATTTCTGGACGGCTGTTCTGGGCGGTAACGTTTTCGGGGCGCTGATCTGGATGGCAGCCATAGCGCTGATCTTTCAGTTCATTTTGTTTCGCACCCGCTGGGGGCTGCACACCATCGCCACGGGTGGTAACCCGCTGGGCGCCTCACAGATCGGTATTCGTACCGGGCGAATCAAGATCGGCAACTTCATGCTGTGCAGCATGCTGGGCGGCCTGGCCGGCATCCTTGATGCCTTCCGTATCGGTTCCATAGACCCTCTTTCGGGGGGCACCGAAATCATGTTCATGGCCATTGCCTCGGCTGTCATCGGGGGCACGCTGCTCTCCGGCGGCTCGGGAACGGTCATTGGTGCGCTACTGGGCGCCCTGGTACTGGCCATTCTCAAGGATGGCTTCACCATCTCCGGGGTCAGCGCCTACACCTTCGACATGATCCTCGGTCTGGCCATCGTGATCACCATGATCATGAACGTGCACCTCAGTCGCCTGCGGGCAAGGGGAAAAACATGACAGCGGCTACTCATTCGGCCGGCAATGATATCCTGCGCGGCGAGAACCTCTCCAAAAGCTTCGGCCAGGTCACAGCCCTTTCCGATGTTTCCTTCCGACTGCAGCGCGGGGAGGTACTGGCGCTGCTGGGAGACAACGGTGCCGGCAAGTCGACGCTGATGAAGATTCTTACGGGGTTTCACCGCCCTTCCAGCGGAACGCTCTACTTCGATGGTCAGCCGGTCGAATTCGGCTCCGTCACACATGCTCGGCGGATAGGGATCGAACCGGTCTATCAGGATCTGGCACTGATCAATGAGCTGAGCGTCTTTCGCAACATGTTCCTCAAACGCGAGATTCTGCGTGGTGGGCCGCTGCGCCTGCTCAACGATGCAGCCATGCGCGAGAAGGCGGATGCCCAGCTGCGCGAGATCGGCATTCGGCTCCCCTCGGTGGACGTGCCAATCTCCAAGCTATCCGGCGGGCAGCGTCAGGCCATTGCCGTTGCCCGATCGGTCTACTCGGACAATGTCAAGGTGCTGCTACTCGATGAGCCCACTGCGGCCATGGGGGTGCGCGAGAGCAAACAGATTCTTGATCTGATTCGTCGACTCAAGGAAACCTCCGATCTGGCAGTCATCATCGTGGCACACAACTATGCCCAGATCTTCGATGTCTGTGACCGAATCAACCTGCTTCAGCATGGCAGCATCACCTTTGACCGGGCGACCGCTGATACCTCGATCCAGGAGCTGACCGATATCGTGGTCAATTCCTATCGCAACGTCGATCAGGCCGCTTCAGCCTGAGCCTTCCATACGCCAGCCCGGGCTGGCGTATACCACCAAGGTCCATGTTGAACACCAGCCGATTATGTCAGACATTCAAAAAATGACTCCAGCCTGGTAATCCCGTAACCGGATCACCCTCCCACATGACGGATCCTTCCAATACATCGGCCTTCCTGCGCTCTCGTCGCTGGTTCGACAATCCCGATAACCCGGGCATGACAGCACTTTACGTCGAGCGCTACATGAACAGTGGGATCACCCTGGAAGAACTGCAGTCCGGCAAGCCAGTTATCGGCATCGCTCAGACCGGCAGCGATCTTGTGCCCTGCAATCGCCACCATCTGGAACTGGCCAGGCGCGTACGAGAGGGTATTCGCGACGCTGGCGGCATTCCCATGGAATTCCCGGTGCATCCGCTGGCCGAACAGGGACGGCGACCAACCGCCGCGCTGGATCGCAATCTCGCCTATCTCGGGCTGGTCGAGATCCTGCACGGTTATCCACTCGATGGCGTGGTCCTGCTGACCGGCTGTGACAAGACCACACCGGCCTGTCTGATGGCAGCGGCCACGGTCAATATCCCGGCCATCGTGCTCTCGGGCGGCCCCATGCTCAACGGCTGGTGGCAGGGTCAGCTGGCCGGTTCCGGCACAACCATCTGGGAGGCCCGCAAGCGCCATGCGGCCGGCGAGATCGATTATCGGGAGTTCATGCAGATGGTCGCCTCATCGTCTCCCTCGATCGGCCACTGCAATACCATGGGCACAGCGCTGTCGATGAACGCGCTGGCAGAAGTGATCGGCATGTCGCTGCCGGGCTGTGCCGCCATTCCTGCCCCCTACCGCGAACGAGGCTGGATGGCCCATGCGACCGGCAAGCGTATCGTTGAGATGGTGCATGAAAACCTGCGCCCCTCGGATATCATGACTCGTGAAGCCTTCGAGAATGCCGTGATTGCCGCCTCGGCGCTGGGCGGCTCATCGAATTGCCCTATTCACATGATCGCCATCGCCCGTCATATGGGTGTGGATCACACGCTTGATGACTGGCATCGGCTGGGCCGTCATATCCCCTTGCTGGTCGACTGTCAGCCGGCCGGTCGTTATCTGGGGGAAGCCTTCTACCGAGCCGGCGGCGTACCCGGAGTACTGCGTGAATTGCTGAGTGCAGGCGTACTCAAGCCGCAGGCCCGAACGGTCACCGGTCGGACTCTGGGCGAGAATCTGGCTAACGTCAGCGAGCCTGATCATGATGTGATTCGCTCTTACAGCGAGCCATTGCGGGAATCTGCCGGTTATGTGGTGCTCAGCGGTAACCTGTTCGACAGCGCCATCATGAAGACCAGTGTCATCGACACGGAATTTCGGGCACGCTTTCTTTGTGATCCCGAACAACCAGGCGTATTCACCTGTAACGCCGTGGTATTCGAAGGACCCGAGGATTATCACGCTCGTATCGATGATCCCGGACTCGGAATCGACGAGCACTCACTGTTGGTGATTCGCAATAGCGGGCCGATCGGCTACCCGGGCGGCGCCGAGGTGGTCAACATGCAGCCACCGGCCGCACTCCTCAAACGTGGCATCACCGTTCTGCCCACCATGGGAGATGGACGCCAAAGTGGCACTTCGGCCAGCCCCTCGATTCTCAATGTGTCACCTGAAGCCGCCAGGGGAGGCAATCTGGCCCTACTGGAGACCGGTGACCGGGTCCGAGTCGATCTCAGCGAGTATCGCGTCGATGTGCTGATCAGCGACGAGGTACTCGCCCTTCGCCGCAGCCAGTGGACGCCCGCCATTGCGCCCAGTCAGAGCCCCTGGCAGGAGCTCCATCGCCGTACGGTCGGCCAGCACGGTCAGGGCGCCTGCATGGAACCGGCAACGGAATTTATTCGTATCATCGAGACTCATGGCGAGGCGCGCGATAATCACTGACCCAACACCGACATGTCCTGCCTCCGGAAGCGCCGGATTGAGCGGTAGCATGTCGCCTGAGGTTCGCTACGCTTTCGCGTAGTGTTCAATCCGGACAAGGATCGATTGATGAGTTCTCCCATACGTATCGGCATTACCGGCGTAGGCAAGATCGCCCGTGATCAGCATCTCCCGGCGCTTGAACGTAATGAGCGTTTCGAACTGATCGCCAGTGCCAGCCGTAACGCCAATATTAATGGCATCAGGAGTTTCGACACGCTTGATGCCATGCTGGAGGGGGCGCCCGAGCTTGATGCCGTCTCGCTGTGCACGCCTCCCCAGGTTCGCTATCGACAAGCCTGTGCGGCGATCAATGCCGGCCGACACGTCTTTCTGGAGAAACCTCCCGGAGTGACACTCAGCGAGGTCGAAGACCTGGCTGAGCGGGCCCGACAGACTGGCGTTACCCTTTTTGCCAGCTGGCATGCCCGTGAAGCTGCCGCGGTGGAACGCGCACGGGAATGGCTTGGCAGTGCCGCCATACGCCATGTCGACGTACAGTGGCGCGAAGATGTACGCACCTGGCATCCCGGCCAACAATGGGTCTGGCAGCCTGGTGGACTGGGGGTTTTCGATCCCGGCATCAATGCCCTGTCGATCATGACCCGCATCCTGCCGAACGAGTTCTTTCTTGAACGCGCCCGGCTGGAGGTACCGGAGAACTGCCAGGCCCCCATCGCGGCCGAACTGGATTTCACCGATGCCGGTGAAACGCCCATTCATGCCGATTTTGACTGGCGGCAGACTGGCCCACAGACCTGGCAGATCACCGTGGAAACCGAAAGAGGCACGCTATTGCTCGAGGAAGGGGGCAGCCGGCTGAGTATTGATGGCGAGATACTGATTGACGGCGAAGATGTCGAGTATGCAGGACTCTATCGGCGCTTCGCCGAGCTGATCGATGCGGGACAAAGTGAGGTCGATGTGCGTCCTTTCCGTCATGTGGCAGATGCTTTCATGCTTGCCGAGCGTATCGTGGTTGCGCCCTTTGATGAATAGCTCGTCCGAACCTGATCAACCTCGGACTTTCGTTACGACCCGGGCAGAGACAGTGCGCTCTGCTTACCTCAATTCTCATGGACAAGGACAACATCATGGCTTCTGAAAATGCGCGCTATCCCAGTCTGAGCAATAAAACCGTTTTCATCACCGGGGGCGGTAGCGGCATCGGTGCGGCCCTCACTCGCGCCTTCTGCCAGCAGGGGGCTCGCGTGGTCTTTATCGATATCGCCGAAGAGCCCAGCCGACAGCTGGTCAACGATCTGGAGCGCGAAACCGGCAACGCGCCGCATTTCGAGCCCTGCGATATTCGCGATATCAAGGCCCTGCAGGAGGTCATCGCGCGGGTGGAACAGGAACACGGCCCGATCGGTGTACTGGTCAACAATGCAGCACGTGACGATCGTCACGACTGGCGGGAGGTGACGCCGGAATACTGGGACGAGCGCATGGCCATCAATCTGCGTCCGCAGTTCTTCGCCATTCAGGCCGTCGCGCCGCAGATGGAACGACTGGGTGGAGGCTCGATCATCAACTTCGGTTCGATCAGCTGGAAGCTCGCCCAGGGCAACATGCCGGGCTATACCACCGCCAAGGCTGCCGTGCACGGCCTGACGCGCACCATGGCGCGAGATCTGGGCGCCTCCGGCATCAGGGTCAATACCGTTATTCCGGGTTGTATCATGACCGAGCGTCAGAAGGAGCTGTGGATTTCACCTGAGGATCTCGACAACATCCTTGCGCATCAGTGTCTGAAGACCGAGCTGACACCGGAACATGTTGCCCCTACGGTGCTCTTTCTGGCCGCCGATGACAGCGCACAGTGCAGCGCCCAGGAGTACGTTATCGACGGCGGTTGGTGCTGAGTTTCAGTCAACATTGCCTCCCATCAGCCGCAGTGTGCCGAGAATCAGCCCATCGTGAATTGCCAGCGATACGCTGATTTCCAGCGCTGCGGCCAGTGGCAGCAGACTCCATTTCGGCAAACGCCAGCCAAGCAGGAAGCCGATCATGGCAAACAGGGTATCCTCCAGTGAATTGAGAATGCTGTCACCACTATAATGGGGCCCCTGAGATGAGCGATTGATAACTTCGATAATCCAGGGCGCATTCTCCATTATCTCCCAGATGGCACTACTGAGCAGTGCCATCATGGCCCGCTCATACAGCCGCCAGCCAGGGCGCATCAAAGTCAGGAGTGTGTACACCCCCATACCGAAGATCACATGCAGCAGCGAATACCAGTCGGCAAACTGCTGGGCATTTCGCGCCGGATCCAGTTGTCCCTGCCAGAGGTGGATTTCTCCACACGGACAGAAGTAACTGCGTCCCATCAGACGCAGCCAGAGCAGCTGAATGACAGGCACGGTCGCAATACCCGCGATACGCTGTACAGTAATCCTTCTGCTCATGTTGGCATGCTCGAAATGACCTGCTCATAAGCGGCATCAGCGGGCCGGGATCGGGCCAAGGCCCATTCCATCAGCCCGGCGGTGCCCTGCTCTGACCTGTCGTGGCAGTTGGGTGGGCGTTCGGATCGAGCCCCTGCCAGGCTCGGATTCTGCACTGTTACGGAAAATACCATGTCTCATCTCGCGCTGATCTGCCCGCCATACGCCAGTCACCTGCGGGTATTCGAGAGCCTGGCAGAGCAACTGGTTGCCCGCGGGCATGTCGTAACGTTCATACTGCCCATAGGTGCAACACTTCGCCTGCAGCATCCGAACATTGAGGTGTGCCTGCTCGAGGCCTCCCCCGCACTTGCCGGACGGCCTATTGCCGGCCTGAAAAGGCGCTTGACCCCAGCTCTGATCCAAACGGTTGGCGATCTGACAGAACGCACCGACAGACTCTGTCAGCAAGCACCCGGACTACTCAGGGAGCGCAATGTGGATATCGTGCTGGGCGATCAGATGGAGGCCGGGGCAGGACTGGTCGCCGCGCATCTGCAACTGCCGCTGGTCTCGATTGCCTCGGCGCTTCCCATCGACCGTGATACCGGCATTCCCCCTCCCTGGCTTGGCTGGCGCCATGATCCTACTGCCAGGGGCGAGGAGCATAACCGCGTCGCCGAGAACATCTCACGCTGGCTGATGCGACGTCATAATCGTGCCATCGCTCACTGGGCCAGACAGTGGGGATTGCCCCCGCGTTTCGAACTGCATGACTGTATTTCCCAACTGCAGTGCATTACCCAGACCGTACCGGGCCTGGACTTCCCCCGAACGTCACAAAGCGCTCATCTGGTGCCCGTCGGCCCGCTTCGCTCTTCCATGGATGAGATATCTTCGCCCGTACTTGATGCTTCCATTGACCCTGCACGACCGCTGATCTATGCCTCACTGGGGACATTGCAAGGCCACCGCCTGGATATTTTCAGGTTGCTGGCGCGAGCCTGTCGCCGTCTTGATGTGCAATTGATCATTTCACACTGCGGCTGCCTGACACCTCACCAGGCCGCCACGGTCGATGCCACCCGAGTCGTGGCCCATATCCCACAACGGGATCTGCTTGCTCACTGTGATGTCTGCATCAGTCACGGCGGCCTCAATACGGTATTGGATGCACTGAGCGCCGCTGTGCCAATACTGGCCATTCCACTGGCTTACGATCAACCAGGTGTTGCCGCACGTCTTGTACACCATGAGCTGGGGTTGCAGCTCAAGCCTCAAAACCTGACCGTCGCCCGCCTGACTTCGGCACTGGAACACCTGCTGACGGCGCCGAACTATCGTCGACAAGCATTGACCCTCAGCGAGGAGATCGCTTCGGCTGGAGGAGCCATGCGTGCAGTCGAACATATCGAACGCACCCTGTACTTCCAGGGCAGCAGCGACGCTCGGGAAGGGTTTGATGAGGTCCTCTCTCGCGACACCTGTGCAGTTTTGCTCGAGACTCCCCACACCCCCTCCAGGCATGGCTGTCCCTGATCACGGGATTCCTGGCACCGCCCGCCAACCACAGCAATGATTGCACTGCTACCGAGCCCGAATTACGCGGATCGTGCGACTTCTGCCACCAAAGTTCATGTTGAACATTCAGCAGTTATGTTCAACATGAATTCAGTTTCGTCAGACCTTCCTGTCCACTGAAACCCCGGAGTCACCATGACTTCTTCATCCGCAATTTCCGATGATCGCAAGGCCATGCCGGTCGTCTACGTAATTGGCGCCATTGCTGCCCTCGCCGGCCTTTTGTTCGGCATGGATATCGGTGTCATATCCGGGGCCCTGCCCTTTATCGAGCAAGAGTTCCACATCAGCGACCAGACCCAGGAGATCATCGTCAGTTCGATGATGTTCGGGGCTGCCTTCGGCGCTGCCGGGGGCGGTTTCTTCTCACGCCGTTTCGGTCGCAAGCTGACCCTGGCCATCAGCGGCATCATCTTCATCGCCGGGGCCCTGACCTCGGCACTGGCATGGTCCCCCGAGGCACTGATCGGCGCCCGGATCGTGCTCGGCGTCGCCGTAGGTATCTCGTCCTACATCGCACCCATCTATCTTTCGGAAATCGCTCCCGAGCGTATTCGTGGCACCCTGATCTCGTTTTATCAGCTGATGATCATGGGCGGCATTCTGGTGGCCTATCTTTCCAACGCTGCCTTCAGCTATTCCGGTGGCTGGCGCTGGATGCTCGGCGTAATAGCCATTCCCGCTGTACTACTGGTACTGGGCATGATCGTCCTGCCGCGCAGCCCGCGCTGGCTGGCCAGCAGTCATCGCGATGAAGAAGCCAGACGTGTACTGATGCGCCTGCGCGGCCATGATCGTGAACAGGTGGATACCGAGATGGGACGCATCCGCGAAAGTCTCAACGTCAGCGATGCAGGCTGGAAGCTGTTCCGCTCGAACACCAACTTCCGGCGATCGGTCGGACTGGGCATGGTGCTGCAGTTCATGCAGCAGTTCACCGGTGCCAACGTGATTCTTTACTATGCCCCACGAATTCTGGAGCTGGCAGGCTACGACAGTGCCTCACAACAACTCTGGGGAACCGTCATTATCGGGCTGGTCATGACACTGGCCACGTTCATTGCCATCGGCTTCGTGGATCGCGTCGGACGTAAACCGTTGCTGTATATCGGGTTTACCGTGATGGGGACCTGCATGGTGCTGCTCGGTGTTCTCTACGAATACGGTCTGGCCAGTACCTTCGCCAAATATTTTGCGCTCTCGCTGCTGGGGCTCTTCGTGATCAGCTATGCCATGTCGGCAGCCCCCATGGTGTGGATCCTGTGCTCCGAGATTCAGCCGCTCAAGGGACGGGATTTCGGCGTTGCCTGCTCGACGGTAACCAACTGGGTAGCCAACATGATCATTGGGGCCACCTTCCTGACCTTGCTCAACACCCTGGGCAATGCCCATACCTTCTGGCTTTATGCGGGCCTGAACTTCCTGTTCATTCTCCTCACTCTGGCGCTGCTACCGGAAACGAAGGGCATCTCACTGGAGAACATTGAACGGAACCTGATGGCTGGCCGTGCATTGCGACGAATCGGTCGTTGACCGAAGTGATGCTTCTGTCGTCATTATTGTGTCACGGTGGGCCGATCACACGACCCGCCGCATATCTGCCCTGATACCCGATGTCGGCCAAGGGCACGGGTTTGTTTCAAGGAAACCGTATTCATGCAAGCCATCGACCCCCGGACCTGTCTGCCCGATGATCTGGACGAAGCGACGCTGGTCGGCCGTGTCTGGCGGGGAGCCCCGATCGGCGGCCCCGCTATAGTGACCGTTCGCAACGGCCATCTCCATGATATTACCGCGCATGCGTCTACCATGGCCGACCTGCTCGAGCACGACGATCTTCATGAGCTGGTTCATACCGCCCCCGGCGAGGATCTGGGCCCCCTGTTGCCCTGGCTTGAGCGTTCGATCGATGCCAGCCCGCACACCGAGCGGCTGCTGGCGCCCTGTGACCTGCAGATGGTCAAGGCGTGTGGCGTCACCTTTGCCGTCAGTCTGCTGGAACGGGTTATCGAGGAGCAGGCCGGTGGTGACCCGGGCAAGGCACGCGAGATCCGCGAGCAGTTGCATGCCCTGATCGGCAGCGACCTGTCGAGCATTACACCAGGCTCCGAGGCAGCCATGACGCTCAAGCGTGAGCTGCAGGAACGTGGTCAGTGGTCGCAGTATCTCGAAGTGGGTATCGGCCCTGATGCGGAAGTCTTCTCCAAAACGCCCCCCATGGCGTCAGTCGGCTTCGGTGCTGCTGTCGGCCTGCATCCCGCCTCACGCTGGAACAATCCCGAACCCGAAATCGTGCTGGCGGTTGACTCCCGTGGCCGTGCGCGCGGCGCGACCCTGGGCAATGATGTCAATCTGCGCGACATGGAAGGACGCAGTGCCCTGCTGCTGGGCAAGGCCAAGGACAACAATGGCTCCAGTGCGATCGGCCCCTTCATTCGTCTGTTCGATTATCGCTATACCATCGACGATGTGCGCAAGGAGAGTGTGCACATGCGTATTGAAGGCGAGGATGATGATTTTGTCATTGAGGGCGCCAGCCACATGAGCGAGATCAGTCGCGACCCCATGAACCTGGTCGAACAGACGATCGGTAGCCACCACCAGTATCCCGACGGATTCATGCTGTTTCTGGGTACCATGTTCTCTCCAACCGACGATCGCGATGGCGAAGGTCAGGGCTTCACCCATCACGTCAACGACCGGGTCACCATTTCCTCCCCCAGGCTGGGTGCGCTGATCAACCGGGTCGATCGCAGCGACGCCATTGCCCCCTGGACAATGGGGGTGCGCGCACTCTATCGCCATCTGATACAGCGTTTTCCCCCGCCCTCCGGCGCAGCCGAGTTCTGACAGCCGCACGGGGGAGGCTGTTGCTCCAGCGCGACAACACCCATACTCAGCTGTCACAATAAACGCCTTCAAGGCAAACATCGGAGAGCACCATGCTGGAGCAGCACGTACCCCTGCGCATGATCCTTGGCGAAGGTCCGGTGTGGGACGGCCAGCTGGGGCGGCTGTTCTGGGTCGATATTACCTCGGGCGCCCTCTATCGGCTCAATCCGGAAACCGGGGAGCACAGGGTTTTTCATGTCGACGAAGCGCTGGCCTGTGTCGCCGTCCATCCGGCAGGCGGCTTTCTGGCAGGACTGCGCTCAGGTCTCTGGCGACTCGACGACGAGGCCAACAAGCTGGAACTGCTCGCACCCGGGCCGCAGCAGCCTGAACTGGCATGGTGCAACGATGCCCGCTGTGACCGCCACGGCCGGCTATGGATCGGCACCAAGCATGCCGAAGAGTCTCACCCCGAAGGCGCGCTTTTCAGCTTTCAGGGCGATTTCAGGCATCATCTTGATGGCATCACCATCTCCAATGGTCTGGCCTTCAGCCCTGATGATGCCTGGCTCTACCATGCCGATACGCCGAACAGAATCGTTCATCGTCACCCTTTCGATATCGAACAGGGCAGCATCGGCCCCGGTGAGGTCTTCATTGACCTCAACCAGCTTGATATCGACGGCCATCCCGACGGCGCGGCTGTTGATGAAAACGGCCATTACTGGCTGGCGCTTTATGGTGGCGGCGCCGTGGCGCATTTCGATGAACATGGCAATCTGCTCGAGCGACACCGTTTGATGGCCCCCAACCCGACCAAGGTGACCTTCGGTGACGCTGATCGCTGTACCCTGTATGTCACCACGGCCAACCAGGGGCTGACTGATGAGCAACTGGAGGGCCTGCCCGAATCCGGCTCGCTGTTCTCGATGCGAGTAGAGACCCCGGGTCTGCCCGACCAGCGCTATCAACCCCCCGAAGGATAAAGCAGCGGTTGATGATCACCTGCAAGATGGAGCATGACACTGCATGACCCGACGCACGCGGCGCACTTCCGGTCGTGTCACGCTTGATGATGTTGCGCGCCGGGTCGGGGTCAGCAAGATCACGATCTCGCGCGCCCTGCGTGAACCCTGGCGGGTCTCGGAGGGGCTGCGTCAGCGCATTGATGCAGCCATCGACGAACTCGGCTATATCCCCAACCGCCAGGCTGGTGCCCTGGCCAGCGCCCGCAGTCGCTCGATTGCCCTGCTGGTACCCTCGCTATCCAATGCGGTTTTTTCGGAAGTCATTCGGGGCGTTGATGAAGGCTTTGTTGGCAGCGGTTACCAGGTACTGCTGGGACATACCAGCTACTCCCGCGAGGAAGAAGCCCACCTGATCGATACCTATCTCTCCTTTGGCGTCGATGGTTTCATTATTTCCGGCAGTCAGCATACCGAAAGCGCCAGACAGCGCCTGGCGCGAGCCGGACTGCCGATCTGCGAAATCATGGAGCTGCCGGAAGCGCCCCTCGATATGGCCGTCGGTTTTGACCATGAAGCTGCCGGTCACGCGCTGACCACCGCCCTGCTTGAGCTCGGTTATCGACAGTTGGGCTTCATTGGCGCCCGCATGGATTACCGCGCTCGCAGACGCTTCGCTGGCTGGCAACGTGCACTGAATGAAGCGGGATTGAGTGCAGACGCATGTCTGACGACCGAAGCCCCTTCGGATTATCGATTGGGGGGATGTCTGCTGGGCACGCTGCTGGAGCGTCATTCAGGATTGGAGATGGTCTGTTGCGGCAATGATGACCTGGCCGCTGGTGCCCTGTTCGAGTGTCAGCGCCGGGGCATCACGGTCCCCGATCAGCTCGGGCTGACCGGCTATAATGGCCTCGATATTACCGAGGCCACAACGCCGACCCTGTCCACCGTGGTCACGCCACGTCGCCGGATCGGTATTGCCGCCGCTACGCAGATGCTTTCCCGGCTGGAAAACGGCCGGGTTACGCAACCGCTGCAGGATCTCGGCTTCGAGATCGCGCTGCGGGAGAGTACCCGAGCTCGAGGCGAATGATCAGCGTCCCTGATCGGTGAGCGCGTCATCCCGGTCGACAATGGCGCGCACGCCTGCTTCCACGACATCGTGAAAGTCGACATCGATGTCGACGCGCATCGCTTCCTCTTCACCCGGCCGCTCCAGTGTGTCGAACTGGGTCGTCAGCATATCAGCCGAGAAGAAGTGCTTGCGCTCCTGCATCCGTCCGAGAATGACGTTATAGCTGCCGTCGAGAAACAGGAAGATCAGATTCTCGTCGCCCCGACGCAGGATATCGCGATAGCTGTGCTTGAGTGATGAACATCCCACCAGCACAGTCTCGTCGCGCTCGCGATAGTCATCAATCAGTTCAGCCAGCCGTTCCAGCCAGCCCGCACGATCCTCATCATTGAGCGGTTCCCCGCGGGACATCTTTTCGATGTTGTTCTGCGGGTGATACTGATCACCATCGATATAAGGAATCCCCATACGTTCGCCGATGGCATCGCCAATGGTGGATTTTCCGCTGCCCGATACGCCCATGACCACAATGCGGCGCGATCGCTTCAGTCTGTAACCTTCCGTGCCATTTGCCATGATGAAACCCCTGTTGACGCGCCATGTTACCGATAACATGGCATTGTTTCAGAGCCTGAGCAGCGTCACAAGCGCCTAAGACCAATGGATAAGGCAATACCGATAACCCTCTTCTCCCGCGGTCGAAACAGCACATTCTTCGAGGCGAACACACGCTTGTGACAACAACGATGAAAAGTGCACGCTGTTTGCACAGGGTGCTGACATACTGGCTGCCCTGTCCACTGAAAGAGTTATCCCATGTCTCCGCGCCAGTGGTGGCGGGCCATTTTCTCCCGCCTGGGACTCAAGCTGTTCATCGTTATTGTGCTGGTCAATGTGCTGGTCAGCGGTGCGCTCTATTTCACGGTCGCCCGCAGTATTGATGACAGCTTCATCGATTACCTGCGTCGCAGCCAGCAGCAGCGTCTTGATACGCTGACCACAACGCTGGCTGATGGCTATCGCGCCCATGGCAGCTGGGAATGGCTCTCCAACAATCGCGAGGCCTGGCAACGTTTGCTGCGAGTAGCCCTGGCACCACGCAGTGGTGCGCCACGGACGGAAGACAATTCACGACAACCTCCCCTGCCGCCGGCACTGGGCGATCCTCGCCAGTTTGTACTGCTTGATGAGGCAGGAACACGCATCATCGGACGTCCCGGGCCTCATGCGCATGAGGGGGAATCGCGCCGAGACCCCGGCGAACTGCGCTATACCCCCATCATGGTTTCGGGGCAGCAGATCGGCTCTCTGGGTTATCGTGCCCCGGATGGCGTATTCAACTCCATCGATCGCGTTTTCCTGCATCGTCAGCTGCGTAACCTTGTCATCATTCTGGTCACCCTGCTGCTCAGCGCCCTGCTACTGGCCGGCGGACTGGCCTTCTGGCTGGGCCGGAGAACGCGGGCGATGGCTCTGGCGACACGAGCGATGGCGGACGGAGACTATAGTGTGCGGCTGACTTCACGCGGACGCGATGAACTCTCCCGCCTCTCGCGCGACATCAATACGTTGGCCGCCTCTCTGGCGCGGGGTCGACGTGATCGCCAGCAGTGGGTTGCTGATATCGCCCATGAGCTGCGCACACCGCTGGCTGTACTGCGAGGCGAGATCGAAGCCATCGAGGATGGGGTCAGGCCCATGGACGGGCGCAGCCTGGGGTCACTGCATCAGGAGGTCAGTCAGCTCAATCGATTGGTCGAGGATCTGCGTCTGCTGGCCCAGTCCGATGCACACAATCTGGATGCCCCGATGAGCCGGCTCGATCTCGGCGCGCATCTTGCCGACCAGCTCGAAGACAGTCGTGACGCCCTTGCCCAGCACGGTATTACGCTGCAGTGCAGCCTGCCCGCCGGCATCATGATCCAGGGCGCTCCTCACCGCCTGCGTCAGTTATGGAGCAATCTGCTCAGCAATAGCCGGGCCTATACCGATTCGCCAGGCCGCCTGAAGGTCTCCCTGGTTCAAACGGACCAGCAGGCTGTGCTGACCTGGGAAGACAGCGCACCGGGTGTGCCGGATGAAGCGCTTGAGCGGCTCACCGAAAGGCTGTTTCGTCTCGACAGTTCCCGTAATCGCCGCCGTGGCGGCAGTGGTCTGGGGCTATCGATCGTCAGTGCACTGGCGCAAACCCACCATGCGACGCTGACCCCTTCCCCCTCGCCACTGGGCGGGCTGCGCTGGACACTTCGCTTTCCCCTTGATCCGCAAGATTTTGTTCGCCCGTTTGCCACTACCGTGGAGTAAGTCATGACCGAGACCGTTCTGATTGTCGAGGACGAAACCAAGATTGCCGAACTGGTGGCGGATTATCTGCGTGCCAGCGCCATGGAGAGTCACGCCATCGAGCATGGGGATCAGGTCATGACATGGCTCGAACAGCATGCAACCGATATCAGCCTGGTGCTGCTCGACCTCATGCTACCAGGCTGCGACGGCCTCACCCTGTGCCGCGAAATCCGGGCACGCTATCCGCGTCTGCCCATTATCATGCTGACCGCCCGGGTCGAGGAAATCGATCGTCTGCTGGGTCTCGAGCTGGGCGCCGATGACTATATCTGCAAGCCCTTTTCGCCACGCGAGGTCGTCGCCAGGGTCAAGGCTGTGCTGCGCCGTATAGCGCCTATCGAAGGCGGCGATGCCTCCGACAACGCGGCACTGGTCGGACTGACCCTCGACAGGGAAGGCTGGCGCGCATTGGTCGATAATTGTGACCTCGGGCTGACGGCAGTGGAATTCCAGCTGCTTTGGGTAATGGCGCAGGCGCCCGGACGCATCTTTTCCCGCGAGCAGCTGATGGATCGCATGTACCGCGATCATCGCATCGTCTCCGAACGCACCGTTGACAGCCACATCAAGAAATTGCGCCGCAAGATCGCCGACGCATGGCCCGAACGCAATATCATCCATTCGGTCTATGGCGTGGGCTACAAGTACGAACCCCAGCAGTAATGCATGCTCCTTGCATGATGGGTCGCTGCATTGTCGATTCGCTCCTCGCTGCATGCACGTTTGATGCACAACTTGCGGGAATACTGACAGCGTCAAACAGGCTCGCTCGATACCCGAACGAGCCTGCAGGGAGAAGGAGCCTCACATGAAGAAGCTGCTACTGGCGGCTGCCATAACGACTGCCATGAGTGCCAGCCTGTCACCGTTGGCCGTGGCCAACGGTCACTCCGGGAGTCAGGAGAATGCTCGCAGCCCCATGAGTCGGGATCTCGACAGAGTCTATGACAGCTGGTCGTTAAGCGATCAGCAGCGAGCGCAGATTACCCGTGCGGACCGAACCTTTCAGCAGCGCCTGCAACAGCTGAAAGCCGATGACGACGATGGCCAGCCTGATCGGGAAGCTTTCCGCAAAGCCGCGCAAGCACATCATGAAGCATTGGCAAAAGTGCTCGACCAGGATCAGTTGCAGGTGCTGAAAGCGCTTCATCAGCGCCAGCATGAAGGCCATATGAAGGGTGAGCTGATGCGTGCCCTGATTGCCAGCTGGCATCTCGATCATGACCGACAGCAGGCACTGCAACAGGCTCGCGACACCATGCGGCAGGATCTCGCCCAACTGCGTCAGCAGCAGTTCGACTCACACGCCGACAAGCGCGCCGCGTTCGAGAAGCTCAAGCAGATGCAGCAGGAACGCATGGCGAAGATTCTCGATCCCGAGCAGTTGAAAGTGTTTGGGATGATGCGTCATGTCGAGCTGCGCGGCCCGAAAGGTCATCCCCCCATGGCAGGCGCCAGAGCACTGGTGGCCAGCTGGCATCTCGATCAGGAAAAGCAGCAGGCCTTCGATCAGGCGACCCGCAGCTTCTTCGAGCAGATGAACGAACTGAAGCGCCCGCAACAGCCCTCTGCCGACAAGCCCTCGAAAGCCGATAGGCAGCAACATCATCAGGCCATGAAGAGCGCCATCGAACACTACAAGCGTCAGCTAGATGACATCCTGACGCCAGCCCAGCTGACAGCGCTGGAAGTCTTCGCCCCGCCTCACGGCCCTGCTCCTCAAGAGCCACATGGCCCCGGCATGAAATCGATGCCCATGGCACCACAGGGTCCGCAGCGCCCAACCAATAACGAGCACACCTGAGCGCACCATGGTTCATGGCCACCGAGGCCTTCATAAAATATAAAAGGGCCGCCCATCGGGGCGGCCCTTTTGCATGATCGAAAAGCGACTTTGTAGTCGATGGACCAGCGCGTCCTTACGCCGTCGCTCTACGAGTAATGTGCTGGTCGTTCAGTGGTTGGCTTTCGCGTGCCATCTGCAGCGTCAGCGTTCTCGACATATTGAGCATCTGCAGGGCATAGGAAGGCGAATGTGCATCCTTCCAGTTGCCTACCGTATCCAGAAATTCACCGCACTCCATGCAGCTGATTTCTTCCCAGTCATCATGCACATCAAGCGGTGCGTTCTGATGATTGCCGCAACGGTGACACGAAACCTGATAACCCATGACGTGTACTCCTTCCCTGGCAGTGTTTGCCAGCCTGAATCAGCTGGCACTGTGGGCATCCATGCCCGATGAAAACGGTCGATTTCCCTTCGACCAGGGCGCCTTCCCTGCGCCCGATGAACTCACCTTGGCATAGGCACACGTCTTGTACAAGGTTTTTACCCCGATTTTTTCCGGTACAAGTTTTTCCGTCGTGTCCCGACGCCCTGCACACCCTGTCTTCACGCGCTCAAAGCAGTTTGTCGAGGGTGATCGGCAGCTCACGCACACGTCTGCCACAAGCGTTGTACACCGCATTGGCCACCGCTGCCCCGACCCCGGTAATACCGATCTCGCCAATACCGCGGGCCCCCATCGGCGTGTGCGGATCCGGGATATCGGTCCACATCACCTCGATCTCGGGCACATCCATCTGTACCGGCACATGATACTCGGCAAGACTCGGATTCATGATCCGACCATTGCGCGTATCGAACTGTGTCTCCTCCATCAGCGCCAGTCCGAGCCCCATGATCATGCCGCCACGGAACTGGCTGGTCGCGGTCTTCGCGTTGAGGATCCGACCACAGTCGAAGGCGCCCAGCAGGCGGCGAACACGCACTTCGCCAGTAATTGTACTGACGGCTGCCTCACAGAAGATCGTACCGAAGGAGTGCATCGAAAAGTGCGACAGCTCCTCGGATTCGGCGGCATCGGCCTCGACGAGTACCTCACTGTGTCCGGCACGGTCCAGTATCCGTTCATAGGTTTCAAAACGACTGGCATCGCCCGGCACCCCGAGACCACCCTCACGACATTCAATGTCATCGGACGAGAGCCCGGCCAGCGGCGAATCACTGCCCACCAGTTCAAGCAGCGCTTCCACCAGCGCGCGATGGGCGGCAATGACAGCGCCACCGATCGCCGCGGTCTGCTGGGAGCCGCCGGCCAGTACCACGCCTGCCAGCGAGGAGTCGCCGTAGTTGAACTGCACTCGTTCGATCGGCACCCCCAATCGGGCTGCGGCGACCTGAGTCTGCACGGTAGCAGTCCCCATCCCCATCTCGTGGGCAGCCACGTCGATACGCACCGGACCATGGCGGCTCAGTGTGATACGCGCCGCAGCCCCGGGCATGCGCATGTAGGGATAGGTCGCCGTGGCACATCCAAGTCCGATCTGCCACTCCCCTTCATGGCGCGCACCCGGTCGAACACTGCGCCGCGCCCAGCCAAAGCGCTCGGCTCCGGCGCGGCTGGCTTCCAGCAGGTGGCGCGAAGAGAACGGTAACCCACTGGTCGGATCCCGCTCGGGCTCGTTGCGCCGACGCAATTCGAGCGGGTCGATACCGAGCTGTTCGGCGAGTTCGTCAATGGCACTTTCCAGCGCAAAGGTGCCGACCGACTCCCCCGGCGCCCGCATGAAGGTATTGGCGAGCATGTCCAGATCCGCTACCCGGATCGCCAGCTGAATATGATCGGCGCCATAGAGGCATTTGGTGGCCTGGGTAAAAGGTTCAGGCAGATTGTTGTGCGCGGTCATTGCCGCCTTGCCGGTATGAATCAGCGCCTGGAAATGACCCTTTTCATCGGCGCCGATCGCGACCCGCTGTTCGGTGCAGGCGCGCCCACCTACCACGCGATAGACGCCTTCGCGTGAGAGCGCCATGCGTACCGGGCGGTCAGCCAGCCGGGCCGCCGCCGCTGCCAGAATCTGATGCTGCCACAGGGTCTTGCTGCCGAACCCGCCACCGACAAAGGGAGAGGTCACATGAACCTGAGACTCATCGATACCGAACACCTGAGCCAGCGAGTACGCTACATGATCGACGCACTGCGAGCCGTCATGCAGTATCAGCTCATCGCCCTGCCAGGCCAGGGTTACCGCATGGGGTTCGATGGCGTTGTGATTGTGCCGCGGCGTCCTGTAGATGGCATCTACCCGGCAGGGCGCGTCTTCGAAGGCACGTTCGGCATGTCCGATCGTTACCGACGCCGGACCACCAAGGACATTACTCGGCTCTCGCGTTTCAGCCGAATCAAAGTCTGTCATGGCCGGTTCCTGCACATACTCGACCTGAAGCAGTGTTACGGCATGGTCGGCCTGCTCCTGGGTTTCAGCCAGCACTACGGCAATCGGCTGACCGTTCCAGTGCACCCGATCATTCTGCAGCACCGGATGATCGTCACCTGCCGCCCCTTTGGCTGTGGTCAGAAAGACCGGTGGCGATTGCAGTGGTGGCACGTTCTCATGCGTCATTACCAATACGACACCCGGCGCGGCTTCTGTCGCTGTCGTATCCAGCAGAGCAATACGTCCCCGGGCAATGGTACTGTAAGCCAGCGCAGCGTAGACCATGCCTTCCAGTGCAAACTCGGCCGCAAAACGGGCATTGCCGGTCACTTTCCGTGGACCATCGAGGCGCGAGAGAGGCATGCCGATGCGAGGCTGATCCGGCGCACTCAGCGGATCCGGTTGCCCGTCGGGAGTACGGTAATCCCGAGCCAGTGCCACGCCGGGATGAGCACTCGTCTGAAGATCGATGCTACTCATGACCGCTCTCCCATCAGTTCGGTGAGGACAGACACCATGACCCGTCGCGCCAGTTCGATCTTGAAACCGTTATCGCGCAGGGGGCGGGCCTCGGCCAACTCGGCTTCGGTGGCAGCTTCAAGGGTCGCGTCGGTTGCCGGTTGCCCAACCATCGCCTGCTCGGCTTTTATGGCGCGCCACGGCTTGTGCGCCACGCCGCCCAACGCCAGACGCACATCGCTGACGATGCCGTTGGTGACTTCGACAGCTGCGGCCACCGACACCAGGGCAAAGGCGTAGCTCGCCCGATCGCGCACCTTGCGATAGGTCGATCGCGCTGCCAGCGGCAGTGCCGGCAGTTCAATGGCGGTAATCAGCTCATGAGGCGCCAGCTCGGTTTCGATATCCGGACGCTCACCGGGCAGCCGATGGAAGTCGACGAAGGCCATGGTGCGTTTGCCTGCCGGCCCCTCCAGATGTACCCGGGCATCCAGCGCGACCAGTGCCACACTCATATCGGAGGGATGTACTGACACGCAGGCAGGCGAGGCGCCAAGAATGGCATGGTTGCGATTGAAGCCTTCCAGGGCATCACATCCAGCGCCAGGTTCACGCTTGTTGCAGTGCGCTGCGGTGTCATAAAAATAGACACAGCGCGTGCGCTGCAGCACGTTACCGCCAACCGTTGCCATATTGCGGATCTGGGCACTGGCACCAGAGAGCAGTGCACGGGCCAGCATCGGATAGCGCTGACGCACGCGATGATCAGCCGCCAGTGCGCTATTGGTGACCCCGGCACCGATCAGCAGCCCGCCCGCCGTCGTTTCGGTAATGCCCTGCGAGAGCGCAGTGATATCGATCAGCGTCGCCGGCTGCTCGATGTGCTCGCGCATCAGGTCCACCAGGTTGGTCCCCCCACCCAGATAGCGGGCCGCATCGTATCCAGCGGCTACCCGGATAGCCTGCTCCGAATCGGCGGCTCGATGATAATCGAACGCTCTCATGAGGAGACCTCCGTGGCCAGGGTCGAGGCAATCGCGGCTGCAATGCCGTTATAGGCACCACAACGGCACAGGTTGCCGCTCATCCGCTCGCGTAATTCATCATGACTCGGCACGATATCGGTATTGACCAGATCGACCGTGACCGCGCTCGGCATGCCTCGCTTGAGTTCGCCGGCCATGCCGACTGCCGAGCAGAGCTGTCCGGGAGTGCAATAACCACACTGGAAGCCGTCATGTTCGACAAAGGCCTGCTGAACGGGATGCAACTCGTCGTCGTGTCCCAATCCTTCCACGGTGGTGATCGAGCGATCCTGATACTGTACGGCCAGCGCCAGACAGGCGTTGATTCGCTCACCATCGACCAGCACCGTGCAGGCGCCGCATGCGCCCTGGTTGCACCCCTTTTTGGTGCCGGTGAGTTCAAGATGCTCGCGAAGCAGATCGAGAAGGGATGTTCGGAAATCGATGTCGGCCTCCCGAACCAGGCCATTGATGATCCACTGCATGTCAGGTCCTCGCTGCACGGTCACTGCTTTCCTGTCAGGGTTGTCTTTTCGAAACCCTGCGCACTCGTGACCCCCACACCAGACCCTAAGCTTTGCTACGATCCTGCAAAAGCCAGGAAGTTATCCTACGTTTGGCAGGCTCACCATGACCTCATCACCTACAGCGTCCCCCTCACTCGGGGAATTCCTGCGCTCCAGGCGCGCCGCGATTACGCCTGAAATGGCCGGATTGCCGCCAGGCCAACGCCGGCGTACACCGGGTTTGCGTCGGGAAGAAGTAGCGACACGCGCCAGCATGGGTACCGCCTGGTATACCGCGCTGGAGCAGGACCGCGATGTGCAACCTTCCGATCAGGCGCTGGCCTCACTGGCTCGAGCGCTGCTGATGAACGAAACCGAACGAGAACACCTCTACGTACTGGCCGGGCGATCCGCACCGCCCCGTCCGATCGATCGCGCCTCACAGGTCAGCCCGATCCTGCAGTGCCTGCTCAACCGTCTGGAACCGGATCCCGCCTATGTCATGGATGCCTACTGGTATGTGATCGCGGAAAACGCCGCCGCTACCGCGCTGTTCGACTTCGACTCCCCTGATGCGCGTCACCCCCGCAACAAGCTGTGGTGGCTGTTTACCCGAGAGCGTGTGGAAACGCACGAGGCCGACTGGCGCCATGCAGCACGCAGCCTGGTCTCGATATTTCGCAGACAGGCAGCAGAACATACTCACGACCCACGGATGCAGACCCTGATTGCCGATCTGCTGGACGTCAGCGATATCTTTCGGGAACTGTGGGCCGAACAGGATGTGCTCGATCTCGGTAGCGGCCGCAAATCGATGCAGCTGCCGGATGGCAACACCCGGGAATTCGACTATCTGCCACTGCGCATTCCGGATCTCCCGGGTGCCTGTCTAATGGTCTATCTGGGCGTTGACCCGCCATCAGCCAATGCCGTCGGATAATATCGGGACTCATCAGCCATCGAGTTCTCCCTTCCGGCGGGCAACCTCCAGAAAGGCCCGGCCATCCGATTCACTGAAAAAGCAGAGTGTTACTGTCATCTCCAACCGGGGTAATTCATCACGCATGACCGACAATACGACTTCAGCGGCTTCCTCGAATGGATAACCGTAAACGCCGGTGGAAATCGCCGGAAAGGCGATGCTCTCGCACCCCTTGTGCGCGGCCAGAGTCATGGCATTGCGATAACAGCTGGCCAGCAGGTGGGATTTGTCTTTCGTCTTCGCGTAAACCGGCCCCACGGTGTGGATCACGTAACGCGCTGGCAACTCGAAGCCCTCGGTGAGCGCCACTTCGCCATCAGGCAGCCCATCGGGCCAGTCAGTCTCCCGCAGTTCGCGGCAGGCCTGTTTCAGTTTCGGACCGGCTGCCCGGTGAATGGCGCCATCGACGCCACCCCCTCCCATCAGCGAATGATTGGCCGCATTGACAATGACATCCACCTCCAGGCGGGTAATATCACCGTGGATGACCTTGAGTTGCTGATCGAACAGATGTTGCATGGCAAGTATTCTCTCTGAGCGGTGCAGGTACGATCTCCTCCGGCAGCATAGTTCGCCCGGGCCATGCTACCGAGCCTGTTTTTTGCTCATCAGCCCAGGGCCATCCGACAGATCTCTGCCCACGCACTTACCGACAGGCTTTTTCTCATGCTGCCCGCTCCAGACGCATCAGGCTATAAAGTACGCCTGCCAGTCCCACGAGCAGAGCCGGTGCCAGCAGGACGGCATATCCTATGGCCCCGAACAGCCAGCCGCCACTCAATGCGCCTGTAAAAAAGCTACCGGCAATTGCCCCCTGCAACGTCAACTGTCGTGTACGTAACGGCTCTCCCACCATAAAACTGCCGATGGCGGCACCGATATCCGACACGATCCCGGTCAGGTGTGTCGTGCGAATCACCGAGCCACTGTAAGTCGCTACCATCGCGTTCTGCAGACCACAGGCCATGGAGGCGAGCCATTCGCCACCATAGGCTCGATTCAGGAACAGCAGCGTGGCCATCGCCAGCAACAGCGACTCGATCAGCAGTGCCAGACCATACTGTCGGCCCAGCTTCAATGCCTCGCTGCGCAGCAGCATGCCACTGATCATCGCTCCGACCAGAAAACTGATCACAATCAGCGTCAATTGCCAGAGTGGGTACCACGCCCGCTCGATCGTCAGTTGGGCCATCAGCGTGATGTTGCCGGTGACATGGGAGACGGCATTGCCCGCAAACCCCAGAAAGGCAATGCAATTGATATAGCCGGCACAGAAGGCCAGCAGCACGCTACCGATCATGACCCAGCCGGGTATTCGTGTCAGCACGCTGGAACTCCGTTAATCATTGGACAACCCCATCCGAGCAGTTTCAGAGCCCCCGCCTACCAGCGAAACCTTA